>NZ_MVBK01000080.1 GCF_002000365.1 Thioalkalivibrio denitrificans | reverse complement strand
TCAATCCATATCAGGAGCCCGGCCCTCCGGGCGAACGGCCGGGCCTCAAAACCTTCGCCCGGAGGGCCGGGCTCCTACGAGGTTAACCCCGGATCAGATCGATGATGCCGCTGGTGGAGGCACCCTCCACATAGGGCAATACTTCCACGCGTCCGCCGGCTGCTTGCACGCAATCCGCGCCGGCGATCGCCCCGGGCCGGTAATCGCCGCCTTTCACCAGCACGTCCGGTCGCACGGCGCAAATCAGGCGCTCCGGGGTGTCCTCGGAGAACGGCACAACCCAGTCGACGGATGCCAGCCCGGCGAGCACGGCCATGCGCCGAGTCAGCGTATTCACGGGCCGCCCCTCACCCTTGAGCCGGCGCACGGAGTCATCGTCGTTGACCGCCACGATCAGCCGGTCACCCAGGCGGCGCGCCTGCTCCAGGTAGGCCACGTGACCCTCGTGCAGCAGGTCGAAGCAGCCATTTGTCATCACCAGGCGCTCGCCCATGGCGCGCGCCTCCTCCACGGCCAACAGCAGGTCCGGTTCCGCGAGCAGGCTGCTCCAGCCGCCGCGCTGGCTGCGCAGCGCGCCGCGCAGTTCCGCCGGTGTCACGAAACCCGTGCCCAGTTTGCCCACCACGATGCCGGCGGCCAGGTTGGCCAGCGCCGCGGCCTCGGCGAGATCCCGACCGGCGGCGAGCGCCGCGGCCACCACCGCGATCACCGTGTCGCCGGCACCGGTCACGTCGAAGACCTCGCGCGCCCGGGTGGGCAGATGCAGCGGATCGTGGCCCGCGCGCACCAGCAGCATGCCGCGTTCGCTCAGGGTGATCAGCATCGCGTCGAGATCCAGTTCGACGCGCAACCGTTCGCCCCTTTCCGCCAACTGGTCATCGTGGGCGCAGTGCCCGGCCACCGCCTCGAACTCGGCGAGATTGGGTGTGATCAGCGTGGCCCCGCGGTAGCGCTCGAAGTCCAGGCCCTTGGGATCCACCAGCACCGGCACATCCGCAGTGCGCGCCGCGGCAATCAACTCCGGCGCACGTTCCAGTGTGCCCTTGCCGTAGTCGGAGAGCACCAGCGCAGAGAGGCCGGACGAGACCGCCGCGCGCGTATCCTCCAGCAAGGCGCCCGCGTCCGCGCCGTTCAGGCGCTGTTCGAAGTCCAGCCGCAGGAGCTGCTGATGCTGACTGATGACACGCAGCTTGGTGATGGTGGGCACGCCAGGGCAGACGTGAAATCGACACCGGATGCCGGCGGCGTCCATGAGCCGCCGCAGGGAAGCCCCCGCCTCATCCTCGCCAACCATGCCTGCGAGGCTCGCCTGCACTCCGAGACGCGCCATGTTCAATGCCACGTTCGCGGCACCGCCCGGCCGTTCCTCCGTGTCGGCCACCCTGACCACCGGCACCGGCGCCTCCGGCGAGATGCGCGAGGCGGACCCGGTCCAGTAGCGATCCAGCATCAAATCGCCGAGGACCAGGACCCGGGCCTGTTCGAACGGCGGCAACGACTGGTTTACGGCTGTCTCCACGGCGCGCGGATCTCAATACGGGACGACGGCGGCCATGATATCACGGTGCAATATCGCCGCCTTTGGGGCTTGCGCCGCCCCCTGCTAGAATGCCCGCTTTGCCCGATCCCCCATGGCCAAGGACAAACCCGCCCCGAATCTCGGACATCCGCGCCACTGGCCCATGTGGCTCGGTGTCGGCATGCTCTGGATGGCCACCCGCCTGCCCTGGCGCCTGCAGATCCGCATGGGCGAACTGTTCGGAGACGTAGCCTGGTTGCTGGCCAGGCATCGCAGGCACGTGGCTCAGGTCAACATCGACCTCTGCTTCCCCGACCGGGACCCCGCCGAGCGCCGCCGGCTCGTGCGCGAGCACTTCCGCGCCATGGGGGCGGCGCTTTTCGAGACGCCTTTCGGCTGGTGGGCCGACGACAGCCGTCTTCAGCCGCTGGCCCACATCGAGGGGCTCGAACACCTGAAGGCGGCGCTGGCCCGGGGCAAGGGGGTGCTCCTGCTCTCTGCGCACTTCACCACCCTGGAGATCACGGGCCGGCTGCTGGTGCCCCACCAGCCCTTTGCGGCCATGTATCGGCCTCACGAGAACCCGGTGCTGGAATACTGCTTCCGGCGCAACCGTGAGCGACACTGCCTGCGCGCAGTGCGCCGGGACAAGGTCAAGGACGTCATCCGTGCCCTGAGAGACAACCTGGTGGTCTGGTACGCACCCGACCAGGCCTACAAGGCCAGAAACAGCACCATCGTGCCCTTCTTCGGTGTCCCTGCAGCCACCAACAACGCCACGGCACGGCTGGCCAAGGTGAGCGGCGCACCGGTAATACCCTTCTTCAGCCACCGCCTGCCGGACCGCAGCGGTTACCGGCTGGTGATCGGTGAGCCGCTGGAGGGTTTCCCGGTGGATGACCCGGAGGCCGATACACGACGGATCAACGCGGTCATCGAGCAGGCGGTTCTGCAGGCCCCTGCCCAGTACTTCTGGACACACCGACGCTTCAAGTACAAACGCCGCTGGGGCATCCCCGACCCTTACGCGAAAGGATCCGGCAATCAACCCACCCGGTAGGAGCGGCGCCCTCGCCGCGAACATTCCGGTCTCCGGTTGAAAAGCGAACCGCGAAGGGCGCGAAGGTATGCGCCAAGGACGCGAAGGTTTACAGATCATGACTTCCTTTGCGCCCTTCGCGCAGACCTTGGCGTACCTTCGCGGTTCGCTTTTCAACCGGGATGTTCGCTATTCGCGATAGGAGCTCTAACACCTCTGCTCAAGACTCGCCTCCTGCGCCGACATGAGCACGACTCCCAGTGCGGCTCCCTGCACATCCGTCTGCAGGATCGTGAGATCCGCGCCTGCGATGTCCAAGTCGAGGTGAGTTGACAGCCAGTCCCGCAGATGGCGGGGCGGTTCGTCGTTGCGGTCGGCGTCCCAGACCACCAACAGGTCCTCGCCGGGCCCGCAGACGAGCGGGTCACCGGTCACGCCCGGATACATGACCCGGCTGTCCGGCAAGCGGAAACGCAGGTTGCCCGCAATGAAGGCGCGATCGGCGACGATCAGGCCCCGTTCAAAGCCCATGTTCCGGATCTCCGCCGTCAACTCCCCGTAGGGGTAGCTGTAGCGATGATGCCCGTCCAGCATGGGCCACTCATGTACCCGACCCGCCATCACCAGAAGCGCCAGCACCGGCATCACCAGGCAAACCGTCACGAAAACCCTGAGACGTGCCGGCGTCACCGCACCCGGTCGCAGCGCCGCAAACACATACAGCGGGAAGAGCAGCAGGATGGGCAGCATCCAGCGGTCCTTGAAGTGGGCCGCACCGAGGATCAACACCATGGCCGCAAGCAGTGCCAGGGCAAAGAGCAGGTAGCGACCCGGGGGAAAGCCACCGGGCGCCGCTTCAGCGCGACGCCACCTGAATGCCGCGAGAAAGTCGCGGCGGAATACCGCCAAAAGGACAAGCCATAGCGGCGTGAGAAAACCCAACACCGCCAGCGCCAGGCTGCCGAATCCGGACCACGGCCACAGCCCGTCGCCGAACTCCAGCTTGCCCATGGCGCGGGTGCCGAACTGGACGGAATCCCAGAACCACAGGGCGTGGGGAGCCAGCACCACCGCTGCCACCGCCGCACTGAGCAGGATGCGGGGCGAGAACAGGCGCACGCGGCCCAGGGGCATGGTCAACAGCACGCAGCCGGCGGCAGCGGCGAACACGGCATAGTTGTACTTGGACAATATCCCCAGGCCGAACACCAATCCGACCAGCAGGTAATGACCAATGCTGGGCCGCTCCAGCCAGCGCAGGAGCACATAGAAGCTGGCCGCCGCGACGGTAGTAACGATGACCGAGTGACTCAGATCCCGCTGTGACTCCCACACCACCTGCGGGATCAGCAACAGCGACAGGGTGGCCAGCACGGCCAGGTTCCCGTCGCGCAACAACCGCCGTGCCGACAGGTACGTAAACAGGTAGGTGAGAAACAGCAGGCTGTTCTTCAGGAGGGCAATGGCCAGCAGGTTCATACCGAAAACCTCGAAGGCCAGCTTCTGCAACCAGGCGTAAAGCGGCGGTTGCCCGGAGTAACCGGCCAGCCACCACTGCGTGACCACCACCTGTTCCGCCTCGTCCAGGTCGAGGACCGGGCTGCCGGTGGCACGCACCAGGATCTGGAGCGCGAAATAGCCCAGCAGACCGGGGATCAGCCAGCGCTCGAGGGGTGTGGCATCAGCCCTCACGAACGACCCGCCCCGGATACCAGCAGTTCCCGGTACACGCCAAGATTGCCCTCCACCATGGCGTCAATGGAAAAACGCGTCCGCACCAGCGCACGGCCCGCCTCTCCCATCCGGCGCGCCCGTTCGGGATCCTTGAGCAGTCCGATGACGGCCTGCGCCAGCGCGTCGGGGTCGGCGGGCGGCACCAGCACGCCGTTGTCCTCGCGAATGATCTCCGGCAAGCCGCCGGCCCGCGTGCCCACCAGCGGCACACCGGCGGCGGCCGCCTGCAGCAGCGACACGCCCAGCCCCTCCATGTCCGCGGGATGCACCACCAGATCCAGGCAGGGCAGGATACGCGGCAGGTCATTCCGGAAGCCGGCCAGCACCACGCGTCCGTCGAGCCCCATATCGTGGATGCGGGCGCGCAGTTCATCCTCCAGAGGTCCCTGGCCGAAGAGCAGAATGCGGGTATCGGGACAGGCGGCGAGGATCGCGGGCGCGGCGGTGAGCAGATGCCGATGGCCCTTGCGCACGATCAGTTGGGCGATGACGCCCACGGCACGCGCTTCAGGCGCGAGTGAGAACGTGCTGCGGAACCAGTCCCGGTCACAGGACTGTTCATAATCCGCCGTGTCCACCGCACTCGGCACACAGACGACCTTTTCGGGAGGCACCCCCTCAGCGAGCAGAACCTGCCGGATCGCCTCGGAGATGGTGACCACCCGGGCGAACAACCGGTACTTGAGCCGCGCCCAGAAGGCCGGTTCGGGATTATCCACCCGGCGTGAGAGCACCGCCGGCACACCGGCGCGTCGTGCCGCCAGTCCGCCCAGCACGTCCGCGCCGCGGCGACTGTGCAGATGCACCAGATCCGGACGGGTCTCGCGGATCACCCGCCGCAGGCGCCCGGCGAAGCCCAGATCCAGATCCCCGGCCATGGGCACCTCAAAGACGGCTTCGCAGTACGGCCGGGCGGCATCGGCGATGGAGGCATCCACGGGGCACACCAGGATGTTGGCCGCGCCCCGTGCCGCCAGCCCCTCCAGCAGGTAGCGCACCTGCAGTGCGCCGCCATAGAGGTGGCGGCCGGTTTCCACGTGCAGGACTCTGAAGCTCACGCTCTCACCTTCGCTTCGGGCAGAAGCCGCGCCACGTGTTCCACCACCTCTTCCACCGAGATTCCCGTCATGCAGTCGAAGGTTCCGCCGCAGGTGGGATTGCGCCGGCAGGGGGCACAGGGGAGATCGTGGTAGATCACCACGGTGTTGTCCCGTCCCGTATCCAGATACGGGCAGGTGGAACCGAACAGGGCGATGGTGGGCACATTGAACGCAGGTCCCATGTGGGTGAGCCCGGTATCCACACCGATGAGCAGCCGGGACTTCGCGATGATCGCGGCCGCCTCCGTCAGCGAGGTCTCCCCCACCCGGTTGTCCACGGCATCTCCTGCCGCCTGTTCGATACGCGCGGCTGCCTCGCGGTCCGCGGGGCCGCCCAGCAGCACAAGCCGCAGGTCCAGGTCCTCATGAAGTCGCCGGGCCAGCGCAGCCCAATGGACGTCCACCCAGTGCTTCTGGGGCCGCGTGGTGAACGGGCAACCCACGGCATAGCCGCCGGGTCCATGGGTATGGGCCAGCGCCTGCGCCGCGCCCTCATCCGCGGAGGAGAGGCCGACCTTCATCCAGAACGGATCCGTATCGAGCCCCAGCTCGGTCGCAAGATGCAGATACTCGGATCCAATGCGCCGGGGGTCGCCGCCGCCGCGGTCAACGACACGCGTCATCAGCAGGCGACTGCCCTCCCGCGAGCCGAGCCCCACCCGTTCACGGGCGCCTGACAACCAGGCCCACATGCCGCTCTTGAACAGACCCTGCAGGTCAAGCGCGAGATCGTAGCGCTCAGCGCGAAGCTCGCGCAGGAAGGCTCGCACCTCCCGCGTCAGCCGCCACCAGCGCAGGCTGCGAAACAGCGCCTTCCATTCATCCTTCGGCCAGACAACAACCCGGTCGAGTTCGTTGTTGTGCGCCAGCAGAGCCCGCGCCTGCGGCTCCACCAGCCAGGTGATACGCGCCCCCGGCCAGGTGCGGCGAATGGTACCGGGCAGCGGCGAGGCCATGACCACATCGCCGATGGCGGAGAGTCGGATGATGAGGATGGGCTTTCGCAAATGCTGGCGCCTTGCTGAAGTGAGTCGCGTATCCGGGTTCCCACACGGCGCTCAGCCGTGCTCCCTGTTCTCACCCGTCGTTATCTCGATTCTCAGTTTGCGTGCAAAGTGACTGGCCAACATAGTCCCGATGATGGGCCCGTAGAGCTGTGTAATGCGGAACTTCGAAAAGAAATCCTCATACATTGCCCACAGCCCGAGCAAGGCGGTAAACACGACGACAAATAGCGCCAGCGCACGCGGCAGCCCGGGTGACTGCAAATTCAGCCGTGCTTCGTTGAGTGCAATCAGGATGACGATAGCGATGGGCACATAACCAAGCAACCCCATGCGGAAGAGGACACCGATATGGGAGTTGTGGAGATTGTCACCCCTCTCTCTAATCAGGCTCGGAGCATCGGAGTCAAACGCTCCCCAGCCCCCGTGATAGTCACGAACGCTTCCGGGTGATGCGAGACCGTACCCCGTCAACGGCCGCTCCAGCACCGCATCAATTCCAAACTTCCAGTATGCGACACGCACTGTGGCTGAGTCGGATTCCAACGAATCCAGATCACCGCCAACGAGCATGGAGACGGACTGGACGCCCGGGCTCTGCCAACGCTTGGATACCGTGTCCCAACTGGCCACCAGGACGACTGCCGGCACCAGCACAACCATCATGGCAGTCGCCAGGAGTGTCCTTTTGCTGAACACCATTTCCTTGCGATACACCCAGGCCGCCATGACCCCAAGCAACAGCAGGACGAGCGCCGTATTGATCCAGGCGGCCCGCCCCTGGATCGCGATCAGAGCCGCTGTAGCGAAGGCAAGAACCACGCACAGCAGGAATATCCCGGCCAGCAGTTGCACACGCAGTTTTCCGGAAGTGCTCGCCGAGCGCGCCAGCAGGAAAGGCACGAAGATCACAAGGCCGACGATGATCGCTGGAAAGGTCAGGGTCACACCACGGAAACCCATTTCGAAGAAATAACGACCCTGCCCCTGCAAGGCCTGAAAGAAGTCCCCGGGCGACACATTGATGGCCAGATAGACAACAAACCCGAGGAGCCATGCAATCAGGAGTCCGGCCGAATGTCTGAGCCAGTCACCGGTCGCGGCCAGGACCAGTCCGAACACGACCATGGGTATGATGGCCGCGGACACCCATTCCCTGGCCCCCGCCCAATGGGCGTGAGCGATGTCGGGCATCTCCAAATGGGCCGCCCAGAAACCCCGCAGGATCACGTACACGAGGAAGAAAAGTGCGAGCCAGGGCAGCGGTGAGCGCAGCAGCGGCCCGCGGTTCCGGTAGAGAAACAGGGCCGCAACGGCGAGCATGACGAGCTGGCTCGCCTGCGCCACGGAAATGCTGACCGGAGAGAAGAAGACTGCTGTGTAGGCCGACCCGATCGCCCAGCGTTGGGTACGGTCTGGGGGGAGGCGGTCACTCAGTGTAGTCATGGATTGCCCGGCGATATCTGCATGGTAGCAAGGTGGATGTCGACGCTGCGGCGCACGCGATAGGGCTCGGCGGCGCGGCGTAAAGTCTGCGCATCCGGGGTGTGTCCGTCCAGCGTCAGTTGAATGGCCTGTGCCAGCGCGACGTCATCCCCCACCGGGACCAGCCCGCCCAGCTGGCCGCCCGCGAGCACCTCGCGCGGCCCGCTGGGGCAGTCGGTGCTCACCACCGGTTTGCCAAGGGCCAGTGCCTCCACCAGCACGATGCCCATCCCCTCCCAGCGGGCGGAGTGGGCCAGCACATCGGCTTGTGCCAGATAGGGGTAGGGGTTGGCAACGAATCCGGGCAGGCGCAGGTCCGTGTCGATGCCCAACTGCGTCGCCAGGGCTTCCAGGTTCGCGCGCTGTCTGCCTTCACCCAGGATGAGCAGCCGGCAGGGCCGTTGCGCCCGCACACGGGCGAAGGCCCGCAGCAACGTGGCGTGGTCCTTGCGACTGGACAACTCGCCGATCGCCACGATCAGCGGACCTTCTGCCGGCTCCGGCCACAGCGGCCTCACCGGTGCACCGGCCAGCGCTTCCAGGTCATCGCGCACGATGGGGCTGGGCACCACATGGATGCTGCCATGCCCCCCCATCAGCCCGGCGAGGTCGTCGGCGACACCCTGCGACGGCACCAGCACGCCGCTGGCTCGGGGATAGAGGCGGCGGATCGAACGCCGCTGACGCCATGCCTCCAGACGACCCCGGCGACGCAGATTGGTCGACACATGGGTACCCAGGCGCACGTAGTGGCGCAAGGGTACACGCGCCAGGCGGGTGGCCAGGATTGCCATTCGGTTGACGCGGTCCTTGTCGGTGAGCAGCACCTCGGGCCGCTCGCGGCGCAGATAGCGCACCAGGCCCGGCAGGGCGGTGGCCACATGAGCCCCGCCCAGATCGATCAGACGAAGGTTGTCCCGCGGCTCCAGCAGCGGACCGTGGCCGCGGACCTGGAGCAAATCGACGAAGATCCCGCGCGCAGCGATGGCGGGCAACAGGTTGCCCAGAATGCGATCAACCCCGCTGTGGCCCGAGGTGGCGGCGAGTACTGCAAGGCGCGTCACAGCAGCTTCATGACCTCGAGATAGCGGGCGGCGCTTCCGGAGTGGAAGCGTTGCGCGGCCTCGATGGCGTCATGATCAGGCGGGCTGCTCAGGGCGTGATCGAGCGCATCGGCCATGGCCTCGATGTCGCCGACCGGGACCAGCGTGCCATACCGTCCGCCATCGAGGATCTCGGCCGGACCGCTGGGGCAGTCGGTGCTGACAACCCGGGCCCCGGCGGCGAGCGCCTCGATGATCACGTTGCCCAAACCCTCGTAGCGTGAGGAAAGGGCAAAGACCGCCGCGCGCGCCATGTACGGCAGCGGATCGGGCACGAAACCGGGCAACGAGACGTGTTCCGCCATACCCAGTTCGTCTGCCAACTGCTCCAGCGCAGCCCGATCCCCCCCCTCCCCGAGGATCAGCAACCGTGCCGGGCGCCGCTCGCGAAGCCGCGCCAAGGCCCGGATCAGGTCGTCGAACGCCTTCTGGTGGCAAAGCCGGCCCACACCCAGGATGACGGGAGTGTCGGCCCCCTCCTGCAGCCAGGGATGGTCCACCGGCTGGGCCAGCCGCTCGGGCATGTCGCTGGTGAACATCGGATTATAGATGACATGGACGAGTTCCCGCGGAATGGCAAAATGCTCACACAGATCCTCCGCCACCCCGCGGGAGACCGCAATGACGCCGTTGGCACGGGGGTAGAGCCAGCGTATCAGCCGCTGGCGATTGGGGCGGCGCACCGCCTGGCTCAGGGTATTGGTCGCCTTGAGGTAGACCGGGGTGTCGATCCGACCGAGCCAGCGCGCCAGCATGACCGCCTCCGCGGAGTGGGCATCGACGGTGAGCACCGCATCGGGCCGCTCGCGTCGCAGGTAGCGGATGATGCACGGGATCGCGTGCCACTTGCCACGGGTCTGCAGATCGACCTGGCCCACCGCCTCCGGCATACGATCGGGATAAGGAAAAGCGCCACCACGCAGCAGCACGAATATCGGGCGCACTCGGTGGCGAAGAAACTCCTCGGCCAGCACCGTCACGGTGCTCTCAATACCTCCCCATGCCTTGAACGCGCCGAAGATGGCTACCCGCCTTTCTCTTTCTGGTGCTGTCATCGCGCAATTATGCCTGAGCCCATGAACCTCGCCAAAGCGATAGAATGCGGACATGAACCGGTATCCCATTGGGCACATCGGGCGGCTGCTGGGCCAGTCCCTGACGATGCGCTGGCTCGAACTGCGCCAGTTGGCGGCCGCGACCCGTGGCGTTGAGGGCGACTGGACGCGCCTGCTGCGCAACGAAGTGGCACCCGTGCTTGGACTGTGCCAGGGAGACTACACGGTGTCGCGACGGCCACCGGGGCTGAGCGACGACGCCCCATTTCGACTCCGAGAGCACGTGCGCTTTGTCCAGGCAGCGCACGGTCAGGCATACGTGGTGCGAATGCGGCGGCGCTGGCGTCTCGGCGCCAAAGAGCAGTTGCGCCAGCATGGCGTTGCCTCTGCTGCCCGCGCCGGCCTCCTGTTGCAGCAGCTTGAACTGCCCGTGCCGCCTCTGATCTGGCTGCGCGAAGCGACCACCCTGTGCGGACTACGCAGCCACTTTCTCTCCATAGAGCAGTTCGTGCCGGGGCGCCCGCTGGATCTGGACAATGGCGACGAGGTAGCTGCCGCCATGCAACTGCTGGCGCGTCTGCACCGCCAGCCTGGAGAGATGCCCGGCATGCCGGGAAAATACCGGGTTGAGCGGGCCCGATTCGTGCGTGACATGGTGCATTACACCGTGCTGCGCGCCCTGGGCGACCGCCGTCGCACCGGGCCGCCACCCGACCGTCGCCTCACGGCACAGATCATGGCCGCCGCCCGAAAGGCCTATCTGGAACAGTCGCTGCCCCTGTGTCTGATCCACGGAGACATCAATGCCGGCAACTTTCTGCATGGTGAAGATGGCGGCCTGCGGCTGCTCGACTTCGACAGCCTGCGCTACGACTTGCCCGGCAGTGAGATCCTGCGCGCGGTCTATACACTATCGGGCGGGAACTCCGGCATGGCATCCCACGCATGGTGCTGCTATTTCGACACTGCGGGCGAGACGCGCTGGCACCACTTCCTGGCCGGCGCCCGTTTCGCCTTGCTTCTGCATCTGCTGAGACGCCCCGGGGCACCATGCCCCACCGAGCAACTGCGCGCCGTCGCTGATGACGAGGTCGGATTGTGGGGGCGCACTCCTGGAGAGACCGACTGGTCACACCTGATCGAGTTGTGACGGATAATCGAAGGCCGCGAAGTCGTCGGCGTAGAGTGCATGGACGCGTTCCGCCAACCCGTCGCTGTAGTACCGCGCAAGCTTGTCGGCGGCTCCCTTGCGATTGACTTCCCGGTTCCTCGGTGCCTGAAAGGTCCCCTGGCCGAAGATGCGGTCAACCACCGTCTTCAGATCCTCCTCTATCCGCTCGGTGCGACCAATGAACGCCAGGCGTTCCGGACGCACCGGCAACATCGCGGTCTGAGGAGCCCAATGGGCGTTCTCATGCAGCCCGCCACGCTCCAGCCGGGCGATGAAATCGGCAAACGACTGCCGTGGATCCTTCTGCAGCCCCTTGTCAAGGTAGGAGGAGAGCAGCCGGGTGTAGGGATTGCGCACGAAGGTAAAGAGAAAGTAGCGCTGTTGGAGCTCGTCCAGTGTTGCTGCCCGCGCCGCGTCCAGACGGCCGTAGCTGCGTTTGGCCGCCCGCGCCGCACCGTCGTCCGGCCTCGTCTCCACCTCCGGATCGTACCAGGCCAGGGTATTGACGACCGTCGAGTTGGCGCACTTGGGCAGGCGAAAGTAGCAGAACCGGTGGCTCTCAGAAACCAGCGCCCGTGCAAAGACAAAACCGACGCTGATCTGCGGATGGCATTCCGCGGCCAGCGGGTGACGCCGGAGGCGGCGGTTGCGCAAATGGATGCGCAGCTTCTGCAGGGGATCAATCATCGGTCAGGCTTGCTTCAGCGTGGCGGCGATATGGCGGCAGACGCGCTCCATCCGCTGACGATGGTGCCGGTTGCCGAGGGCCTGGACCGCGGCGGCAACGGCCAACTGGTGCAGGGGCTCGAGATCGTCCGGGTCAGTGTACCGCGAAATGAAATCGAGGACCTCGACCGCATGCTCGGGGTACAGACGCAGCATGCCTTCGGCCAACGGGCCGGTGCGCACGTCCTCCCAATCCACAATCAGTGTCCGGCCTGCGGCATCCTGAAAGCACTCCTTCCGGATATTGCCAAGGTATGGCATTGAGAAGGGCAGCGTGGCGTTCTCGAAATCATCCGGTAGCTCGACGCCCAGATCGTGCAGGAATTCGCGGACCGCGTGAGGTGTGATTCGTTGCCTCTGCAGAAGGCGCTTCACCCTGTGCGGCCGAGGCTTCCAGTATTCGTAATAGCGCGGCGCGATCTGCTCCAGAAAGTGGCGGCCTTTCTCCTTGCGAGAAAGACCTTTGCCATGTTCATGGTACTCGCAGACAAGCCAACGCAGGTTTGGGTCACTGGCAACCAACCGGGGCGTGCAGCCGGTGGACTCCCCGAGGACTCGGTGCATGCGGATATCCCTGGCAAGGTTGGACGACAGCAGGGCCACCTTGAGGATCAAGCGTGGTGCATGGCCGAATATGATGACCGCGTTCTCCTTGCGGTGTGGTCGGCTGCTGTTGCATTGCCTTAATCGTGGACCGACTCTGAGCAGGTCAATATCAAGAGGCAAGCGGAGCAACATGGGCTTTCCCATGTGCAGATAGCGCAGCAGACGACCCCATGGTGCAAGGCTGGTCAGAAGGCTGCGCAGCGGCCATGCGGTGCCGTTGGGCATGAGGAGGAGTGTGGTATTTCGACACGGCGCGTGAGGGGCAACAGAACGCGCGGCAGCATCACATGCCATGGTAATCCTGGCCAGGATGTGCCTTGGGAATGGGGTCGCCCAATCAGAAAGCATCATCTGTTACCGCGGCCCCTTGCGCATCTCGCCGTGGATCCCAAGTGGATGACTTCCACGCCCTGTTCTCGCAGGCGGTCTTCGAAGCAAAGACCGGGTAGCCGGTCGTCGAGCTTGCTCGACTCGAAGCCGAGAATCGCGCCGACCCTGGCCGATGCGGCACCTTTGCGCGCCCTGATCCCGGAACACCTAGCCACCGTGGGCGGGAATGCCGAAGGCTCGAAGATATTCGGCGGCTGCGTGTTCTGCCGTAAAGCGTCTACAGGCAGAGCTGTCGACACGGTGGTCGGCGGGGTGCAGAAGCACCTCCTCCATGGCCGAGGCAAGGGCGTGATCGTCGCCCACCGGCACCAGTACGCCGTGTCGACCGCCCCCCAGGATGTCACGCGGCCCCCCCGGGCAGTCGGTGGAAACTGCCGGAACCCCCAGCGACAGGGCCTCCGCGAGCACGTTGCCAAAGCCTTCCCATGCCGAGGACAGGACGAAGAGATCTGCGCGCGCCATCCAGGCATACGGGTTATCGACAAAGCCGGGCAGGTCCACAGCACCCTTCAGCCCGATCTCGTTGATCAACCTCTCAAGCGCTTCACGTTCAGGCCCCTCACCGAGGATGATCAAACGAGCCTCCAGCCGCTGGTGCAAACGGGCCAGCGCACGCAAGAGGGTCGGATAGTCCTTCTGTTGCGCCAGACGGCCCGCCGAGATGATCACGGGTCGTTCGTGGTGATCCAGCCAAGGGTGGGATACAGGCTCACGGGCCAGTTCGAGGGTCCGTTCTGTGACTACCGCGTTGGGAATCGTCTTGATGACCGCTCCGCGCAAACCGATAGTGTTCGTAAGATCATTGCGCACCCCTTCCGAGATGGCTATGACCGCGTCTGCATGCGGGTAGAATCTGCGTACCTCGCGGAACTTGCGCCGTCGCTGCGAGGCTGAACGATTCTTCCGCGACTGCCCATAAGGGTTCGTGACGCTAATGACTCGGTGCGCATGGGTATCGGGCAGCCACTTGAGCGCGCAGAGGACAACATTTGCCGCATGAGTACATGAGAGAACGGCGTCGGCTGGCCTCTTGCCGAGGTGGCGCCAGAGCGCGAAGAGCGTGGCCAGCCGACCTCGTGTACCAAGGTGGTGGTGGCTGACGTGAGATCCGACTTCATTCGGATAGAAAAGCGTTCCATTACGGAAGGTAACAACTTCGATGCAATGTCCGGCGGCACTCCAGACAGGGATCATGTTGGCCAGTACCCTTTCCAGTCCTCCGCTTGTGACGAAATCACCGAACAGCACAATCCGGCCGCCTGCAACTTCAGGGTCCGTGGACGCGTTGGTTATTGGTCGGCTGGGAGAGAGCACGAGTCTTCCGTGTCGGGAAAGGGCTCAGCAAATATGACAAAAAGATGACATTATATCCCCCAAACTTCGCATTGCCACATGGACCCAGCTCGGCATGAACCGACGTCGCCAGATATCTGTCGAAATTGCCGGCCTGCCGGGGAGTGGCAAGAGCTTTGTCCTCAGACGGCTACTGCGGCATAAGGCCCTGCCGATTTCGGTAACGACTCATAAGCAACGTGTTGGCGAGCTGATTCTCCGCAAGCGCTGGCATTCATACGGCCTGGGCGGCCTGGCGCGCTCGCCAACGAGGCGGCTGGCCAAGAAGAGGGCAGGTAAGGCGTATCACCAGCGCTCACCCGCCCTGCAAAGCAGACTGATGATGGAGTTCGCCGGGCAACACCCGGAACTGGCCCGATGGATCGTGGCCGCCGTCCACCACAGTGATGCCCCGCCGGATCAGGGCTTCTTGTTGCTGACCTGGTTCGGTCGCCTTTTCGCCGACTACCGGATGGTACATGGCACTCAAGAAGTAGATGAGCTCATGCTCTTTGATGAGGGTTTCGCCCAAAAGGCGTTTTCGCTGATGCTGCACCTGCGCCTCGCGGCGGACGCTGTCCGCGAATATGTAAAGTTGGTACCTTTGCCGGACTACCTGCTTATGGTCGATGCCCCTGAATCAGTGGCCTACAAGCGCCTGGATGGGCGCGGCTGGCCCGGTTGGATTGCGCCGAAGGGCAACGCGGAGAAGGCTGCCTTTCTCAAACGCTGCCTTGCTGTGCAGGACGCGCTCCTCGATGGCTGCCGAGACCGGAACATTCCCGTGATCGTGCTGGACAATGAACGTGAAGATGCCCGGGAACTGGACCGGCACCTGCAGACCCTGACCAAACGCATGGCTGGCGAACCGGAGCATGGCTGAATCCAGGGCCCGCCTGGCCATTCTCATCTCGCTCTCCGGCCAGGGCGGCGTCGAGCGCATGGTGCTCAACCTGGTGCGGGAACTGGCGCGACTCGGCCTTGCCATCGACCTGGTGCTGATCCGAGAGGAGAGCGGTCATCTGGCGGACCTGCCGGCCGGCGTCAACGTCGTTCGCCTCGGCACCCGCCACAGCGCGCTCAGCGTCGGGCCCCTTGCCCGTTACCTTGCAGAGCATCGGCCGCCGGTGCTGCTGGCCGCCAAGGACCGGGCCGGGCGGGCGGCGTTGGCCGCCCGGGAGAAGGCGGGCGTGGACACCCGCATCTACATCCGTCTGGGGACCACGCTCTCCGAGGCGCTGGAAGGCCGATCCCGCCTGCGCAAGTGGTTCCGCTACCGGCCCATGCGAAGGCTCTACCCGCAGGCGGATGGGATCATCGCCGTGTCCCGGGGTGTGGCTGATGACGTGCAGACCATCACGGGGCTCGACGGCTCGCGTATCCACGTGATCCACAATCCCGTGATTACGCCGGATTTGCACGCACGCGCGGCGGAACCGGCACCGCATCCCTGGCTCTCAGACGGCGGCGACCCGGTGGTGATGGGCATGGGGCGACTTACCCGGCAGAAGGACTTTCCCACCCTGATCCGCGCCTTCGCCCGGCTGCGCGAGCGCACACCCGCGCGGCTCATCATCCTCGGCGAGGGGGCCGACCGCGAGGCACTGGCCGCCCTGGCGCGGGAGATCGGGGTCGGTGATCACCTGCTCATGCCGCGCTTTCAGACGAACCCCTATGCCTGGCTGTCCCGGGCCCGGCTGTTCGTACTCTCCTCGCTCTGGGAGGGTTCTCCCAATGCCCTGACCGAGGCCATGGCGCTGGGCATCCCCGTGGTCTCCACGGACTGTCGCAGCGGGCCGCGGGAGGTGCTGGACGGGGGGCGCTTCGGGCCGCTGGTACAGCCCGGGGATGTAGCGTCTCTGGCTGAGGCCATGGAGCGGACACTGGCCGAGCCTTTGCCTGCGGACACCCTGCGCGGCGCGGTGCGGAATTACCGGGCCGAGGTGAGTGCGCGGCGTTACCTGGAAACCATGGGGATCAAGACTTAAGGAAAAAGCGAGGACAAAGCTATAGGATCACCATTCAAACAACCGGAGCTGAAACCGTAGACTCTCCGTTCTCGGAGGACATCTAAGAGGTAAAGGGGAACATCTGGGTGGGTTAGTGCCAGATCCTTGACTCAGACTCACAGGCCCTCCTGATTGATACTAACTGGTGCATAAATGCCGATCATGGACTCGGCTCGGCAACGACAATTATACTCTCGGCGCCCCGTACTTGAATCCTCCTGACCGCCCGGGCCAATGCACAACAAGAAACAGGTTCAAGACAACGGTGTTGACGACATTCCATTGGTATGGATAGTTCATCGATGCCAGACCAGGAACTTGGGGGATCAGCTACTTGGTCTCGGACTAGAAACCCAACTTCAACATTATGCCCTGGCAACAGAACGCTTGGAGTTCACCGGCAAAGGAAAGAGTCCTCTGCTGAGATTTGCTCGTAAGGTCCTGAAGCGTTTCCGACTGCAGAGTCTATCCACTTGGGTGGGAGTACTGAGCTATGTGCCCAGAGCGGTTGCGAAGCGGCCCCGACTGATCGTCATAGGGGGCGGCCAACTCCTCCTGCCACACACCACGTTCCTGACCGCTTTGTCCGCCTGGATACGCCTTGCAAAAATCTGCGATGCGAGACTCGCACTCTTCTCGGTAGGCACTGAAGAGCGCAAAGGCCCGCTCTCTGCTCGCAGTCAGGCCATACTCAGGGATGCTATCGCACATATGTCGTTCATACGCCTTCGCGACCAGCATAGTCGAGATATCTTGGCCCGTATCACGGGTGAGCGGTTTCCGTTAGCTCCCGACACGGCCTATGGGCTCGTTCTGCAAAGCCCACACCATGTAGACCGGATAGGCGTAGGCGTATGTCCCGCATCCCTGAAGAGCGTGCTGTCATATGACAGATTTCATAGTCGCGAGGAATACTACCAAGCGTTCATTGATCGCATCGATGCAAACCTGCTGTCAGGTGAGCCCATAACGGTATTCTCGACGGCATGGGCCGATCGGCGAGAAGTTCTAACGATGGCATGTCGCCTAGAGACGCATTACCCGGAGAACAAAGTCGAAGTGGCACACATACCGGATTCTGACGCGCTGATTGCGTTGTTGCAGAATCTGCGCGTCGTCATTGGGTCGCGCATGCACGGCCTGATTCTGGGTCATATTCTGGGCGCGACTGTAGATAGCATTTCCCGTAACGACAAGATGGCCTCATACGAAGAGCAGATGTCAGAGCCACTTGAATCTATTCGTGCAAAGCTGCGTTTGGAGATCCGTTCACTCTTAACTCACACAATATCTGAGTCGATAGATGAACAGGGTTAGTCAAGGTGAACGGCGAATACATGAACTCGGGCTAAACGAATGAACGCTATGGTTCATTTGCGCCAGTAGCCTAATGCACAGCCGACCTCACCGTTCTTGGTCACCCCCCTTTTTTGGAATCAAAAAGGGGAAGCGCCAGCATTACGCCCGTGCAGCTTGCGGGCAACGCACGCTAAGCCGCACTGGCTCCGGGCGGCAGAATGCAGTTTGTGGCATTCGTGCCACTGCAGGACTGTAGAATCAGGGATGCGAGATAGCTATGACGGACTAAATCGACACTCATCAACCAACCGGGATTCCGGCCGTGCAGGGCAGTTAATCGAATCAACGCCACACCGCACGGGCCTGCCGCGAATCATCTGGAACGCACAGGCGCACCCAACCGAAACATCCATGCTCCTCTCCCTCAAGCACAACTTCCTGTTCGTCCACATCGCCAAGACCGGCGGCACCAGCGTGCGCGCGGCCCTCTCCCGCTATCGTTACCGGGGCGTGTACGGGCTGCCCATGTTCCTCGCCGACAAGCTGGACCAGATGACGGGGCACCGCATCGGCGCCAAGTTTCCGCGCCATGCCAAGGCCATCGCGGCGAAGGAGATGCTGCCGGCGGAACTGTATGAGGGGCTGTTCAAGTTCGTGTTCGTGCGCAATCCCTGGGACCTGCAGGTAAGTTCCTTCTTCCACATCCGCCGGGAACGCCCGGAGGTGCTGGAGGGGGTGGAGACCTTCGAGCAGTTCGTGCGGCTCAAGTTCGACCCCGAGCGTCCGTGGAACTACATGCTGGACACCTCGCGGGAGCTGCAGCGGGATTACGTGGTGGACCTGCATGGCAACCTGATCGTGGACTTCATCGGCCACTACGAGAACCTGCAGGAAGACTTCGACACCGTGTGCGAACGCATCGGCGTGCCCCGCATGGCGCTGCCCCACAAGCGCAAGGCGGAGGGGCGGGACGATTTCCGGCGTTACTACACCGACGAGACTGCGGAGATTGTGGGCGAGCACTACCGGTCCGACATCGAGACTTTCGGCTATCGCTTCGAGTAGGAGCGGCGACCCCGCCGCGAATCGCCCGCGTCCGGAGCCCACGTCCATTCGGCCCGGGGTCGGGCCTCCTACGGAACGTGGTTGCGCTTGGCAGGAGCCTGGCCGCCCGGCACCCTCTAATCCTTCAGCACGTACTCCGTACTGCAGTACGGGCAGAGCATGCGCCCGTCCGGGGCGTCCTCGATGGGGATGAATACGCGCGGGTGCGAGGCCCACAGGGCTGCGCCGGGCTGGGGGCAGTGCAGCGGCAGGTCCGAACGGCTCAACTCGACGCGGTTCTGCGCATTCGGGGGCTGGTACTGGTCGGGGTGATCGCCGGTGCGGGGGTTGGGCATTGTTGTCACCGAAGGCAATGGACAGGATGAACAGGATTACTCTGGATTAACAGGATGGTTTATAGATTCTGAACTTGCGCTTGACGGAAACACGCTCCGCAAAGTTGATCAACAGGCCCGTATCGAACCGGGTAGCAGCCAAGTAGTTCACCAACTGAGCCTCATGGCGGCGGGCCATCGCCTCTATGGCCTTGAGTTCACCCAATCATTGCAAAAATTTGACGCAACCAGGTTTCAGGCTACTCGCTTCAAGTATTCAGGTAATGCAACAGAATCGTAGGCCGGACAAAGCGTAGCGATGTCCGGCGCCCTATCGCCCGATACCGCTTCGCTTTATCGGGCCTACGTTGGGCTGGACCTCACATTTGGTGAGATCCAGAAACAGCCGTGCAACGGGCAGTTCGTACCGTATATAAGCCGTTTTCTTGTAAAACTGCGCCGAATTTTTGCAACTGTCGGGTAATCTCGCGCGTAAGCGGGGCATCCGGCAGACTTTTCTCCGACAACTTCCTGTTCATCCTCAAACATCCTGTTCATCCTGTCCATTCGTATTCGTATTCACATTCAAACAAACGTCAGCCACTCCTCGTGACGGCCGTTGCGGGCGTGGACCACGTCGAAGTAGAGGGTCTGCAGGCGCTCGGTGATGGGGCCCCGGCCGCCGTTGCCGATGGGGCGACGGTCCAGTTCGCGGATGGGTGTCACTTCGGCGGCGGTGCCGGTGAAGAAGGCCTCGTCTGCCACGTAGACCTCGTCGCGGGTGATGCGCTTCTCCCGCACCTCGATGCCCTCTTCGGCCGCCAGGGTGAGAATCGTCTTGCGGGTGATGCCGTCTAGGGCCGAAGTCAGTTCCGGGGTGTAGATGACGCCGTCGCAGACCATGAAGAAGTTCTCGCCGCTACCCTCGGACACGTAGCCCTCCACGTCCAGCAGCAGGGCCTCGTCGTAGCCGCAGGACAGGGCCTCCTGAAGCGCCATCATGGAGTTCATGTAGTTGCCGTTGGCCTTGGCCTTGCACATGGTGATGTTCACGTGATGGCGGTTGAACGAGGAGGTCTTGATGCGGATGCCCCGCTCCAGGTTCTCGGCACCCAGGTAGGCACCCCACTCCCAGGCAGCGACAATGCCGTGCACCTTGAGATTGTCAGCGCGCAGCCCCATGCCTTCCGAACCGTAGAAGCACATGGGGCGGATGTACGCGCTCTTGAGATGATTCTCGCGCACCGATGCCTTCTGGGCCTCGTTGAGTTCGTCCTCGGTGTAGGGGATCGTCATGCCCAGGATGCGGGCGGAGCGGAACAACCGACGGGTATGATCCTGAAGCCGGAAGATGGCCGGGCCGCGTTCGGTCGGGTAGGCGCGTACACCCTCAAAGACCCCCATGCCGTAGTGCAGCGTGTGAGTCAGCACGTGCGTGGTGGCATCGCGCCACGGAACCATCTCGCCGTCGTACCAGATCAGACCGTCGCGGTCGGCCATCGACATGGGGTCACCTCGGTTGTTTTTTCTCTCGATTTGATTCGAATGGACAGGATGAACAGGATTAGTCTGGATTAACAGGATAAAAACAAAAGTACCTTCGACAGGATTAACATGGTTTACATGATTTTTTCCTAAAAGCTTTTAACCCTGTCTAAGGTTTTTTCCTGTTAATCCTCAAAAATCCTGTTCATCCTGTCCATTGCCTTTCCTCCGCCGTCCTCCATCACCCGACGCCACAGGGCACGCACCGCCTCGCGCTCCTCGGCGAATTCGGCCGAATCCACCACCGCCGGGCTCTCCTGCAGGGTCAGGCGATGGATGCGGTTGCGAAAGGCACGATAGGTGTCGGTCAGGAAGCGGGCTTCCTCTTCCGGCCGCACGCCGGTCTCCACCAGGCGCTCGAGGATGCGGATATTGTCCGGGTAGTCGAGCAGCGGCGGATGATCGCAGGCATGCGCCAAAACCCAGTATTGGACCATAAATTCGATATCCGCGATACCGCCCGGATCCCGCTTGAGATCGAAGCGCTGGGGGTCGCGGGAGGCATGTTCCTGCCACATCTTCTCGCGCATCTCGCGCACCTCCCGGCGCAGCTGCTCACGGTCCCGGCAGATCCCGAGTATGCGCCTGCGCAACGCACCGAAGGCCTCCGCGATGCGTCCGTCCCCGGCCACGGGACGGGTGCGCACCAGAGCCTGGTGCTCCCATGTCCATGCCTTCGACTCCTGGTATTTCTCGAATGCGGTGAGGCTGCTGACCAGCAGCCCGGACGTACCGCTCGGGCGAAGGCGCGTGTCCACCTCGTAGAGCCTGCCCGCCGCGGTGAAGGTGCCCAGCACGTGCACCACACGCTGCCCCACACGGGCGAAGAACTCGCTGTTGTCCAGCGCCCGCTCACCGTCCGTCGTCTGCTCCTCGCCGGCGCTGTCGTGGATGAACACGATGTCCAGGTCCGAACCGTAGCCCATTTCCAGCCCCGCCAGCTTGCCGTAGCCGATGATCGCGAAACCCGGTTCGTAGGGCTCCCCGTCCACCACGCAGCGCGGCCGCCCGTACCGGGCACGCAGCTGCTCCATCACCAGGGCGAGCACCCGCTCCAGCACCACCTCGGCGATCCAGGTCAGGTGGTCGCTGACCTTCATGATCGGCAGCACGCCCATGATGTCGGCGGCGGCCACCTTGAGCACCTGCACCTGGCGGAACTGGCGCAGGCGATCCATCACCTGCTCCATGTCTCCGCCTGGCACCTGCTCCAGTTCCTCGTCCAGCTCGCGGATCAGGCCCTCGCGGTCCGGCGGGGCATACAGGCTGCGGGGATCCAGCAATTCGTCGAGCAGCAGCGGGTGGCGGGTCAGCAGGTCCGCCAGCCAGGGGCTGGCGGCGCAAAGCTTGACGAGCTGCGAGAGCGCCATGGGGCTTTCCACGAGCAGGGAGAGGTACACGGAGCGCCGCGCGATGGCGCGCACCAGCGTCAACAAACGCCTGAGCGCCACGTCCGGATTCTCCGTTTCCGCCGCCGCGCCCAGCAGCAGCGGCATGAGGCGATCCAGCCGCTCACGCCCGGTGGCCGTGAGCGCCCGGCACACGGCGCTCTCTCGCAGGTCCTCGATCCATTCCAGTGCGGTGTCGGGCTCGGCGAACCCGCGTTCCGAGAGGATTGTCCTGGCGCGCTCGGCGCTGCGGTCGCCGGCCCACACGGCGGCCAGCGACGCCTGGTTGTCCTCGCCTGCGCCGTCGCCCTGGCCCCCGCCCTGAGGGGCGGCAAAGACCTGGTCGAAGTGTTCGTGGACGCGGCGACGGTGACGGGACAGTTCGCGCTCGAAGGCAGGCCAGCCCTCGTATCCCATGGAGAACGCAAGACGTGCACGGGCCTCTTCGGATTCGGGCAGCCTGTGCGTTTGCCGGTCCTGGGCCATCTGCAGGTGATTCTCGGTACGGCGCAGAAACTCGTAGGCGGCGATGAGCTGCTCGGTCGCGAACGCGGGCAACAGGCCCCGCTCCGACAGCCGGCGCAGCACCGGGCGGATGCCCCGCAGCTGCAGGGTCGGATCCCGACCGGCCCGGATGAGCTGAAAGGCCTGACCGATGAACTCCACCTCGCGGATGCCGCCCTCGCCCGTCTTGATGTCGTCGCCCCGGCTGCGCCTCGCGGCCTCCCGGTTGATCATGGCCTTCATGTCGCGCAGGGCGGCGAACGCGCCATAGTCCAGGTAGCGGCGGTACACGAAGGGCCGCAGCGCGGCCAGCAGACGGCGCCCCGCCTCCCGGTCGCCGGCAACCACCCGGCACTTGATGAACGCGTAGCGCTCCCACTCCCGGCCGTGGCGCTCGTAATAGTCCTCCAGGGTGTCGAAATCCATGGCCAGCGGCCCGGGATCGCCGAAGGGACGCAGGCGCATGTCCACCCGGAACACGAACCCTTCCGCGGTGTTTTCGTCCAGGACCCTGATCAGCCGCTGTCCCAGCCGGGTGAAGAACTGCTGGTTGTCCAGCGGCCGCTCTCCGTCCGTGCTGCCCGCCGAGGGGAATCCGAAGATCAGGTCCACGTCGGAGGAGAAGTTCAGCTCCCGCCCGCCCAGCTTGCCCATGCCCAGCACCACCAGGCGCTGGGGGCGTCCCTCGGCATCCCGCGGCTCCCCATGGCGCCCGGCCAGTTCCCGGTGGATCCAGTCGGCAGCCCGGTCGATACAGTGCTCCGCGAGATCCGTCAGTTCGCCCAGGGTCTCGTCCAGCTCCGCCTCTCCGGCCAGATCCCGCCAGGCAATGCGCAACATCTCGCGCTGCCGAAGCGATCGCAACCCGGACATGAGCCCCGCTTCGTCCTCGGCCTGCTCGACAACCGCACTCACGCGCGCAGCCATCTCCCCGGCCGCCAGCGGGCGTTCCAGCGTCCCTTCCTCCACCAGTTCCGCCAGCACCCGGGGCCGGCGAATACAGAGCCTGGCGACGAACTCGCTGGCCACCCAGACCCGCGGCAGCGAAGAGGGCCAGCTCGCCACTCCGGCGTCCAGTTCACGGCACGCGGATTCGAAGTCTTCCAGCAGGCGCCTCAACTCGCCATGGAAGCGATCCGGCACGGGATCCAGGGACAAACCGGATGGGGAACTCATGGAGGCAGATTACGGGGCGCCCCCAGGGGCCGCAAGTCCGGAAGTGGGCCATGTCCGGCGGCAAACGACGAGCTCAGGGAAAAAAGCCCCGGCATGGTGCCGGGGCAGCTTCTCAGAGGAGATACACCTGCGTAAGGATCAGGAGGGGTCTGAACAACCGCCCTTCCCGCGCCAATTCCGGACGTGACAGGATTCCGTCCCCGCGGCACCCGCCATCCCTGACCTGCATCAAGGGGGGTTGGGCATCCGTGCCTCGGTTATTGGCATCCTGAATGATGCGGGGTCCGACCCATTTATTCCGCGTGCAGCGCGGGGGGCATCGTGATTTACGCTCGCCCGGCGGGTTTGGAATAATTTCGCCGCCGGGGTCATCATGTACAAATGACCGGATTCGGCCGCTGCAGCAGCGGCCGGCGCTTCGGTTGACCATCAGTGCGGCCGGCAGCGGGCCTCCCACAGGAGTGGAAGTGGCGCGCTGCACACAACAACGACGACTGCCGCGATTGATTTTGGAGGGGATCGATGACCTGGCTCCGCATGTTCGGGGGGGCTTCGCGGGCATGGCAGCAACAGGTGGAGGAGAGCAGGGTTCGCCTCTACCGCCTGTCACTGTCCTGGTGCGGAGACGAGATGCTCGCGGACGACCTGGCCCAGGAAGCACTGGCCCGGGCGCTGCGCAAGCAGCATCAGCTGCGGGACGCGGAACGGCTGGATGCCTGGCTGTTCGCCATCCTGCACAACTGCTGGCGGGAACACCTGCGCAGGCTCAAGCCGCAGGTGCCGCTGGACGAGGTGCTGTTCGTCTGCGATCACTCGCCGGAGCATGAGCAGGCGCAGGACCAGATCGTCCAGCAGGTGCGTCAGGCCATCGCCGCCCTGCCCATGGGACAGCGCGAGGTGGTTACGCTGGTGGACCTGGAAGGACTGAGTTACGCGGAGGTGGCAGAGGTGATGGCCATCCCCATCGGCACGGTCATGAGCCGACTGAGCCGGGCAAGAAGGGCGCTCAGAGCGGCGCTCGAACCCTTTCAGGCCCGGCCGGGCGTTGCGAGCGGCCGGATTCTGTGGAGAGTGAAGTGATGGACAGGACGCGCGAGGAGGACGAAAAGGCCCTCAACGCCCTTGTGGACGGGGAGCTGGACACCGACCCGCGTCGGGAGGTGCTGATCCGTATCCGTGAAGATACGGCGCTCCGGGACACGGCCTGCGCGCTGCGCCACGTGAAGACCCTGGTGCACCACGCCTACGCCGGCGCCCGCCCTCCGCAACGCGAGGCATCCCGGCCTGCGCTGCGCCGCTGGCCGGCCGCGGCGGCGGCGGTTGTTCTGCTGAGTATCGGATTTGTCGCCGGGCTGACGTTGCCGTTCGGCACTGATCGTGAACAGGACGCCATAGTGGCGAGTGCGCCCTTGCCCTCCCCGGAACAGGAAGGCGTGCGGATCAATCCGGTGCAGGTGCAACACAACAAGTTCGTGCTGCATATCAGCCGCGGCGGCCCGGAACGCTTCTCGGAAGTCATCGACAGGGCGGAACAGCTGCTCAGTTCCTATCCCGGTCCCGGGCTGGAGGTGGAGGTCATCGCCAACTCGGAAGGGCTCGGCCTGTTCCGGGAAGAGACCTCCACGCAGATTGAGCGCATCCGTCGGTTGTCCGAACAGTACGACAACATCAACTTCATCGCCTGTCAGAACACCATGGAGGTCCTGGAGCGCCGGGGCGTGCGCACCCGACTGCTCACCGGCACCCGCACAACGGAGTCCGCGGTGGACCACATCATCGAGCGCCTCCAGGACGGCTGGGTGTACGTGCGGACGTGAGTTTTCACCACGCAGGGCACGAAGGGCACGAAGGGCACGAAGGGCACGAAGGGCACGAAGGGCACGAAGGGCACGAAGGAAGATTAGAACCGGCTTGCCTTTATGTCCTTTGTGATCTGGTGCCCGAACCCTCGCGCTGGTGGCGTTGATCACCCGCGGATATTCCTCTCGCAAAGCCGCGAAGCTCGCTAAGAGAATCCATTCATAGGGCGGTCCGTGGCCGCCGACCGGGGTGGTCGAGACAACTCAATTCGGCGGCCACGGCCCGCCTTATAAACAGGTTTTCTTGGCGGGCTTCGCGGCTTTGCGAGAGAAACATTCCAAGTCGATCAACGCTGCGGGCGCTAACGGTCCGAGCACCATCCCAGGAGGGGCACGAACACGACCCAGTTCAGGTTTCCCTTCGTGCGCCTCGTGTGCTTCGTGGTTCGATAACAAACCAGTCAACCTTCCTCGTAGCGCGCCGATTCGAACTCGCTCTTGTTGATGGCCTTCTCGTAAGCTTCGCGGCCGGTGATGGTGCCGGCGTCGAGCAGGCGCCGGATCGCCCCGTCCATGGTCTGCATGCCTACCAGGGCGCCGCTCTGCATGGTGCTCTCCAGCTGATCGGAACGACCCTCGCGGATGAGGTTGGATACCGCAGGCGTATTGACGAGAATCTCGATGGCGGCCACGCGGCCGCGTCCGTCGGCGCGGCGCATCAGTTGCTGGGAGATGACGCCGCGCAGCGAGGTGGACAGCATGGTGCGGATCTGACCCTGCTTCTGGGCGGGAAAGGTGTTGATGATGCGGTCCACCGTGGAGGCCGCACCGCTGGTGTGCAGGGTGCCCAGGACGAGGATGCCCGTCTCGGCGGCGGTGACCGCCAGGCTGATGGTTTCCAGGTCGCGCATTTCACCGACCAGGATCACGTCCGGGTCCTCCCGGAGAGCGGAACGCAGGGCGCTGGCGAAACCGGGGGTGTGCAGGCCCACCTGTCGCTGACTGATAAGGGAACGCTTACGCTCGTGGAGGAACTCGATGGGATCCTCGATGGTGATGATGTGCCCCTTGCGGCGGGCATTGATGTCGTCCACCACGGCGGCGAGGGTGGTGGTCTTGCCCGAGCCGGTCTTGCCCGTCACCAGGAACAGGCCGTGGCGCTGCATGCTGAGGCTGGAAACCACCGGGGGCAGGCCCAGTTCCTCCAGGCTCATGGAACGCGTGGGGATGGCGCGAAACACCGCGCCGAGTCCGTTGATCTGCCGGAACACGTTGACACGGAAACGCGACAGGCCCTGGATCTCGTAGGCGAAATCCACGCCGTCCTCCTGGTCGAAGACGATGCGCGCATGTTCCGGCATCACTTCGGCCAGGCTGTCCGACACGCCTTCGGCGGTCAGCACCGGCTCATCCAGGGGTTTGAGATCACCATACACGCGCACCCGCGGCGGATCGCCCGAGATCATGTGAAGATCCGAGCCGTCCATCTCCACCATGCGTGCGAGAAGTGCGTCGACGCGTTTCATGCGCTATCCGCCGGCCAGATTGATCTTGGGCAGGAGTGATGCGTCGGTGACAAAGCGCTGGAACATCTTCTTGTCGTTGGCATGCAGGTAGGCGTCGTCCGGATCGATGAGCTTTTTCTCCAGCGCCTCCATCAGCGCCTGATCCAGGAGCTGCATGCCGCGCTCGCGCCCCGTCTGCATCTGCGATGGGATCTGATGGACCTTGTCCGTCATGATCATCTTGGCAATGGCGCGGTTGATCAGGAGCGTTTCCACCACGGCGCGCCGCCCCCGCCCATCGGCACTCTTGACCAGCGATTGCGTCAGCACACCGTGCAGGTTCTGGGACAGGAAGGTCTTGCCCTGCTCGCGCAGTTCCAGCGGGATGGCGTCCAGAATACGGTCGATGGTCTTCACCGCGGACGTGGTGTGCAGCGTGCCCAGCACCAGGTGCCCGGTTTCCGCGGCGACCATGGCCATGGTAATGGATTCGGGGTCACGCAGTTCGCCCACCAGGATGACGTCCGGATCTTCGCGCAGGGCCGCGCGCAGCCCGTCCGCGTAGCTACCCACATGGGTGCCCACTTCACGCTGGATCACCTGGGCCTGCTTGCTCTTGTGCACGAACTCGATGGGATCCTCGAGGCTGAGGATGTTTACCGCGCGGTTGGAATTGATGTGATCGATGATGGCCGCCAGCGTGGTGGACTTGCCTGTGCCCGTGGAGCCGGTGATCAGCACCATGCCCTGGTGATGGTCGATGAGCTCACGCACGACGGAAGGCAACCCCAACTCATCCAGCGAAGGCACCTGGGCGGGCACGTGACGGAAGGTGGCGCCCACCCCGGTTGCCTTGCGAAAGAGGTTGACCCGGAACCGGCCCACCTCCTCGGCGACGTAGGAGAAGTCCAGGTCCTGACCGTCGCGAAACTTCTGGCGCTGCGTGGGCGTGAGGATCTCCAGGACGTAGCCCTCCAGTTCCCGATCGCCCAGGTCGCGAAATTTGATGGGCATCAGGTCGCCGTTCATGCGCAGCATGGGCGGCACGCCCACGGCCAGATGCAGGTCCGAACAGCCCTGTTCGCGACCGAGTTTCAGAAATGCGTTGATTCGCGCCATGTCGTCATGCTAATCGAGAAATCCCGACAGTGCCTGGCGGACCTCATCCATGGTCTGGTAACGGTCGTCGGGCGAAAGCGCCATCATTCGCGCCACCACGGCGCCAAGCGTGCGGGGCACCTCGGGATTGACCTCGTGGACCGGCTGCGCGTTGCCCTGCACGTGCTGGTACATGACCGCCATCTGGTCCTCACCGATATAGGGCAGCGTGCCCGTGAGCATCTCGTACATGAGCACGCCCAGGGCGTAGATGTCGGCCCGCGCGTCCACGGGCTTGCCGAGCACCTGTTCCGGCGCCATGTACTTTGGGGTGCCGATAAGTATCCCGGTGCGGGTGAGCTGCTGATCTCCGGCCGCACGCGCTGCGGCCACGCCGAAATCCACGATCTTGACCAGCCCGCGGTTGTTGATCAGCACGTTGCCCGGTTTGAGGTCGCGGTGCACCACGCCGGTGACATGGGCAGCCGCCATGCCGGCGGCAATATCGCGCCCGTAGCGCAGGGCCGTTTCCAGGGCCAGCGGCTCGCGCCCCTCCAGGAACACGGCCAGGGTGTTGGAAGGGAAATACTCCATGGAGATGGCCATGAGCCCCTGCACGTTCAGGAAGTCGTAGATCCGGATCACGTTCTCGTGGGTGATCTTTCGCGACAGGCGCATTTCCTGCACGAAGCGCTTGATCATGTCCTCGTCGGAGGCCATCTGCGGGTGAAGCACCTTCAGGATGACCGTCTCGGCGATGATCACGTCTTCCACCAGCAGCACGGTACCGAAAGCGCCACGGCCCACCCGGCGCACGAACCGGTAACGGTCTCCCAGCATGTCGCCGGG
>NZ_MVBK01000079.1:19251-45176 GCF_002000365.1 Thioalkalivibrio denitrificans | reverse complement strand
ATCGCCGCAGCCGACGAACACGGCATCGCCATGGTGTTCACGGGGATGCGTCATTTCCGGCACTGAGCGTACTGCGGCGATCAACGCAGAGGGCGCAGAGACGCGGAGGGCGCAGAGAAATGCGGAATGAAACAGGCAACTAGATGCCTCCCGTTCCAATCTCTCTGCGTTCTCCGCGTCTCTGCGCCCTCTGCGTCAAACTCCCATGTTCATGAACGCAACCCGTAGAGAGGCACAGCGGTGAAGGTATTGGTGATTGGTGGAGGTGGGCGCGAGCATGCGCTGGCCTGGAAGCTGACGCAGTCGCCGCGGGTGGAGACGGTGTACGTGGCCCCGGGCAACGCGGGGACGGCGCTGGAGCCCCGCTGCGCGAACGTGGACGTGGACATCGCCGACCTGCCGGCGCTCGTGCATTTTGCACAGACACAGGGCGTGGACCTGACCGTGGTGGGCCCTGAGGCGCCGCTGGTGGCCGGCGTGGTGGATGCGTTTCGCGAAGCCGGACTGGCCATCTTCGGACCCACGGCGGCCGCCGCCCAGCTCGAGGGCTCCAAGGCCTTCAGCAAGGACTTCCTGGCGCGCCACGACATCCCCACCGCCGCCTACGCCAACTTCACCGACCTGGACGAGGCCCTGGCCTATATCCGCGAGCGGGGCGCTCCCATCGTGGTCAAGGCGGACGGTCTGGCCGCCGGCAAGGGCGTGATCCTCGCGCAGAGCGTCGAGCAGGCCGAGGCCGCCGCACGCGACATGCTCGCCGGCAATGCCTTCGGCGAGGCCGGGCACCGGGTCGTGATCGAGGAATGGCTCACCGGCGAAGAGGCCAGCTTCATCTGCATGGTGGACGGGGAGCACATCCTTCCGATGGCCAGCTCACAGGATCACAAGGCCCGCGACGAGGGCGACAAGGGGCCCAACACCGGCGGCATGGGAGCCTACTCCCCGGCGCCGGTGGTCACGCCGGAGATCCACGCGCGCATCATGCGCGAGGTCATGGAGCCCACCGTGCGCGGCATGGCGGCCGAGGGGCGCCCCTATACCGGATTTCTCTATGCCGGTGTGATGATCAGCGCCGACGGCACCCCTAAGGTGCTGGAATTCAACTGCCGCTTTGGCGACCCGGAGACCCAGCCCATCCTGATGCGTCTGCGCTCCGACCTGGTGGACCTGCTCGAGGCAGCTCTGGAGGGGCGCCTGGACAGGGTCGAGGCCGAATGGGATCCGCGGGCGGCACTGGGCGTGGTTCTGGCTGCAGGGGGTTATCCGGGCAGCTATCGCAAGGGCGACGTGATCGATGGGTTGCCGACACAGGACCCTCCTGATGCCAAGGTCTTTCACGCGGGCACCGTTCACCGGGACGGCGCCCTGCGCACCGCGGGCGGGCGTGTGCTCTGCGTGGTGGGACTGGGTGGCACGGTCGCGCAGGCCCGGGAGCGGGCCTACGCCCTGTCGGATAAGATTCATTGGGAGGGCGTATACTGTCGACGCGACATCGGCTACCGGGCCGTGGCCCGGGAACAGGGCCGGGCATGACCGGGAATACCCACAGTCTGGCACTCGTCTTGCATCATATTTGGGCGATGTAGAGCAGCCCACCTTCTGCCGATCGCGGTAAAAACTTATGGCTATTGCTGACATATTGCACGAACTGGAACACCACCCCCGCCCCTGCGACAAGGAGGGGCTGAAGAAGTCCATTCGCGACGCCCTGATCCATCAGGCAGGCAAGGACCCGCTGGAGGCCACGCCCCGAGACTGGCTTGAAGCGGTGTCATACGCCATTCGCGAACGCCTCATCGAACGGCGCATGTTCACACAGCGCCTGTTCAACAGGGAGCACGTCAAGCGCGTCTACTACCTGTCCATGGAGTACCTGATCGGGCGGATGCTGATCAACAGCCTCCTGAACCTGGGCTTCTACGAGGCCTGCCGGGAAGCGCTCTCGGAGATGGGGGTGGACCTGCTGGGGATCGCGGAACTGGAACCCGATGCGGCGCTGGGCAACGGCGGCCTGGGGCGTCTGGCCGCCTGCATTCTGGACTCCATGGCCAGCCAGTGCATGCCGGGCTACGGCTATGGCATCCGTTACGAGTACGGCATGTTCCAGCAGCAGATCGAGAACGGACAGCAGATCGAGCACCCGGACAACTGGCTGCGCTACGGCAATAACTGGGAGTTTCCGCGGCCGGAGAAGATCTACCGCGTGCGTTTCTACGGCCGCGTGGTGACGCACCGCGACAACGGCAACCTGCGTCACCACTGGCAGGACTGCGAAGAGGTCATCGCCATGGCCTACGACCACCCCACCCCGGGCTATGGCAACAAAAACGTCAATAATCTGCGCCTCTGGGCCGCCAAGTCCACGCGCGACTTCGACCTGAACTACTTCAACGAAGGCGACTACATCGGGGCCATCCAGAAAAAGGCCGAGTCAGAGACCATCTCCATGGTGCTCTACCCCAACGACGCCACCGCCATCGGCCGGGAACTGCGGCTCAAGCAGGAGTACTTCTTCGTCTCCGCATCCATCCAGGACGTCCTCGACCACCATGAGGAAATGGGTTACCGGATCACGGAACTGCCCGACAAGGTCGCATTGCAATTGAACGACACCCACCCGGCCATCGCGGTGGCCGAGCTGATGCGCCTGCTGCTGGACAAATACCAGCTGCCCTGGATGAGTGCCTGGGAAATCACCAAGGCCGTGTTCGGCTACACCAATCACACGCTGCTGCCCGAGGCGCTGGAGACCTGGCCTGTGGAGGTGATGGAGCGCGTGCTGCCGCGGCACATGCAGATCATCTACGACATCAACTTCCACTTCCTCAACGAGGTGCGCCATACCTTTCCCGGCGACACGGAGGTCATAAAGCGCCTGTCCATCATCGACGAGGAGCACGGCCGCCAGGTGCGCATGGCGCATCTGGCCGTGGTGGGCAGCCACAAGATCAACGGTGTGGCGGCGCTGCACACGAAGCTTCTGGAAAGCACGCTCTTCCACGATTTCTATCGCCTGTGGCCGGAACGGTTCGTGAGCATCACCAACGGCATCACCCCCCGGCTCTGGCTGCACCAGGCCAACCCTGCCCTGTGTGCGCTGATCAGTGAACACATCGGGCGGGACTGGGTCATGGACCTGTCGCAGCTCCGGGCGCTGGAGTCGTTCGCCGACGACCCGAAGTGCCGCGAGGAATTCAGGGCCGTCAAGGAGGCCAACAAGCGCCGCCTGGCGGATCTGGTGCTGGAGCGCACGGGCATTCGCATCGATCCGAATGCCATGTTCGACGTGCAGGTGAAACGCATCCACGAGTACAAGCGCCAGCTGCTCAACATCCTGCACGTGATCGCCTTTTACAACCGCATCCGGCGAGGTGAGGCCGGTGATCAGACCAAACGGGTGGTGCTGTTCGGCGGCAAGGCGGCGCCATCCTACGTACGGGCGAAACAGGTCATACGACTGATCAACGACGTGGCGGACTTGATCAATCACGACCCCATGGTCAACGATCGGCTGAAGGTGGTGTTCTTCCCCAACTATGACGTAAGCGCCGCCACCGTGATCATCCCGGCCGCTGACCTCTCCGAGCAGATTTCCACCGCGGGCATGGAGGCCTCCGGGACGGGCAACATGAAACTCGCCCTGAACGGCGCGCTCACCATCGGCACCCTGGACGGGGCCAACGTGGAGATCCGCGATGCCGTCGGGGAAGAGAACATGTTCATCTTCGGACTCACGGCCGAGGAAGTGGCCGAGACCCGGGCCCGGGGATACCGCCCTCGCGAGTGCTACCAGGAGAACGCGGAACTGAAGGAGGTGCTGAACATGATCGGCTCCGGCTTCTTCACGCCGGATGATCCCGCGCGCTATGGCGACCTGGTCGACGATCTGCTGAACAACGACGCCTTCCTGGTGCTGGCGGACTTTGCAGCCTACGTCCAGGCCCAGGAACAGGTGGATGCCCTCTATACGGACCGCGAGGACTGGACGCGCCGCGCCATGCTCAACACCGCCCGCATGGGGTATTTCTCCATCGACCGGACGGTGCAGCAATACGCGGAAGAGGTCTGGGGCGTAGTGCCCGAATGCTGGATATAAGGCGCCTGTCGGCGCCAGAGGCAAGATTCAAGAGACAAGAGGCAAGAAAACCCGGAGCTCTCCACGTCCCGCAGATCATGATCAGAAACACGAAAGGCCGGTGAAAACCGGCCTTTCGTGTTCTACAACTTGCCTCTTGTCTCTTGTATCTTGACTCTGGCGCCTTCCTAGCTCCGCTTCATCATATCGAAGAACTCGCTGTTCACCTTGGTGGACTGCAGACGGCTGAGCAGGAACTCGATGGCCTCCAGTTCGTCCATGGAGTGGAGGAACTTGCGCAGGATCCAGAGTTTCTGGAGTTCGTCCGGGTCGGTGAGGAGTTCTTCGCGGCGGGTGCCGGAGCGGTTGATGTTGATGGCGGGGTAGGTACGTTTCTCGGCGATGCGGCGGTCCAGGTGGATCTCCATGTTGCCGGTGCCCTTGAATTCCTCGTAGATCACCTCGTCCATCTTGGAGCCGGTATCCACCAGGGCGGTGGCGAGGATGGTCAGGCTGCCCCCCTCCTCGATGTTGCGGGCCGCCCCGAAGAAGCGCTTGGGCCGGTGCAGGGCGTTGGCGTCCACGCCGCCGGTGAGCACCTTGCCAGAGGACGGCACCACGGTGTTGTAGGCGCGCGCCAGGCGCGTGATGGAGTCCAGAAGGATCACCACGTCACGCTTGTGCTCCACCAGGCGCTTGGCCTTCTCGATGACCATCTCCGCCACCTGAACATGCCGGCTGGCGGGCTCATCGAAGGTGGACGAGACCACCTCCCCCTGCACCATGCGTGCCATCTCGGTCACTTCCTCGGGGCGCTCGTCGATGAGCAGTACGATCAAGTAGCAGTCGGGATAGTTGGTGGTGATGCTCTGGGCGATGTTCTGCAGCATCAGGGTCTTGCCGGCCTTGGGTGGGGAAACGATCAGGCCGCGCTGCCCCATGCCGAAGGGGGCGACGATGTCGATCACCCGGGCCGTGATATCCTCGGTGCTGCCGTTACCCCGTTCCATGCGCATGCGCTCGCTGGCATGCAGGGGGGTCAGGTTCTCGAACAGGACCTTGTTCTTGGCGTTCTCCGGCGCCTCGAAGTTGATCTGGTCCACCTTGAGGAGCGCAAAGTACCGTTCCCCCTCCTTGGGCGGCCGGATCTTGCCGGCGATGGTGTCGCCGGTGCGCAGGCTGAACCGCCGGATCTGCGAGGGCGAGACGTAGATGTCGTCGGGCCCAGCCAGGTAGGAACTGTCCGCCGAGCGCAGGAAGCCGAAGCCGTCCTGCAGGATCTCCAGCACGCCGTCCCCGAAGATGTCCTCTCCGTTCTTGGCATGGGCCTTGAGCATGGCAAAGATGATGTCCTGCTTGCGGGACCGTGCCATGCCCTCGATTTTCATCGATTGGGCGAGTTCAATGAGTTCGGATGCGGATTTGCGCTTCAGTTCGGTCAGGTTCATGCGTGTCTGGACGTCGGATGGCGGACAGGGAGGGTTACAGGCGTACGGGACGTGCCCTGGGGACAGCCGGATAAAGCTGGAAACTCGGTTTGGGAAAGCATCGGTCGCCAGAACGACGGCCGAGGTCTGATCATCGTTATCTCGTGTACGTTAGCACTTCGGGGCGGGAACGTCCAGCCGGGGGCGACCAACTGCCCGGACCGGCGCCCAAACGGTCAGATATTCTGGTCAAGGAAGGCGGTCAGCTGGGACTTGGACAGGGCGCCCACCTTGGTGGCCTCCACGTTGCCGCCCTTGAACAACATGAGGGTGGGAATGCCGCGGATGCCGTACTTGGGGGGCGTGCCCGGGTTCTCGTCGATGTTAAGCTTGGCCACCTTGAGCTTGTCGCCGTACTCGCTGGCGATCTCGTCCAGGATCGGGGCAATCATCTTGCACGGACCGCACCACTCAGCCCAGTAGTCCACCAGCACCGGCTGCTCGGCCTTGAGCACCTCGTCCTCGAAACTGGCATCAGTCACATGATGGATGTTTTCACTCACAACGGTTGACCTCCGGTTAGAATAGATGCGGGGCGTGCAATCCGAGCGGCCCCGGGCCGGATATTCAAGGACCGGCCGGTCACGGCGGATATTGGGCCAATTGGAGCCCATTCCGCCCACCATTTCAAGCCCACCCCAGAGCCCTGAACCACATGACGGACACACATCTATCGGACACCACCTTCAGCAAGTTTGATCTGCCCGAGCCCGTACGACAGGGCATCGAGGAAGCCGGCTTCACCCGCTGTACCCACATCCAGGCACTGGCGCTGCCCATTGCGCTGGCGGGCCGCGACGTGGCCGGCCAGGCCCAGACCGGCACCGGCAAGACGGCGGCGTTCCTGATCGCCACCTTCAACCGCCTCCTGCGTCACCCGCCGGACCCCCAGCGCCGCCCCAACCAGATCCGCGCCCTGATTCTCGCGCCCACCCGGGAGCTGGCCATTCAGATCCACAAGGATGCCGTGCTGCTCGGCAAGCACACCGGGCTCAAGCTCGGCCTGGCCTACGGCGGCACGGACTACGACAAGCAGCGCCAGCAGCTGGCCGACGGCGTGGACATCCTGATCGGCACGCCAGGACGCATTATCGACTACTTCAAACAAAAGGTGTTTGACATGAAGCATGTCGAGGTGATGGTCCTGGACGAGGCGGACCGCATGTTCGACCTGGGCTTCATCAAGGACATCCGCTTCCTGCTGCGGCGCATGACCCCGCCCGCGGAACGCCAGTCCATGCTGTTCTCGGCCACCCTGTCGCACCGGGTGATGGAGTTGGCCTTCGAGCACATGAACGACCCGGAGAAGGTTCAGACCGAGGACGAACAGGTGACCGCCGAGCGGGTGCGCCAGGTGATCTACTATCCGGCCAACCCGGAGAAGATCCCCCTGCTGCTGGGCCTCTTGAAGCGCCTCGGCCCGAGCCGCTCCATGGTGTTCGTCAACACCAAGCACATGGCGGACAAGCTCGACGCCTGGCTCCGCGGCAACGGCATCAAGGCCCGGGTGCTTTCTGGTGACGTGCCTCAGCAGAAGCGCCAGCGGCTGCTCAAGCAGTTCGAGGACAACGAGTTCGACGTGCTGGTGGCCACCGACGTGGCGGCCCGCGGCCTGCACATCCCCGATGTGTCTCATGTATTCAACTTCGACCTGCCCCAGTCGGGCGAGGATTACGTGCACCGCATCGGGCGCACCGGCCGCGCCGGCGCCGAGGGCGACGCCATCAGCTTCGCCTGCGAGGCCTCCGCCTTCACCCTGCCCGAGATCGAGCAATACATCGGCTTCAAGATCGACTCCGAGGCCATCGACCGTTCCCTGCTGGTCGATCCCGCCCCGCCGGCCAAACGGGAAGTGCGACAGCCGCCGGGCGGTCGGGCGCGCGGGGGCCGTGGCGACCCCTCACGGCGCGGCGGCCCTCCGCGGCGCAGGCGCAGCGGTTGAAAAGCAGTGGCAAGTGGCAAGTCTCAAGTGGCAAGGGAAACCAACGTCACCCTGATGCTCAAACTTTGGGCGTCCTGCCCTCCACCCATCGGGCCAGCCTGTCGGCTGTTCAAATGCGCTCCCGGCGGATTGGTCCTGAGGGGGAGGGCCGGGGTGGTTTCCCTTGCCACTTGAGACTTGCCACTTGCCACTGCCTTTTCACTTGCTGCACTGCACCGAAAACCCAAATTCGCTGGATGACCCCATAGATTTTTCACGGCCTACCCCCTCCCCGGTCGATGACGTATAGTCCCGCGGAGCCTGAATTCAGACACACGGGTCCCAAGGGTATTTGACGACCCCAATCTCAAAGTTGAAGGAGGAGCAAGGAATGGCCAAGAAGGTTCTAGTCGCCCAGGGGGGTGGCCCCACCGCCGTCATCAACCAGTCCATGGTGGGTGCGGTCCTGGAGTCCCGGAAGTTTCGGGACGTACACCTGGTGTACGGCGCCTTTCACGGCGTGCGTGGCATCGTGGACGAGGAGTTCCTGGATCTCACCCGGGAGACCAGCCACAACCTGGAGCTGGTCGCCGAAACGCCGTCGTCCGCGCTGGGCTCCACGCGCGACAAGCCGGATCTCAAGTACTGCCAGGAGATCTTCAAGGTCCTCAAGGCCCACGAGATCGGCTACTTCTTCTACATCGGGGGCAACGACTCCTCGGATACCGTGCGCATCGTCAGCGAGGAGGCCCGCAAGGCCAATTACGACCTGCGCAGCATCCACATCCCTAAGACCATCGACAACGATCTGGTGGAGAACGACCACACCCCGGGTTTCCCCTCGGCTGCCCGCTTCGTGGCCCAGGCCTTCATGGGGGCGAACCTGGACAACTGGGCGCTGCCGGGCGTGTACATCGGGGTCGTCATGGGCCGTCACGCGGGCTTCCTGACCGCCGCCTCCGCGCTGGGCAAGAAGTTCCCCGATGACGGCCCGCACCTGATCTACCTGCCCGAGCGGGTGTTCGATACGGAGAAGTTCCTGGCGGACGTCAAGGCCACCATGGAGCGTTACGGGCGCTGCGTGATCGCCGTGAGCGAGGGCATCCACGACGCCGAAGGCACCCCGATCGCGGTCAAGCTCGCCAAGGAAGTGGAGAAGGACGCGCACGGCAACGTGCAGCTCTCCGGCACCGGGCAGCTGGCCGACATGCTGTGCGACGAGATCAAGAGCAAGCTGGGATACAAGCGTGTGCGCGGCGACACCTTCGGCTACCTGCAGCGCTCCTTCGTGGGCTGCGTCTCCGACGTGGACCAGCGCGAGGCCCGGGAGGTGGGCGAGAAGGCGGTGCAGTTCGCCATGTGGGGCGATTCCGACGGCTCCGTGGTCATCGAGCGCACCGGCTTCTACTCCTCGGACTACCGCCTGGCGCCGCTGGAGGCCGTGGCGGGCAAGACCAAGGTGATGCCCGACGAGTTCATCTCCGACTCGGGCACCGACGTCACCGATGCCTTCCGCCTCTACCTGCGCCCGCTGCTGGGCTCGGGTATGCCCGACGCCTTCCGGCTGCGCCAGAACATGGTGCCGAAGGTGTTGAAGAAGTAGGAAGGGAGAGGTTGGAAGTGGGAAGTGTGAAGGGCCGGCTATTGCCGGCCCTTCTCGTTGGGTGCCTGGGGACGGGGGAGTAAGGTGTGAGGTGAGAGGCGGCAGGTGTAGAGACTGAACGAGCCCCTGTCGCCTCACCCCTCACGCCTACCGACTATCCCCTCACTTCCCTTCCAGGGCCGCGAAGATACGGTCCCGGATCTCCTCCACCGAGCCGATGCCCTCCACCTTCACGCACTTGGGTGCCGCCTCGTCCCCGGTGGCGGCCCACTCGGAGTAGAACTTCACCAGCGGCTTCGTCTGGTCGTGGTAGACGGACAGGCGCTTTCGCACGGTTTCCTCGTTGTCGTCGTCGCGCTGGATGAGGTCTTCGCCCGTGACATCGTCCTTGCCTTCCACCTTGGGCGGGTTGAAGGTCACGTGATAAGTGCGCCCGGAGGCCGGGTGCACCCGCCGGCCGCTCATGCGCTTGATGATCTCCTCATCGGGGACATCCACCTCGACAACGAAGTCCAGCGGAATGCTCTGCCCCCGCAAGGCCTCCGCCTGCGGAATGGTGCGTGGGAACCCGTCGAACAGGTAGCCGTTGGCGCAGTCGGGCTTGAGCAGCCGCTCACGGATCAGCCCGAGGATGATCTCGTCGGAGACCAGGCCGCCGGCATCCATCACCTTCTTGGCCTCGACACCCAGCGGGGTGCCTGCTTTCACCGCAGCGCGCAGCATGTCACCGGTGGAGATCTGGGGGATACCGAACTTCTCCGTGATGTACTGGGCCTGCGTGCCCTTGCCGGCGCCGGGGGCGCCCAGAAGTATCAAACGCATTTCCTAAACCTCCTGTGGATTAACCAACAGCTATAACTTGAGTCTCGTCATCAAAACCGCGTGGGCTCCTGGCGCCAGAGACGGGGATGGTCTAAGGTGCGTGGCCGCGTCAGGGTCTGGCGACTTCACGGCTGATGGGCTATGGTTCTAGGTTGTGCTCGTGCCACGCTGGGCACGGCGCGATGATCGTGGCGCATTCCCGAGGGTCGTACAAGTCAGGATAGTCGACGGCTGGCCCCGGTCAACGAGAATCCACGCACCGGGGAAATCCCAACAAGGGCTGAAGATCAATCACTTGCATACGTGGCGACCCGGCACGCCCCTCCCAATTGGGATATGCATTGATCAGTTCAGCTTATTGAAACATCGAAAATTACGATTCCTAGCCCGGCGCCGGTAGTGCTAGTGTCGCAAGGCTGTGGCCGGAACCTCACATAATTTCTGGTCTTTCAAGAGATTCTCATCTCAAAAGAGGAAAAATACTTATGGCTCTGGTGAATCCACACGGCGGCGGACCGTTGAAACCGCTGTTACTGGAAGGCGAGGCACTGACCAAGGAACAGAAGCGTGCCGAGTCGCTGCCCCGGGTGACTGTCTCCTCCCGTGAGAAGGGAGACATCATCATGCTGGGTCTGGGCGGCTTTACGCCCCTCGACGGCTTCATGAGTCACGCCGACTGGGAAGGTGTCTGCGACGGCATGAAAACCGCCAGCGGCCTGTTCTGGCCCATCCCCATCACGCTTTCCACCGACGAGGGCACCGCCGACGGGATCAAGACGGGCAGCGACATCGCGCTCGTGGACCCCGACAACGGCGAGATCCTCGCCACCATGACCGTCACCGAGAAGTACCAGATCGACAAGGCCCACGAGTGCGCCACGGTGTTCAAGACCACCGATATGGAACACCCGGGCGTGAAGATGGTGATGGAACAGGGCGAAGTCAACCTGGCCGGCCCGGTCAAGGTGCTCTCCCAGGGCGGGTTCCCGGAGAAGTACGGCGAGCTGTTCATGTCGCCCAAGGAGACCCGCGCGCTGTTCGAATCCATGGGCTGGAGCAAGGTGGCCGCGTTCCAGACCCGCAACCCCATGCACCGTTCCCATGAGTACCTGGCCAAGGTGGCCATCGAGACCTGCGACGGCGTGCTGATCCACTCCCTGCTCGGCAACCTCAAGCCCGGCGACATCCCGGCTGACGTACGCGCCAAGGCCATCAACACCCTGGTGGACAACTACTTCGTCAAGAACACCATCGTGCAGGCCGGTTATCCCCTGGACATGCGCTACGCGGGTCCCCGCGAGGCGCTGCTGCACGCGGTGTTCCGCCAGAACTACGGCTGCTCCCACCTGATCGTGGGCCGCGACCACGCAGGAGTGGGCGATTACTACGGCCCGTTCGATGCGCACCACATTTTCGACGAGATCCCCAAGGGTGCCCTGGAGACCCAGGCCCTGAAGATCGACTGGACCTTCTGGTGCTACAAGTGCGGCGGCATGGCTTCTGCGCGTACCTGCCCCCACGAGCCGGAAGACCGCCTGCTCCTGTCGGGCACCAAGCTGCGCAAGGCCCTGTCCGAGGGAGGCGACGTTCCGGCGGAGTTCTCCCGCCCGGAGGTGCTGGCCGTCCTGCGCGAGTACTACGACAACCTCACCGAGAAGGTGGAGGTGAAGCTGTCCGGGCATTCCGCCCGCTAACGGACGTTGGCCGCCGGGTTTCGCTTCAGGCGTTATCGGCGTGCCTCAGGGAATGTAAGAGTGTTAAACGAGATCCGCCTCATTTCATGAGAAACCCGGGATAGGATTAGGAGAGTAGATGATGATTATGACCAACCCGTTCAGTGAGCTTTCCGGATTCATTCCGCCGGCGGCCATGCAGACATACGTCGTGCTGATGATTCTGCTGGTCATTGGCGGAACGATCCTCGATGTCGTTCACAAGAGAAGCGCCAAGTACTTTTTCGAGAATTCGAAGAAGGCGGAGAAGAACGCACGGCGTACCGTGAGCAGCGGCCAGAAGGTCGGGCTTGCCGTTCAGACGGTCGTCGGTGAAGTGCTGACCTCTTCCGAGTTCTCCCACAAGGGTGAGGAACAGCGTCGAATCTCGCACCTTCTCACCATGTACGGATTCATCGTCTTCGTATTGGCCACGGCCGTCCTGATTTTTTCGCACCCCACCGAGGCTTCCGCCGGCATCTGGCCGTTGTTGTGGCACCTGGGTGCACTGAGCCTGGCCGTCGGCGGCTACTGGTTCTGGTTCTTTATCCGCGTGGATGTCTCAGCCGAGGGCAACCCCTGGTACCGCGTGGTACGCGCCGATCTGTTCATCCTGTCCCTGCTGGCGATGGCGACGTTCGGGCTGCTGTGGTCCATCTTCCAGGGCACCACCATCGGCTGGCTGTTCTTCGGATTGTTTGTCGGCGGCAGCACCACCCTGTTCGGAACCGTGTTGTGGTCCAAGTTTGCCCACATGTTCTTCAAGCCCGCAGCTGCCTACCAGAAGAAGATCACCGAGGCCGACGGCTCCCAGGAGAATCTGCCCGACGTGGGTGATCTGACGGATCCCGCCCTGCAGGCACGCTATCCCGACATTCCCGAATACATGGGCACCAACCCGCCCAACATGGGGGCTGGCATCACCCGTGAACCGCCACGCCACTACTAAGTGGTTGCCGTTGAACAACATTTATAGAGAGGACCAACAATGCCAACTTTCGTATATATGACGCGTTGTGACGGCTGCGGAGCCTGTGTTGATATCTGCCCTTCGGACATCATGCATATCGACCCGACCATGCGCCGTGCCTACAACATCGAGCCCAACATGTGCTGGGAGTGCTACTCCTGCGTCAAGGCCTGCCCCCACCACGCGATTGATGTGCGCGGCTATGCGGATTTCGCGCCGCTGGGTCACTCGGTTCGGGTTATCCGTGACGAGGAAAAGGGTGTCATCGCATGGCGCATCAAGTCGCGCAATGGCGAGACAGACCTGAATCTGCTCGCCCCCATCACGACCAAGCCCTGGGGCCAGGAGATTCCCAAACTGGCCGATGTGCCGGCGCCCAGCAAGGAAATGCGGGACAGCCAGCTGCTCTTCAATGAGCCCAAATACATCCGTATGGATGACGGCGGCATCCATACGCTGGAATCCAATGGCCTGAGCATGAAAGCAGGGGTGTACTACTAATGGCATACAAAACAATCGTAGAAGACAACATCGACATCCTGGTCTGCGGTGCGGGCCTGGGTGGTACGGGTGCCGCCTGGGAAGCCCGTTACTGGGGCCAGGACAAGAAGATCGTGATCGCCGAAAAGGCCAACATCGATCGTTCCGGCGCAGTGGCACAGGGCCTCTATGCGATCAACTGCTACATGGGCACCCGCTTCGGTGAGAACAATCCCGAGGACCACGTCCGTTACGCCCGCATCGACCTGATGGGCATGGTCCGCGAGGACCTGCTGTTCGATATGGCGCGTCACGTGGACTCGGCTGTTCACCAGTTCGAAGAGTGGGGCCTGCCGCTGATGCGCAACCCCAAGACGGGCACCTATCAGCGTGAAGGCCGCTGGCAGATCATGATTCACGGTGAGTCCTACAAGCCGATCGTGGCCGAAGCGGCCAAGAAGTCGGCTGACAAGGTCTACAACCGTGTCTGTGTCACCCACCTGCTGATGGATGACTCCAAGGAGAACCGCGTGGCCGGCGCCGTCGGCTTCAACGTGCGCACCGGTGATTACCACGTGTTCAAGTCCAAGGCCGTGATCGTGGCCGCGGGCGGTGCCTCCAACATCTTCAAGCCACGCTCGGTGGGTGAAGGTGCCGGTCGTGTGTGGTACGCGCCGTGGTCTTCTGGCTCTGCCTACGGCCTGATGATCGAGGCCGGTGCGAAGATGACCCAGATGGAAAACCGCATCGTGCTCGCCCGCTTCAAAGACGGGTACGGTCCGGTGGGCGCCTACTTCCTGCACCTCAAGACCTACACGCAGAACGCCTATGGCGAAGAGTACGAGTCCAAGTGGTTCCCCGATCTGCAGAAGATGGTCGGCAAGGAGTATCTGGATCCCGAGGTCTCGCACAGGACCCATCGCCCGATCCCGACCTGTCTGCGCAACCACGCGCTCATCAATGAGGTGAACGCGGGTCGCGGCCCGATCCACATGGTCACCATGGAAGCCTTCCAGGATCCGCACCTCGAGGAGATCGGCTGGCACAACTTCCTGGGCATGACCGTTGGCCAGGCCGTGCTGTGGGCGGCCACCGACGTGAACCCGAAGTATGAGAACCCGGAGCTGACCACCTCCGAGCCCTACGTCATGGGTTCTCATGCCACCGGCTGCGGCGCCTGGTGCTCCGGCCCGGAGGACATCTCTCCTCCCGAGTACTTCTGGGGCTACAACCGCATGACCACTGTCGAGGGTCTGTTCGGTGCCGGCGATGCCGTGGGCGGGACGCCCCATGCCTTCTCCTCCGGTTCCTTCACCGAAGGACGTCTGGCTGCCAAGGCCGCCTGCAAGTACATCGACGACGGCAAGGCCGAGGGCATTCGTGTCTCCCAGGAGCAGATCGACCGCCGCAAGGCCGAGATCTACAAGCCGCTGGAACACTACAAGGTCTACCGAAACGAGATCGTTGCCGGCAGCGTCAACCCCAACTACATCAACCCCCGCCAGGGTCTTGATCGACTGCAGAAGCTGATGGACGAGTACTGCGGCGGCGTGACGGTCAACTACATGACCAACGACAAGCTGCTCAGCATCGGGCTGAAGAAGATGAAGATCCTGGAAGAGGATCTGGAAAAGCTCGCCGCGGAGAACATCCACGAGCTGCTGCGCGCCTGGGAGTTGAAGCACCGCCATCGTACCGCCGAGTCGGTGTTCCACCACACCCTGTTCCGCAAGGAGACGCGCTGGCCCGGGTATTACTACCGGGGTGACGCCCTGAAGCTGGATGACGAGAACTGGCACGTGCTGACAGTTTCCCGTCGCGACCCGGCGACCGGCGAGTACACCATGGAAAAAGCGCCTTGCTACCACATTGTGGACAAGGACGAGCAGTAACGTTCGGCACCAGGGAGGCGTTGGTTACGCCTCCCTGTGTGACTCAATTAAAAAAGACCAACACCATGTTGGTCTTTTTTTTGCCACGCAATGTCGTATTGACCCGGCAACCTGAAGTGAGCAAGCTTTTAGCCAACCGAAGGTTCATTCCAGAGAACATTCCATGAACATTATTGAGAAATCCGACGAGGAGCTCCTGCAGATCGTGCTCCCGATGTGGGATGAATTGATCAAGTACTCCAACAAGGGAAACTACGGAAAGTTCATTCGCAACTTTTCCTATGACCTGCTGCTGGGGCTCAACGAAGTCGAGCTTGGAAAACAGTTCGCCAAGAGCGAACTCACCCGCAGTCTTTCAACGGACTACGACTTTCTTGGCTTCATCCGTCGTGGTGAGCACGTCAGCTGCCTGTTCAGGGTACGCAGCACCAAGAGGGAGGGCGAGTGGCTGGGACGCATGGTCGTCGGCTACGAACGAGGCGAAGTCAAGATCTTCGCGGCATCGGTTTTCTAGGCGAACATGAGCGAAACCATACAAGACAACAAGCTGGTCGAGCTAACCTACGAGGTGCTCGACGAGAAGACCGGGCAGGTCCTGTCAACCGTGGAATTCCCGTTGAGTTACGTGCACGGCGCCGACCGGGTGCTGGCAAAGCAGGTGACGGACGAGCTGGAGGGCCGCTCCGCAGGCGACGTGATCGAAGTCCCCATCGACGGCAATGCGATTTACGGGGCGCGCGACGAAAGCCTGGTGTTTACCGACAGCATCGGGAATGTCCCTGAAGAGTATCGCGAGGTGGGCACCATCATCCTGATGGAGAACGACAAGGGTGAGAGAAAGGAATTCATCGTGACGCGCGTGGATGACAAGACCCTGACCGTCGATGGCAACAACCCGCTCTGCGGCAGGGACCTGTTATTCCGGCTCAAGATTCTGGCCGTAAGGGATGCAACCCCGGAAGAGATCGAGGCAGGCACCAAGGTCGTTGACGGGCCGGATATCGACCCGGATCGCATCTCCCCCATCGGAAACAGCAGCCATTAGGCAACCGTCTTCCCAGGCTGCATGACCCTGTCACGCCGTCAATACGGTGCCCCGCCTGGCCGATCCGACAACAGGGCGCCTACATAGGGCGCGTAGGTCAGGACAGCGCCCTGCCTGAAACCCAGGTCGTTGAACGCGTTGACCACCTGCAACTGAAGGGCTGCACTCCCGGGCTCTTCTCTCAGCGCTTCCATCGCTGTCAGGAACGGCTGGATATCATCGACAGCCAGATAGGTTCTCAGCATCTGAATGGCCTCATCAATCCTTTCGACATCGAGGTCATCCCTGAACTTCGCCGGTCCGTCGTCCACGGCGTCATCAAAATCCGGCGGCTCCTCGTATACGTTCGCCTCGAGCCCTGCGGGCTGCCCGGCAGACCTGATCCCCGCGAAGGCCTGATATTCGTCCAGGGCCCTGCGCTTCAGCGTACTGACGAAGGCATTGAACGCCTCGCTATCGGGTTTTCCCAGGTAGAGCGAAAGCAGCACGTCGCCATTCACCCGGCTGATGAAATTCAGGCAGGAGCGGGTGATCACGGGCTCCGGGTTCAGGACGGTCAGCATGACCGTGAGTTCCACGGCATGCTTGAATGGCGCCTTGCTGCGGACCCTGACGTGGTCGTCGATGATCTCGAATTCCCGAGACCCCTTGAACAGATGCGTTTGTTTGAGCTTCATGACGGCTGACCCGCATATCCCGGCATCACAGACTGTTCCCGCCGGTATCCTGTCGCAGCGGGATGGGCGGGCTAATCAGCGGCCCCGTTGCTGAAAATCTCGCCCACGACATCCGCGACATATTCATGTGTATAGGAGTTTTCTCCGCCGTGAACAAGCTGATCGTCCTCGGTCACAAAGGTCAGGCAGGGTCGGACCTGCACCCCACCCGATTCGATCCTCGCCGTATCGTCAATCGTGCTTGCAACACTGAAGGCAATGTGGGTGGTGAGGTCCTGCAACTCCTTTCCGCGGAGTCCCGCCTGGACGAGTTTGAGTCGTATCTGCTCGATGATTTCGCGGATGAAGAGCTGCTGGAGTTGATCGAACTGATCGGCATCGGTCTTGAGTCGCACTTCGATTTTCCTGAGGTTTTCTTGAGTTTCGATGTCATTTCGAGCCGAGCAGCCACTGTGCCATGCGACTGACTCCGCGCCTAGGTTCTCGCCTGTTGATGCAGTATAGCGCCCATCGCTCCCTGCGCTCGGACATCCAGTCCTGCTTGTAGGCGTCGTTGCCCGTCAGGAAGTCAATTTCGGTGACCCTGTCATGATCGATGACATGCCTCATCAGCCACCGGGTCAGGATCGAACCGGGGGAATAGCGTTTCCAGTCCTCGTCATGGACCAGCTTGAAAATACCGGCCTTGCCATGCGCCACAAACCAGAACTGTGCGGCGATGGGCCTGCCCTCGACATAGAGGATGGCGAGCCTCAGCCAGCCCTGTTCGGACAGACCACGGGCCAGACCTTCGATAAAGTCGCCATAAAGCTCGTTGGCCTTCCAGCTCCGGCGATAGACAGCGTGGTAGTCTGCCATAGCCCTCTGCAGACCACTACCGGTAGCGAGACGAATCGTGTAGCCATGGTCGCGGTCGAGCTTGCGTTCCTTGCGTGCAAGACTGTTGCGCACCCGGGCCGGGCGCGCCGCCATATATTCATCGAATGTCTGCCCCCGGGTGCGGTGAATCCAGTTGTGGAAACGGAACGCCCGCTGGCAGGTGATACCCAGGGACTCCATGGCCTGCTGAAAACAACGCAGGTGCTCGTCATCGCCCGCGATCGGCGCCAGGCGAAGCGAGGCGAAGGGCATCCCGCTCAGGCCCCTGGCCAGACACTCAATGGCCTCCCGTTGCCTGTGCTCGGCAAGCAGCAGCGTGTACAGAGAGGAGTACAGGTGGGTGAGTGCGTACCCGTGCTGGCCGCTGCGCATCTCGAGGGGCAGCAGCGCCAGAATCTGCCCGTCCTCCACTACACAGGCGAGCAGAAGGCGCTGAGGATCGACGGGAGCGTGTCTTAGCAGGTTGTCGAACCAGGTGCGCGAGAAGAAGATACTGTCGCAGGCCGCCCGAGAGTGCAGGACCTCGGCACTCTCAGGCAACTGATTCCAGTCGGCGTAACAAGCGAACTTCATGCCGCTGGAAGGATCCTGGCCTTACCTTGGCGCTTTTGGGAGGCTCTGAGAGACACGACATTGACGGCTAGTTCACCGCCCCACTGCCGCCATCCTGCGAGCCGCCGGAAAGCTCGATCATTTCCGAGACTTCCAGCGTGCCGTTGATCTCCAGGAACGGACAGGCTCTTGCGGCGGCAAGGGCTTCCTCCATGGAGCCCATCTTCAAAATACTCAGTCCGGACATCGCCGAGACCGTCCCGGGGGCCGCAGAACCATCGGGCTGGACCGTATGCGTGTCCTTGAAAGGCACGGCCGGGCTGACGACGGCCTGACCCAGGGACATCAGCCACTGTTGATACTTTTCCAGATGCCTCTGGGCCTCTGCCGGGTCGGAAGGGTACTCCCCTCCGAGATAAACGAATATGAATTGTGGCATGCGGTACCGTCTGCAGATGAGCGTAAGGATTTCGGCTGATCTTAACGTGCTTGCTTCATGGATTCACGGGACAATCCACACCGGTCCGACCCCGGGGACGTGGCGCCCGCCGGGCCTCCACGCCCCCCGGACAGCACGGACGAGCCGAATTTATCTACCCATAAAAAAAGTTACAGTGGCTCCGAGGGTTGCTGGCGGTTGGCGGATTTCTGATATACTTTTGCGCGCATCAATCGACTGTTTTCACCGTGATGGTTTTCAGCTGCGAAAATCTCGCCGCGGCGATCACGACCTCGGAGCATAGGTGACTTATGAGTGGACAAGCCAAGACCAGACCCAAAGTGCCTGAAGGCAAGGCCCGTTTCGTTACGACCCGGCAGAAGGAGCCCAACGAAAAAGGCTTCGTAGGTTACGACACGATCTGGGAATCCTTCCATAAGGTGGCGGAGTACTCCACGCCGAAGCGTCCCTGAGTCTCCGGCTGCCGTTTCGCCTTGTGAGGGGCCATCACACCCCTCATAAGGTTCCGCCTCCCTCCGAACCATCTCCCCCTCATACAGGCAACGTACTGCCGGCTCCATGTGCCCGGCGGGGCGCGCGACCTTTCACTGTCAGTATTCCTTGGCAAGCACCGCCTGGATCTCGGCGAAGGTCTTGGCGACCTCGAAGGTCTGTACCGGCAGGCCCAGCTGACGACCGATCTGGGTCGCGGAGAAGATGCCGCAGATGCGGATCTGGCCGGTGATCGGGTCGGTCTCGGCCACCAATGCATGCTGACGGCCCTGATCCTTGAGCGTGGCGACGATGTCACGCACCTCGGCACGCATCACGTCCCGGATATCGATCAGATCAATGACCTCGCGCGGGGTCATGACGTCGCGCACCTGCAGGTCCTCGAAGCGCCCGCCCTGTTCGTGAACAAGCCGGACCGGGCGCTCGCCCTGAGTGTCGCGCGCCGTGATCAGGCCCACCACCAGGTTGTCCCGGTCCACCACCAGCAGCAGGCGCACGCCCCGGGCGATCATGGTCTGGGTCGCCTCGGCGAGCGTGGCGTCCGGGCGGATTGCGCCCGCGCTCACCTGGCGCAGGCTGGTCATCACCCGGATGGCCGGCGACGTGGCCGACACGCGTTCGTAGGTGCCCGGTTCAACGTACCCCAGACCCGCCGGGGCCTTGAACGGCGGCAGGGGTTTGCGGGAAGTTTCGGCAGTCATTCTGAATACGATCCTCGATCATGGCGGGTGTTCAACCGGCCATCCTTGCGGGCCGCGTCTCCGCTTACTCAGGCGTGTGACGCAACTCGAATTTCATGGTTTCCAGGTCACCCAGTACCCACGTGGCCTCGGGGGCGCCCAGCCCTGCAACTGTGCCCGGATTGACCAGCCAGGTATGGCTGTCGCGTACGGTCACCTGCTGCCGGATCTCGGGTTCGTGGCTGTGGCCACAACACACCAGGTCGAAGTCTCCGGTACAGGCCATCCCGTGGCCGTAATGGGGGTAGTGGGTCACGAAGATCCTGCGCCCCGCCACGGTGAAGTCGGCGTCCAGTCCGTGATAGGTGAACATGCCCTTGGAGTTGTGGGCGATGCGTGCCATGGCGACCGGATCGCCCAGATTGTTGCCATGCACCGCGTGAATGGGCACGCCCAGGGCGAGCGATGCCCTGATCGTATTGCCGCCGATCAGGTCACCGCAGTGGATGACCAGAGCAGCACCCTCGGCGATGGCCGCCTCGATGGCCCTGGCCAGCATCGGGCCCCGATCATGGCTGTCGGAGACGACACAGATCTTCATGTGGAGTATCCGCTATCTTTCACTCTGGTTGGCCTCATTTCGTCCGATTTCATGGGGTTTTCCACACCATTTAATGGCGGGATAAAAACTTCCGACTTGCCAATACGCCTGTATTTTGACGAAAATCAATAAACAAGAATATCCGAATTCTCTAAAGTCGATAGGTTAACCACGACATGCAGCCCAGACAACCCCGCCCCACGTCGGATCCGACGCTTTCCGAGGCGAAACAGCCGGCGCAGGACATCAAGAAGACCACCTGCTACATGTGCGCGTGCCGGTGCGGTATCCGTGTGCACCTGCGCGATGGCGAGATCCGCTACATCGACGGCAACCCGGATCACCCCATCAACAAGGGAGTCATCTGCGCCAAGGGTTCCTCGGGCATCATGAAGCAGTACTCGCCCGCCCGCCTGACACAGCCACTCAAGCGCAAGGAAGGCGCCGAGCGCGGCGATGCTGAGTTCGAGCCCGTTTCGTGGGAGGAGGCATTCTCCACTCTGGCGGAACGTCTTGGCAAGATCCGCAAGACCGATCCGAAGAAGTTCGCCCTGTTCACCGGCCGTGACCAGATGCAGGCCCTGACCGGTCTGTTCGCCAAGCAGTACGGCACCCCCAATTACGCAGCCCACGGCGGTTTCTGCTCCGTGAACATGGCGGCGGGCATGATCTACACCATCGGCGGTTCCTTCTGGGAGTTCGGCGGTCCGGACCTGGAGCGCTCCAGGCTGTTCATCATGCTGGGCACGGCCGAGGACCACCACTCCAATCCGCTCAAGGTGGCCCTCTCCCAGTTCAAGCGCCAGGGCGGACGTTTCATCTCCATCAACCCCGTGCGCACGGGCTATTCCGCTGTCGCGGACGAGTGGGTGCCCATCCGTCCCGGGACTGACGGCGCGCTACTGCTGGCCATCATCCACGAGATCATCGCCCAGGGCCTGTACGACCGCGAATTCCTGGTGCGCTATACCAATGCCGGCCAGCTCATCAACATGGACGAGGCGAGCGACGAGTTCGGCATGTTTCATCGCACCGAGGTGCCCGAGGAGGAAGGCTGCTACGAACCCCAGAACAAGCTCTGGTGGGACCGCAAGACCAACCGGGTCGTGGTCACCCATACCCCGGAGACCGACCCCTACCTGCTGGGCGAATTCAAGCTGGACGACGGCACACCCACCAAGCCCGCCTTCCAGCTGCTCAAGGAACGCGTCGAGGGCTACACGCCCGAGTGGGCCGCCGGCATCACCGGCATCCCCGCCGAGACCATCCGCCGCCTCGCCCATGAGATGGGCGTCACCGCCCGCGACCAGAAGATCGAGCTGCCCATCGCCTGGACCGATTCCTGGGGTGTCGAACACGAGTCCGTGACCGGCAACCCGGTCTCCTTCCATGCCATGCGGGGGCTGGCTGCGCATTCCAACGGTTTTCACACCATCCGCGCGCTGTCGATCCTGATGACGCTGCTCGGCACCATCGACCGCCCGGGCGGCTTCCGCCACAAGGCGCCCTTCCCGCGCCCGATTCCGCCCTGCGCAAGGCCGCCCAGCGACCCGCGTGCCGTGCGGCCCAACACGCCGCTGGACGGCATGCCGCTGGGCTGGCCCGCGGACCCGGACGATCTGTTCGTGGACGACAACGGCGGGCCGGTGCGCATCGACAAGGCGTTTTCCTGGGAGTATCCGCTCTCGGTGCACGGGCTGATGCACAACGCCATCACCAACGCCTGGCGCGGCGATCCCTACCCCATCGACACGCTGATGATCTTCATGGCCAACATGGCCTGGAACTCGACCATGAACACGGTCGAGGTACGCAAAATGCTCAACGACAAGGACGACAACGGCGAGTACAAGATCCCGTTCATCGTCGTGGCCGACGCCTTCCAGTCGGAGATGACCGCGTACGCCGACCTGATCCTGCCGGACACCACGTATCTCGAGCGCCACGACGTGATGTCCATGCTGGACCGTCCCATTTCCGAGTTCGACGGTCCGGTGGACTCCGTGCGCATCCCGGTGGTGCCGCCCAAGGGAGAGTGCAAGCCCTTTCAGGACGTGCTCATCGAACTGGGCACGCGCCTGGGCCTGCCGGCATTCGTCACCGGGGACGGCAAGCGCAAGTACCGCGACTACCCGGACTTCATCGTCAACTACGAGACCGAGCCCGGCTCCGGCATCGGCTTCCTGGCCGGCTGGCGCGGCAAGGGCGGCGAGAAATCCATGCGCGGCGAGCCCAACCCGAACCAGTGGGAGATGTACGCCAAGAACGAATGCGTGTTCCACTACGAGCTGCCCAAGAGCTACCAGTACATGCGCAACTGGAACAAGGGCTACCTGGAGTGGTCGCTCAGGAACCGCGTCACGCGCTACGCGGAACCCATCCTCATTCACATCTACTCCGAAGTGCTGATGCGCTTTCGCGCCGCGGCCCAGGGCAAGGGCCTGTCACGCAAACCGCCCGAGCACCTGCGGGAGCGCGTGGAGACGTACTTCGATCCGCTGCCGTTCTACTACGAGCCGCTGGAGGCTCAGATTACCCCCAAGCAGACCTATCCTCTGGCGGCGATCACGCAGCGGCCCATGGCCATGTACCACTCCTGGGATTCCCAGAACGCCTGGCTGCGTCAGATTCACGCCCACAACGTGTTGTTCGTGAATGCGAAGACGGCGCTGGCCCAAGGCATCCAGGACGAGGACTGGGTCTGGGTGGAGAGTCAGTGGGGCAAGGTGCGCTGCATCGCCAAGCATTCCCAGGCGGTGGAGCCGGGTACCGTATGGACCTGGAATGCCATCGGCAAGGCGGCGGGCGCGTGGAACCTCTCGCCCCGCGCCAACGAGGCGCGCAAGGGCTTCCTGCTCAACCACGTGATCACCGAAGAGTTGCCGACCGACCATGGCACTGTCTCGAATTCCGACCCGGTCACCGGTCAGGCCGGCTGGTATGACGTGCGCGTGCGCATCTACAAGGCCGGCGACAACGAGCCCGCCGAGAGCGCGCCGCAGTTCAAACCCATGAAGCCCTACCCCGGCCAGCCCCTGGCCCAGCGGGTGGTGGCGTATTTCGCGAACAGGGGATCCAGGAAATGACTCAGCTCGCCCTAGTGATCGATCTCAACGTGTGCGTGGGCTGCCACGCCTGCGTGACCAGCTGCAAGGAGTGGAACACCTCCGGCGGCGCCGGTCCGCTGGTGGACAAGAATGCCTACGACGAAGATCCCAGCGGCACCTTCTTCAACCGGGTGCAGACCTTCGAGGTCGGCGAGTTCCCCAGCACGGAGACGGTTCACTTCCCGAAGTCGTGCCTGCACTGCGAAGATCCGCCGTGCGTGCCGGTGTGTCCCACCGGCGCCTCCTACAAGCGCCCCGAGGACGGCATCGTGCTGGTGGACTACGACAAGTGCATCGGCTGCAAGTACTGCTCCTGGGCATGCCCCTACGGCGTGCGCGAGATCGACGAGTCCCGCAAGGAGATGACCAAGTGCACCCTGTGCGTGGACCGCATCTACAACCCGACGCTGGATGAGGCGGACCGCCTGCCGGCCTGCGTGAAGGCCTGCCCCACCAACGCGCGGCTTTACGGCGACATCCATGATCCGGACTCCGTGGTCTCCGTGGCGATCCGCGAGGCGGGCGGCTACCAGCTCATGCCCGAGTGGGGCACCAAGCCGGCCAATCACTACCTGCCCCGACGCAAGACCCGCATCACCATCCGCGACGAGGAACTGGAGCGCAGCGACAATCCGCTCAAGATCGACTCCAAGCTGCCCCGCCCGGGCCGCGACGAGCCCTCCCTCGACGACGTCACCAGCTGGTAACGGACACTACGGACGAACGCATCATGCATCCCGCATTCTCAGTGATCTTTCTCACCACCCTGATCGGCGCCGGACAGGGGCTGTTCATCGCCCTGGCCATCGTCGAGTTCTACGCCGCCCTGCGCCTGCTGCCGGAGCATGCGTCGCATTACTATGCAGCGGGTTCGGCCATCTCGCTGGCGCTGCTGGCCCTGGGGCTGTTCGCCTCGTTCTTCCACCTGGGCCACCCGGAGCGGGCCTGGCGTGCAGCCGCCATGTGGCGCACCTCCTGGTTGTCCCGCGAGGTGATCGTGCTGCCTGTCATGATGGGCATCGCGTTCCTCTACGGCGTGGTGCACCTGATCGGCATCAACCCCGTGCTGTTCTCGCTGCCCGGCAACGTGGCGGTACCGCTGACCCTGCTGCTCGGCATCATCGGGGCACTGGTGGCCGTGGTGCTGTACGTGACCACCGCCATGATCTACGCCTGCCTGCGCTTCCTGCAGGAGTGGCACTCCCCCCTCACCGTGGCCAACTACACCCTGCTGGGCCTGGCGTCGGGCTTCACCCTGGCCGCCGCCCAGGCCGCCTTCATGGCCGTGGAGCTGGTGCACTTCCTGGCCGTGGGCGCCGTGATCTTCACCGTGCTGGGCTTCCTAAGCCGCACCGCCTCGCTGATCCGTAACGCGCGTCTCAAGGCCAAGTCGACGCTGCAGACCGCCACCGGCATCAAGCACCCGACCATCGTGCAGAAGTCGCAGGGCTTCATGGGCGGTTCGTTCAACACCCGGGAGTTCTTCCACGGCATGTCGGAGATGTTCGTCAGGTCGGTGAAGTGGATCTTCCTGGTCGGCGTGTTCCTCATCCCCACCGTGCTGCTGCTCACGGCCATCTTCATGCGCGGCGACGTGTCCACCGTGCTCGCCAGCGCATTCGTCATCCAGTATCTGGGGCTTGTGGCGGAGCGCTGGTTCTTCTTCGCGCAGGCGCGGCATCCGCAGAATCTCTACTATCAGTCGGTGGCGTGAAGAAAAGGGCCTCGCGGCCCTTTTCTTTTGGATGGAAAGGTCTTGGGATTTCTTGTCCGGCGATTGTTTTCCCGGTGGTGGCGTGGCGGGGATGGTCGGGGTGAATGGGACCCATAGGGCGGCCCGTGGCCGCCATTACGTTTGTCCGATCGGGTGTCCGGCCCTTCCTTTAGGCTTAACCCAAAAGATCAGGTGTCCACGAAACGGGGTCAACTCCAGAGGGCGTATCGACCCGACCTTGGTAATTGGTTCAAACGAGATTCAAGATCAAAGGCGTTTCGAACCCCGCTGCGCGGGGCTCGAGTTCCTTTCTTTGCTTGTCCAAAGAAAGGAACCAAAGAAACGACACCCGGATGTCTCGCCCCTTCGGGGTGCCCTGCGCGCGGGGGCGTTGCGGGGGGTCGATCGACAGGCCGTCCGTGGCCTGACGATCGACGCGCCGCATCCGTGCGGCGCCCCTGACGGGCTTTTTCCCCGCAACCCCCCCGTGCTCGGCGAGCCATACGGGGAAACGTCCAAACCCCTTCGATCAGCATGAACGGGATACTGGGTATTGGGGCCTCTGGGTTTCCCTGTGGAGGCCGGCCCTCCGGCCGAACCGGGTTAGGCACGGCGATCTATAAAGGAACCAATATCAACATTGCCCCGATGTCACTCGAAGCGGCGTTGACCTTCTCCCCTATGGCGCACCGAGTAGCGCAGGCTTCGAGGGAAACAGCCCGAAGGGGCGCCGCATGGATGCGGCGCGTCGGCGCT
>NZ_MVBK01000079.1:9668-19083 GCF_002000365.1 Thioalkalivibrio denitrificans | reverse complement strand
GAAAAGTAACTCGAGCCGGCTGAAAGCCGGATCGAAACGCATTTGACTTTAGCCTTTGACTCAGCGAAACACGGACGCTACGTCACCCCGAACCCCCTACTCCTCCCCCCAATACGCCGTCGCAATCCCATCCCCCAGATCCGCCTCGATCAGCCGCCGCCGAACCTCCAGCAACTGCTCGATAAGCTTCGGTTCGAAGCGCTCATAGGCCTCGGCGTCGGGTATGCGCTTCACCACGACACCCAGCAGCTCGGTGATGGCGTTGCCGATGGAATTCTGACTGATGGTGACGATCAGCTTGCCATCGTCATTGCGGTAGATGAGTTGCTTGAAGGCCGGCTGCCAGCGGATGGCATGGGCATAGCGGGCGTCGGTGATGCAGCGGTCGCGTACCTTCTTGGCGGTGCCGAGGAAGTCGTTGTTGAACAGCAGCACCTCTTCCACCGCCTCCGGAAAGTACACACCCTCGGGCATCTGCGCGCCGCGTGTTGAGACCTGGGTGAAGAACGTGCGATAGAAATCCAGGAAGCCTTCGAGGATGGCGTCGTACTCCTTCCAGAAACGCACCTCCTTCAGTGCCTCGGTGCCGCCCTGGATCTCCCAGCTGGGAAGGCCCTGGGGATAGCCGGTGAGGTCGATACGGGCATCGGCATCGGCGGCGGGTCTGAGCACCTTCAGATCCAGCGCCCGTGTGAAGAATTCGCGGTAGACGTCGCGCATGTAGGCCTGGAACAGGCTGTGCTGGCCGCCGTCGGTGAGGTTGGGGTTGTTCGGGTCGGCCAGGGGCGCATCCCTGAGGTCGTTCATGGGAAAGACGATGAAGTGGTTGTGCAGCATCCGGATACTGGGCACGCCGGGCGCGGTCAGCGGCCAGGTGGCATCCAGGCTCGCCTCGCCCGCCAGGATCAAGTGCTCGCCCGGATCGGGATACTGCTCCAGCATGTAGTCGATGAGGATCACGTTCATGCGGTTCCAGGCATGACGCACGTGCTCCGGCACCTGGGTGCGGCGCACCGGACGCGCCAGGGGATCGAGGACGCACTTGGAGGTGTTGTAGATGATGGAGGTGTCGAATTCGGTGCTGTGCCCCAGGGCCTTTCGATAGAGCAGCAGGTTTTCCGGGTTCACCAGCAGGCCGTTGTTGTGGGCCAGATCCGTTAGGTTCTCAGTACTGTTGAAGAACTCGTTGGGCTTCATCCCCTCCGGCACTTCCAGGGGGATGGGGCGGAAGGGGGTGACGATCTCACGGGGACCGGATGGCATAAAAACGACCTCAAGTGCATCTTAATGGGGTGGTGCGGTTCCCGGGCCTCGGCGGAGCACGACGAGCCGGCGCAAGTCCATGATCCATCAGTGGATTTATGAGCTGCCCAGGTGAATAACCCCGGCCTTTATAACATGGAATTGCGAGACGGGGTTGGCGTAAGCTGCGGACAATGGGGCGCCAAGCGCAGGGCGCGGCGCACCGCGAGGGGCACGCTATAATAGGCAGCCGGGGGACATATTGACATGGCGCAACTGACAGACCGCTTCGGCAGACACATCGAGTACGTGCGCCTCTCGGTCACGGACCAGTGCGATCTGCGCTGTTTCTACTGCATGCCCCGCGGCTTCAGGGACTTCGAGGAGCCGGAGCACTGGCTCAACTTCGACGAGATCACGCGGGTCATGGGCGCCTTCGGCCGCCTGGGCGTTCAGCGCGTGCGCCTGACCGGGGGCGAACCGCTGGTGCGCAAGGACCTGCCCGGGCTGGTCTCCCGTCTCGCGGCGCTGCCCGGCATCGAGGACATCTCGCTGTCCACCAACGCCACCCGCATGCGCAAACACGCGCAGGCGCTCAGGGACGCGGGCGTGGGACGCATCAACGTGAGCCTCGACTCCCTCAGGCCGGAGGTCTTCAAGCAGGTCACCGGCGGCAAGCTGGAAAAGGTCCTGGACGGACTCATGGCGGCGAAAGAGGCCGGCCTGTCCCCGATCAAGATCAACATGGTGGCCATGAAGGGGGTCAACGACGGCGAGTTCGAGGACATGGTCGAATTCTGCCTGGAGCACGGCTTCACGCTGCGCTTCATCGAGACCATGCCCATGGGCGACACGGGCCGCCATGCCAGCCAGGATCACTACCTCGATCTTCAGACCGTCAAGGCCCGCCTGGAGAAACGTTTCGACCTCGTGCCCGGGGTGATGCCCGGCGGCGGACCGGCCCGCTACATGCAGGTGGTGGGCACCGATCTGAAGATCGGATTCATCACGCCCATCTCCCAGCACTTCTGCGAGACCTGCAACCGGGTGCGCCTGTCCGTGGACGGCACCATCTACACCTGCCTCGGCCAGGAGCACAACCTGGAGCTGCGCCCCCTGCTGCGCGCGGGCTGCAGCGACGACGAACTCCTGGACGCCATCCGGCGCGCGGTGGACCTCAAGCCCGAACGCCACGAATTCCGCGACCGCCCGGAGAAGGTCCTGCGCTTCATGTCGATGACGGGCGGATAAGAGGCAGGTACAAGGTACAAGGGTAAAGGGACAAGGGGCGCCGCTCTTATTCCCTTTACCCTTGTACCTTTACCCTTGTACCTGCCTTCAAAATGTATGACTCGTCCCCACATACACCCGTCCCTCGTCGCCGTAGGCCGCATCCACCCTCAGTTCCGTGCTCACGAACCAGCGCAGGTTGACGCGCAGGCCGATGCCGGCGCTGGCCAGCATGTCGGAGAGGTCCACATCGTTGCTCGGCCAGACGCCGCCCGCGTCGGCGAACAGCACGCCGCGCACATTCGGGTTGCCGAACAGGGGACGCAGATATTCCATATTGAGCAACAGGCGCACGTCCCCCTCCCGGTAGTCCCGCTTGTAGCCGCGCAGGCTGGAACTGTCGCCGACGCTGTAGGCCGTCTGGCCAAACGGCGTGTCGTTGGCCCAACCGGCGCGTACCTGGTAGTTGAGGTTTGATGGCAATTCGCCGCCCAGCCCCCGGTAGCGCCGGTAGAACAGGTCGAAACGCTGATGGTCCCGGTTCGCGCCCAGATCAGGCACCCCCAGCGTCACTCCACCTCCGTACTCCACACCCTCGCGCCGCACGCCCAGATCGGCGACGTCGGTGAACCGAACACCCACCCGCCAGCTCACATCCTCGCCGGCGTCCGGCAGCTCCGCCTCCGAATCCAGCGCCTGGTAGCGGCGGCTCTCCCAGCGCACACCCGTGTCCAGACGCCAGCCGCGGCTGGGACCGCGGCGATCCAGCCATCGTGAGAGGGAGAGGCCGGTGTAGCGATAGCGCTCCCGGTAGCGATCCGAGTCGTTCCCGCCGGAAGGGGACTTGGTTCGATCGCCCATCCCGAGATCCAGTCCGGCTCCGAAGCGGGTGCCAGGCACCCGGGCGACGCGGTAGCCCAGGCTGAGCCGCTCGTCCCGCTGTTCCGTGCCGCTCGCCGCCTCGTCAATGTCAAAGCGCAGGCGGAGTCGGTGATTGAGACCGAAGACATTGTCGGCACGCACCTCGCCCCCGTAGCGCAGGTCGCCGTCGGCGCTTCGGCTCAGGCGCGGCAACACGAAGTAGAAGTATTTTTCCGCGAGGTGATAGGTGAGCACCACGCCGCCCTCCACCGACGCGGTCTCGGCGCGGACGTCCTTGAACAGGCCCAGGTTCATGAGCGACTGGCGCGAGGCCTCGATGGCCCCCGGGTCGGCGGGATCCCCCTCGCGAATCAGCAACTCCTGACGCAGCACCGACGCCCGGGTCACGCGGTTGCCCTCGAAGGCGATCTCCAACACGGGTGGCGGAACGGCTTGCGCCGCCGACCAGACCGCCCAGAGACAGGCGGCGAGAGGCAAGAGCCATGTCCTCTGACTCATTCCCGGCTTTCGCTTCTGCGCCCTGTCTGTTGGCTCTGCGGCGTCAGCCCCGCTCATACACGACTTCTTTGAGCCGGTACAGCACGAACACCGCCACCGACAGCAGCACCAACGATACCGCCGTCGTTCCGTAGACACCGAGCCAGGGTTCAAGCATCTCCCACTGGGCGCCGAGCAGGTAGCCGCTGATGCCGAGTACCGCGCACCAGAGTGTGGTACCGGCAAACGTGAACAGCAGGAAACGCCCGAACGGCATGGGCAGCAGACCCGCCGGCAGTGACACCAGGCTGCGCACCGTTGGCACGAAGCGCCCGCCCATCACCAGCCAATCGCCGTGACGCTCGTACACGTCGAGGACCACGTCCAGATCGCTCTCCTTCAGGAGCATGAAGCGGCCACGGCGCTGGAAGAACCGCCGCACGCGCAGTTCACCCACGTGGCGGGCGATGAGATAAAGGACCGTCGAGCCCAGCGTGCCGCCGACGCTGCCGGCAAGGATCACACCCAACAGATGCAGAATTCCCTGGTGCGCCAGGAATCCCGCAAAGGGCATGAGCACCTCCGGCGCCACCACCAGCATGGATACCCCGAGCCCCCAGTAACCCAGGCGCTCCACGGCGTCCACGGCGGTTTCCACGAGCGTCATGGCCGCGCCCCGGCCCCGTCCGGAGCCACCGCACTCTCAGGCGCGAAGCACACTAGCGAATCCAGACGGTCTTGGCGTTGACGAACTCCCGGATACCCAGCAGGGAGAGTTCGCGGCCGTAACCGGAATCCTTGATACCACCGAAGGGCAACCGGGGATCACTCTTCACCAGGCCGTTGACGAAGGCGCACCCGCAGGCCAGCCGCCGGGCCACCGCCTCGCCACGGGCCGCGTCCCGGCTCCAGACGCTGCCGCCAAGACCGAAACGGGTGTCGTTGGCGATGCGCACGGCATCATCCTCGTCGCGGGCACGCAGGATCGCCGCCACGGGGCCGAACATCTCCTCCTCGTAGGCCGGCATGCCCGGCCCCACACCGTCCAGTATCGAGGCCTGGTACCAGTTCCCCTTGCCTTCCACCGGCTGGCCGCCCTCGAGGACCTGTGCACCGTGTTTGACAGACTCATGCACCTGCGCGTGCAGGGCGTCGCGCAGATCGCCCCGCGCCATGGGCGCGAGTGTGGTGGATTCATCCATGGGATCCCCCGGGCGCAGGGCCCGCACGGCCTCCCGGAATTGCTCCAGGAAGGTCTCCGCGACCGGCTCCACGACCACGAAGCGCTTGGCGGCGATGCAGCTCTGCCCGGCATTCATGTAGCGCGAGGCCACCGCCTGCTCCACAGTGAGCTCCAGGTCCGCATCCTCCAGCACCACGAAGGGGTCCGAGCCGCCCAGTTCCAGCACGGTCTTCTTCAATACCTCGCCCGCCACGGCGGCCACCGCGCGGCCGGCGGGCTCGCTGCCCGTCAGCGTGACGGCGTGCACGCGCCGGTCCCGGATGACGCCCTCCACCTGCGAGGCACCGATCATCAGCGTCCGGAAGACGCCCCTCGGAAATCCCGCCGCCTCGAACACAGACTCGATGGCCAGCGCGCAGCGCGGGACATTGGAGGCATGCTTGAGCAGTGCCGTGTTGCCCGCCATCAGTGCCGGCGCGGCAAAGCGAAAGACCTGCCAGAATGGAAAGTTCCAGGGCATGACCGCCAGGACGGTACCCAGCGGCTGCCAGGCCACCAGCGAACGGGAGGCATCCGACGCCAGCACCTCGTCGGTGAGAAACCGCTCGGCCTCGGCGGCGTAGTAATCGCACACCTTGGCGCACTTTTCGATTTCCGCACTTGCCTCGGAGATCAACTTGCCCATCTCCTCGGTAATCAGCCGGGAGAACTCCGGCTCGCGCTCCCGCAACACCCGCGCGGCACCCTGAAGGAACCGGGCACGCTCGGCCATGTGCAGTTTCGCCCAGGCGGGCGCGGCCTCACCGGCCTGCGCCAGGGCGCTTTCAATCCGGCTGTCATCCCAGGGTTCAAAACGGCCCATCTGGGCGCCATTGGCAGGATTTACGGAGAGCATGGTCACGACACGGGCCCCCTGATTGAAATGGGAGCGGCAAATTGCCGCCGAACGGCCGTAGTGTACCGCGGAGACAGTATTCCGGCATGGGGCATCCGGAACAGGGGCCGCGCCATGCCACCATGCGTTAAACTACGCCTCGGCGGGAACGACCATCCAGATTGAGAGCGGGAGAACATGAAGATCGACACCGTTTGCATGCTGGGGGGCACCGGTTTCGTGGGCAGCCACCTGGCGGCGCGACTGGTAGCCACGGGCCGGCGCGTCAAGATCATCACACGGCGCAGGCAGCGCCACCGGGACCTGCTGGTCCTGCCGGGGGTACAGCTCATCGAGGGCGACATCCACGATCCGGCCACGCTGGAGCGGCACTTCAAAGGCTGCGACGCGGTCATCAACCTGGTCGGGATCCTCAATGAGAAGGGCCACAACGGCAGTGGTTTCCGCCGTGCCCACGTGGACCTGGCCCGTACCGTGGTGGCCGCGTGCCACAACGCGGGCGTCGGGCGGCTGCTGCACATGAGCGCGCTCAATGCCGATTCCGGCGGCGGTCCAAGCCTGTATCTTCGCACCAAGGGTGAGGCCGAGAACCTGGTGCGCACCCAGTCGGGGGGCGTACAGGTGACGGTGTTCCGCCCGTCGGTGATTTTCGGCCCGGGCGACAGCTTTCTGAACCGGTTTGCCGGCCTGCTGCGCATCTCGCCGTTCCTGCCGCTGGCCTGCCCCGATGCGCGTTTCGCGCCCGTGTTCGTGGGCGATGTGGTGGAGCGCTTCGTGGACAGCCTGGAGGACCGGGAAACCTTCGGACAGCGTTTCGATCTCTGCGGGCCCCGGATCTACACCCTCATGGAGCTGGTCCGCTACACCGCCCGGGTCATCGGCGTGCGGCGGCTCGTGATCGGCCTGCCTGACTGGGCATCACGGCTGCAGGCCACGGTGTTCGAGTACGTACCGGGCAAGCCCTTTTCCATGGACAACTACCGCTCCCTGCAGCGCGACAGCGTCTGCCCCGGCGGCGGCACCTGCCCCACCACCCTGGAATCCGTCGCCCCGTGCTACCTGGGCCAAAGCGACCGCAACGCACGCCTGCAGCGCCTGCGCGGCTCGGCCGGGCGGGTCGGAGAATGGACAGGATGAACAGGATTGACAGGAACTCGAAAAGAAGAAAAGAGAATAGACAGGATTAACAAGATTTACAGGATTTAAGTCTTTTAAAAACAATCATGTAAATCTTGTTAATCCTGTCTAAAGTTCTTTTGTCTTCATCCTGTCAATCCTGAAAAATCCTGTTCATCCTGTCCATCAAGGTCTTTTGAACCCCGGCACACCCCACCCTACACTGCACTCATGAAAACCTATCTGGTCGGCGGCGCGGTGCGCGACGAGCTTCTGGGCCTGCCCGTCAGGGAGCGGGATTACGTGGTGGTGGGCGCGACGCCGGAGCGCATGCTGGAGCTGGGCTACCGGCAGGTGGGGCGCGATTTTCCGGTGTTTCTGCACCCCGAAACCCACGAGGAGCACGCGCTGGCGCGCACGGAGCGCAAGACCTCCCCCGGCTATCACGGCTTCACGGTGCACGCCTCGCCGGAAGTGACACTGGAAGAGGATCTCATGCGCCGAGACCTCACCATCAACGCGATGGCGCGCTCGGCCGACGGCACGCTGGTGGACCCCTTCAACGGTCGGACTGATCTCGAGGCCCGGCTGCTGCGGCACGTGTCCCCCGCCTTCGCCGAGGACCCGGTGCGCATCCTGCGCGTAGCCCGATTCTCGGCCCGATTCGCGCCGTTGGGTTTTCGTGTGGCCGACGAGACCCGGGCGCTGATGACAGAGATGGTGCAGATGGGTGAGGTGGATGCACTGGTGCCGGAGCGGGTCTGGCAGGAAACCGAGCGCGCCCTGGGCGAGATCGATCCGGCGCGTTACTTCCAGGAGCTGCGGGCCTGCGGTGCCCTGGCGGTGCTGTTTCCGGAGATCGAGCGCCTCTTCGGCGTGCCCCAGCCGCCACGCTATCACCCCGAGATCGACACCGGCGTGCACACGCTCATGGTGCTGACCCAGAGCGTGCGCCTGAGCGACGACACAAAGGTGCGCTTCGCCGCGCTGACCCACGATCTTGGCAAGGGCACCACCCCAGCAGAGATCCTGCCCAGCCACCGCGGCCACGAGGAGCGCAGCGTCGATCTGGTGCACGAACTGTGCGATCGCTACCGCATTCCCAACGCCCACCGCGATCTCGCCGTCATGGTGGCCCGCTGGCACGGCAACGCCCACAAGGCCCTGGAACTACGCCCATCCACGGTGTTGAAGACCCTGGAGGGCCTCGACGCCTTCCGCCGCCCCGAGCGGCTGGAACCGTTCCTGCTGGCCTGCGAGGCCGACTACCGGGGCCGCACCGGCTTCGAGGATCTGTACTACGCCCAGGCCGACTACCTGCGCGCGGCATTTGAATGCTGTCAGGCCGTCTCTGCCAGCGATCTGGTCACCGAGGGGCTGGAGGGCAAGGCCATCGCCGACGCGCTACACGACCGCCGCGTCCACGCCCTGAAGGCACTCGCGGAAACATTCACACCTGCCGGCGGGTGATGACCCAGCAACCCTTCACCAAAAGAAAAACAGCAGGAACGCCCCGAGGAGCAGTCGGTAGATGACGAAAGGCAGCATGCTGAAGCGTGCCAGCAGTTTCAGGAAGTAATGGATGCACAGGTAAGCGCTCACGCCCGACACCAGCACACCCAGGAGGATCAGGCCCCACTGGACGCTCTCTTCCGGTTCGCGCACCAGGCTCATGGTTTCGTAACCGCCGGCCAGGGCGATGATGGGGATGGACAGCAGGAAGGAGTAACGCGCGGCGGCCTGGCGCGTGAAACCCATGAGCAGCGCGGCGGTGATGGTGATACCGGAGCGCGACGTCCCGGGAATCAGCGCCAGCGCCTGGGCCACGCCGATCACCACCACGTCCTTCCAGGTGATCGTGTGCTCGTCCCGGGTGCGCTTGCCCGTGACATCGGCAAACAGCAGCAACACGGCAAAGCCGATGGTGGCCATGGCGATCACCTGGGCCGAACGCAGGTGGGTGGAAATGATGTCGTGGAACAGCAGGCCCGCCAACCCGGCAGGTATGGTGCCGAAGCCCACCGCCCAGGCCAGCTTCGCATCCGGCGTCAGCCCCCGCCCTCGCAGCGAGCCCACCCATTCCACCGTCATGCGCCGCAGTTCATGGCGAAAGTAGATGATCACCGCCACCAGCGAGCCGATATGGGTGGCCACATCGAAGGTGAGCCCCTGGTCCTCCCAGTCGGTGAGTTCCGGAACCAGGATCAGGTGGGCGGCACTTGAAATGGGCAGGAATTCGGTCAGGCCCTGTACAAGGGCGAGAACCAGGGTTTGAAACAGATCCAAGAGGGGCTCCCTGTCTTGTCCGATTCTTCTCTTGGCGCCGGAGTCTCACAGGATGAGGGGCAAGTGGCAAGTCTCAAGTGGCAAGGCCCCCTCCCCGGCCCTCC
>NZ_MVBK01000079.1:0-9618 GCF_002000365.1 Thioalkalivibrio denitrificans | reverse complement strand
CCGCAAGCGGGGGAGGGGGATTCACTCCCTCTCCCTCAGGACAAATCCGCCGGGAGCGGATTTGAACAGCCGACAGGCTGGCCCGAAGGGTGGAGGGCAGGACGCCCGGAATTTGAGAGCCGGGGTGAGGGTGGTATCCCTTGCCACTTGCCACTTGAGACTTGCCACTATTTCACAGGCGCCCCCGCAGATCCCGCCCCGAAAATCCCATCAGCGGCACATCCACACCCCGCCCCAGCGCCATCGCCTGGAAACGCTCGCCCATCTCTCCGGGCAGGGTGAGGCGGCGAACCTGGGAAGCCAGCGCCAGCTGCTCCCGGGTGTCTCCGCTCGCGGCCTCCTGAAAGACCGCATCGAGGCCGCAGCCGATCAGGAACCACGCCTGGGTGGTGTAGCCGAGCAGGTCGAGGCCGGCATCGGCGCCGGCTTCGGCGACGGCGGTGAAATCCACGTGCGCGGTGATGTCCACGAGCCCGGGAAGGAACAGGGGATCGTCCAGGGCCCGGTGCCGGTAGTAGGCCATGAGCGTGCCCCGGCTGCGCTCCGGACTGTAATACTCCCGTCGCGGGTAGCCATAGTCGATAAGCAGGATCAGCCCCGCCTCCAGCACCCCGGCAAGCGTGTACAACCAGGGGGCGAGATGGGCATTGAGTTCCGAGACATAGTCCTCGGGCCAGACGTGCCCGCAGGTCGCGTGCAGATCCTCGACGGCTGTGGTCAGGGCCTCGCCCGCCGCCCGCTCGGTCCAGGCCAGGGCTGCGCCGTCCAGCGTCACCCCGCGCTCCAGGACACCCTCCGCGCCCCAGCGAAACACGTCCACGGGCATGGCATCGAGCACCTCGTTGCCCAGCATCACACCGCGAAAACTACCTGCGGGGGGCAGCGAGTCGAGCCACTGCACACGCTCGCGCAAGGGCTCGGGCAGCACGGTCAGCGCCGCCTGCTGACGGGCCCGCAATTCGGGGCCCAGTTCGAGGATCAGATAACGTTCCGGAAGCACGGCCATCGCATCCAGCGCCCGCAGCACCTCGATGGCCAGTGCGCCGGTACCCGCACCGAACTCCAGGATATCGCCGCCGTCCAAGGCCCCAAGCACCTGGGCAACCTGCCGCGCCAGACAACGGCCGAACAGGGGGGACATCTCGGGAGCGGTGGTGAAATCCCCGCCCGCGCCCAGCTTGTGACTGCCGGCGGTGTAGTAGCCGAGTCCGGGCGCATAGAGCGCCCGTTCCATATAACGCCGAAAGGGCAGAAAGCGGTCGTTCTCCCCGATCTCATGAGCGATCTGCGCGAGCAGCGCCTCACTCACCGCACGGGCGGCTTCGTCGGGTTCGGGCAGATGATGGGGGTCCGATGCGGGCAAGGGGCAGGTCCGGGTGCTGTGATAAAATGGCGTGTTTCAGTGGCATAGGCAAAGGCAGGCGTGAACCAGTCTAACGGGCAACCCGGCGAGGGCAAGCGCGTATTGATCACCGGCGCGGCGCGGCGCGTGGGCGCGGAAATCGCGCGCCACCTGCACGCCTCGGGCATGGATATCGTGATCCACCACCGCACCTCCCGCGGCGAGGCCGAGGCCCTGGCGGAGAGCCTGAACGCGTCGCGGCCCGATTCCGCCGGGCTGGTCTCCGGCGACCTGCTGGACGTCCCCTCCCTGCCCCGGCTCGCGGAGGCGGCCCGGGCCGTCTTCGGCACCCTGGACGTGCTGATCAACAACGCCAGCACCTTCTATCCCACCCCGGTCGGAAAGATCACCGAAGAACACTGGAACGACCTGATGGGCAGCAATCTCAAGGCGCCCCTGTTCCTCTCCCAGGCCCTGGCGCCCGAGCTGAGCGCGCGGGGCGGGTGCATCGTCAACATCGTGGACATCCACGCCATTCGCCCCTTGAAGGGCTACCCGGTGTACTCCGTCGCCAAGGCAGGGCTGTGGATGCTCACCCAGTCCCTGGCCCGGGAACTGGGCCCCCGGGTGCGGGTAAACGGCATCGCCCCGGGCGCCATCCTGTGGCCGGAGGCCGAGGAGAACAGCGCCCCGCACCAGGAAATGATCGAACGCACGGCCCTGAAACGCGAGGGTTCCCCCGAGGCCATCGCCCGCACGGCGCTGTTCCTCATCCGCGACGCCGACTACATCACCGGCCAGATCATCCCCGTCGACGGCGGACGTACCGTGGGGCAGTGAAATGCGAATGGACAGGATGAACAGGATTTTTCAGGATTGACAGGAAAAGACAAAAGAATTTCAGACAGGATTAACAAGATTTACAGGATTTGGGTCTTTCAAAAAAACCGTGTAAATCATGTTAATCCTGTCCAGTCTCATTCCTTTCTTCCAACATCCTGTCAATCCAGAGAAATCCTGTTCATCCTGTCCATTAAGCTTCATAGAGCAACCTCAACACGCCGCAGCCACTGACCGTCCCGGTCAAAATCCGACCAGAGTTCCTCCATGGTCCGATCCAGCACCGGGTGGCGCAGATCGGGGGCAATGTCCGCCAAGGGGCCCAGCACGAAGGCGTAGCGCAGGATCTCGTCCCGGGGCAATTCCAGCTTCGGGGTCTTTAACACCCGGTCACCGTAGAGGATCAGGTCCAGGTCCAGCGTGCGGGGCTTGAAGCCGTTGCTCTCAAGGGTACGGCCCTGAGCGCGTTCAATGGATTTCAGGACATCCACCACCACCTCCGGCGGCAGATCGGTATCGAAGCCCACGATCAGGTTGAGAAAGGGGTCCCCCTCGAAGCCCACCGCACCGGTTTCGTACACGGGCGACACCACCAGCCGCCCGAAACGCTCGTCCAGCGCCCTGACCGCCGCCAGGATGTTGCGCTCGCGATCCACATTGCTGCCGACACTGACGTAGGCCTGCACCCGGTTCAGCCCCGCTCGCCGCGCTCGATGGTGACCCCCACCTCCCGGCTGCCCCGCACGGCGCCCGGCTTGCCCAGGGTCAGGCGCAGCCAGGGCACGTGGAACTCCTCCATGACGGTGGCGGCGATGCGCTCGGCCAGGGCCTCCACGAGGGTCAGTTCGTTGTTCTCCACCAGCTGGATGATGCGCTTGGCCACGGCCTTATAGTTGAGCACGTCCTCGATGCGGTCCGAGACCGCCCCGGCGCGGATGTCCGTGCCCATCTCCAGGTCCAGACGCACCACCTGCCGGATCTGCCGCTCCCATTCGTAGATCCCGATGGTGGTCTCTATTCGCAAATCGCGTATGTAGACGATGTCCATAAAGCACAGATACAAGATACAAGAGGCAAGATACAAGTGGGCGGGCTCGTCTTGTATCTTGCCTCTTGTATCTTGTATCTGGTCCTTGCTATGCTTCGCCGCTTTCCAGAGTTTGCCCGTATTGCCGGAGTATTGACCATGGCCCGAGTTTGCCAGATCACAGGTAAGCGCCCCGTCACCGGGAACAACGTGTCCCATGCGCACAACAAGACGCGTCGGCGTTTCCTGCCCAACCTGCACAGCCACCGTTTCTGGGTGGAGAGCGAGAACCGCTGGGTGCGCCTGCGCATCAGCACCAAGGGCCTGCGCATCATCGACAAGAAGGGCATCGACGCGGTGCTGTCCGACTTGCGTGCCCGCGGCGAAAAGGTCTAAGGAGGCGAAACCATGGCCAAGGGCGTTCGAGACAAGATCAAGCTGGTGTCCAGTGCCGGAACCGGCCACTTCTACACCACCACCAAGAACAAGCGCAACATGCCTGACAAGATGGAGATCAAGAAATACGATCCCGTCGTGCGCAAGCATGTGATGTACAAGGAAGCCAAGATCAAGTGATCCAGGCTGATCTGCGGTAACACGAAAGAAGCCCGGCATTGCCGGGCTTTTTTGTTGTCGCCCGGAGGTGGTCCGGACCACGTGCAAAAGCGGGTATCGCGGCACGGCGTTGCTTGCGGCGCAAAATGTCTCTCGAGAAGGCACGAAGCCCGCCGAGCAAATCGATAGCTTAAAAAGGAGCCACCGCTGGCGAATCCGCTTACTGAAGAGCGGCCCGAACTCCTGCACGCAACCTCTTGTCCAGAAAACCAAAACGCCCGCCGACTCAGACGATCGTCATGATACCTTTGGGCAAACACACCTGTTAGGCTTTCGGGCAAGCCGCCGATAACGGGCTATAGAGCGGCATCTCTCATCGACCCAGGGCTGATTCCATGTCGGAGGTCTTCGTCGGGCGCCAGCCCATCTACGACCGCGAAATGCGGGTGCGGGCCTACGAGCTCCTGTTTCGCTCGAGCATGGAGAACCGCGCATCCTTCGTGGACGGCGATGAGGCCACCAGCGAAGTCATCCATGGCACCTTCCTGGATCTGGGTCTGGATCGTATCGCCGGCGACAAGACCGTATTCATCAACCTGACCCGCAACCTGCTCATGAGCGAGGGCATCCTCGCCTTCCCGCAGGACCGGGTGGTACTGGAGGTCCTGGAGGACGTCCGGATCGACGACGACCTGCTCGCCGCCCTGCGCCTGCTCTCCCAGAAGGGCTACCGCATCGCCCTCGACGACTTCGTCTACCGGGAAGGCCCCCAGCCTCTGCTGGCGCTGGCCAACATCGTCAAGGTGGATCTGGGACAACTGAAGAACGGCGAGCTCGAGGCCCAGGCCCGCGAACTGCAGAAACACCGGGTCAGGCTGCTGGCGGAAAAGGTGGAGGATCGGGAGCAATACAACCTGTGCCGCGAACTGGGTTTCGAGTATTTCCAGGGCTATTACCTGTGCCGGCCCAACGTGGTGCGCGGCCGCCGCATCACCACCAACCGCCTGACGGTGATACAGCTCATCCAGAAGCTGCACCGGCCCGAGCTGGATCTGCGCGACCTGGAGGAGTACATCGCCAACGATGTCTCCCTGAGCTATCACCTGCTGCGCTTCATCAACTCCGCCTACTACGGCCTGAGCAAGCCGGTCTCCTCGATCCATCGTGCCGTGGTCTACCTGGGCCGCGACGCCATCCGCCACTGGGTCACCCTGCTGGCCCTCAGAAGCCTAAACAACCAGCATGGGGACGTGCTGGTCAATGCCCTGATCCGGGCACGCATGTGCCAGCTGCTGGCCGAGAGTTCCAACTTCATGCAGTACGACAGCTTCTTTACCGTCGGTCTGTTCTCGACCCTGGAGCAGGTCCTGCAGACGCCCATGGAACAGATCCTCTCCGAGCTGCCCATGAGCGAGGAAGTCAACGCCGCACTGCTGCGCGGCGAAGGCGCCATGGGTGAGGCCCTGTCCTGCACCCTGGCCTTCGAACAGGACAGCCCCGAAAAGAGCCGCCACTTCCGCTCCCTAAGCCACGTCCGGACCGGCCGCCTCTACCTCTCCGCCATCGCCTGGGCGAACGAACTGAAGGAGGAGATGGGGATTTGAGGGGCAAGGATGAAGGTTGAAGGTTGAAGGGGTGCCAGCCTTTTCATCCTTCATCCTTCATCCTTCATCCTTCATCCTTCAACAACAGACTTCCCCCCTCATCCACCTCACACACCCAGCCCCGTGCCACCCACGTGGTGGAGACGGCTTCGGTGATCAGGGCCGGGCCCGGGAAGGACTGGCCGGCGGGCAGGTCCGTGCGGGCGTAGACGGACACGGGGTCGGGGATGCCGTGGACGGGGATACGGGACCGGGGAACGGCCTGGGAGCGGGCGTCCGGTGGTGGCAGCGCGAGGTCCGGCACCGGGGCACTGACGCCGCAGCGCACGTTCACCAGTTCCACAGGCAGGTCCAGGGCATGGCCGAAGCGCGCCTCGTGGCTGCGATGAAATGCGTCTCCCAGTTCACTGAGCATGCGCCACGCCAGGTTCAGGGTGGACGACTGGCCGATGTAGCGGGCGTCCACGGAACGCCGCACCTGCGGATCACTCACCCCTTCCGAACGCAGGGCCGCCCGACCGGCCTCCTCCAGGTCATCCAGCGCGGCAGTCACGACCGACTCGTCGGCCGAGTCCAGCGCCAGGTTCAGTGTGCGTGACAACTCCCGGCTCAGGGGCGCCACCAGCATGCCCAGGGCCGAGAGCACACCCGCATGTACCGGCACCAGCGCCCGGGTCATGCCCAGGGACTCGGCCAGTTCGCACACATGCAACGGTCCGGCGCCCCCGAACGGCATCAGCGTGAACTGCCTGGCATCGTGGCCGCGGGCCAGCGAGATCTCCCTGAGCGTGCCGGCCATGTGCTCGTTGGCGATTCGGATCACCCCCTCGGCGGCCTCCTCCACGGACAAGCCAAGGCGTGTGGCGAGGGGTTCGAAGGCCTCCCGGGCGGCGGCAGCATCGACGGGCATGCCCCCGGCCAGACGTGTGTCGGGGGGCAAACGACCCAACACCAGATTGGCATCCGTCACCGTAGGCTGCTGTCCGCCACGCCCGTAGCAAGCGGGCCCCGGATGCGCGCCCGCCGATCGCGGCCCCACCTGCAGCAGACCGCCCGCATCCACCCAGGCCAGCGAGCCGCCACCCGCCCCGATGGTATGCATGTCCACCATGGGCACGGCCACGGGATAGCCCGCAATGCGCCCCTCGCCGGTGAGCCGGATCTCGCCATCGATCAGCGCCACATCCGTGGATGTGCCGCCCATGTCGAAGCTCAGCACGCGCTGCACCCCGGAAGCGCCCGCCAGATGTCGCGCGCCCCGAAGCCCGCCTGCCGGGCCGGACAACAGCAATCGCACGCCGTGCCCGCCGGCGTGGGTCGCCTCGATGGTGCCCCCGTGGCTTTGCATCACACTCAGCCGGGCCTTGCCGATCGCGCTGCCGAGCCGGCCCAGATATCCCTGCATCAATGGCCCCACATAGGCATTGAGCCAAGTGGCGATGCCGCGCTCGTACTCCCGTTCCTCGGCCAGCACCCCGGAGGATCGGCAGACGAAGCACGCCGGCGACAGCGCCGACTCGATCCTCCGCTCGAAACGGTCGTCACGCCAGGAGAAGAGCAGGTTCACGGCCGCAGCATCCGGTGCCAGCTCCCGGACGCGGGCCACGAGTGCGTCGAGATCCTCCGTGGTCAGGTCCTCCACCACCGAGCCATCCGCCCCGAGCCGTCCGCCCGTCTCGAGGCAGTGCTCGGGAGGCACGGGAGGCGGCACGAGTCGCGGCTGCAGATTGTAGAGTTCGCTGCGGGCCTGGCGGCCAATGGTCAGTACATCCCCAAGCCCCCGATTGGTGACGTACACGGTGCGCACCCCGCGCCCCTCGAGCACCGCGTTGGTGGCCACGGTGGAACCGTGAATCACCACCAGATCGGGCTCGCCCTCAAGGCCCAGTTCCCGGACACCCTGCAGGATCGCCTCCTCCGGTGCCTGCGGGGTGGACAGGACCTTGTGTATGCGCACCGTCCCCGACTCCCACAGCACGAAGTCGGTAAACGTGCCGCCCGTGTCCACGCCCAGTCGTTTCATGGGCGTAGTTTAACCCGTGCGCCTGCAAGGGCCTGATCCGGGCGATATCCCCGACTGTGACAAGTGACTCTCGCGAAGGCGCGAAGCTCGCCAAGGAAGGCAATCACCAGAACCGGACCCTTCTTTGCGTACTTCGCGCCTTCGCGAGAGTACAATCGCTGTCGTCCCGAAGCCCCCGAACCACGTCCCGGCCCCACGCTCTGGTATCATTGGCGGTCTCGTTCGTACGCCCCCGCCCCCATGCCCCGACCACCGCTTCAGGTTCAACTGGCCTCAGCGCACGACGCCGCGGATGCGGGCGATCGCCTGCTTGCGGAGATCCGCTTCGGGCACAAGACGGGCCCGGATCGGGACGATCCCCGCTGCATCGACGTGGGCGTGCCGCCCCTGTTCGACGGTCCGGACCGGGAGCTGTGGCTGGCCGATTCGGCGGTGACCCCGGATCGGCGCGACGGCATCGGGTTCGCGCACACCGACAACCTGCTGTTCACGCACATCCACCTGCCGGACACCACCGACATGGCCGCGGCCGCACGCGAGGCCTACGAACGCCTGCTCGCCTTCCATCGGGACAGCGGTTTCCCGGCCCTGCTGCGCATCTGGAACTACTTCGACCGCCTGCTGGAGCCGGCGCGCCAGCCCGGACTCGACCGCTACCAGGCCTTTTGCGCAGGTCGGCACGAGGCGCTGGAGGCCGCAGGGCTCGAAGCCGCAACCCTTCCCGCCGCCACCGCCATCGGCACCGGGACCGCCGGGCTGATCGTCTATGCACTGGCCGCCCGCGAACCCGGCGTGCAGATCGAGAATCCACGCCAGGTGAGTGCCTACCACTATCCGCCGGACTACGGGCCCAAGAGCCCCACCTTTTCCCGCGCGACGCTCAAGCAATGGACGGCAGGTGCACAGCTGTTCATCTCCGGCACCGCCAGCATCGTGGGGCATGCCTCCCTGCATGAAGGGGACGTGCTTGCCCAGGCAAACGAGATCCTGGACAACCTGGGGGCCCTGATCGGTCGCGTGCGCGAACAGCACCCGTCACTGGAACTCAACGGGCCGCACGACCTGAGTCTGCTCAAGGTCTATGTAAAACGTGCAGCCGATGCGGACGCGGTACGCGAGCAGGTCAGGACACGGATCGGCGCGCACCCGAACGTGGTCTTCCTGCGCGGCGATATCTGCCGCCGGGAACTGCTCACGGAGATCGAGGGGCTTTATGCCTGAATTGCCGGAGGTGGAAACCACGCGCCGGGGCATCGAACCGCATCTCGCCGGGCGCCGCATCACCACCGTCACGGTGCGTGAACCGCGCCTGCGCTGGCCGGTGCCGGGGGATCTGCCGGCGCGGCTCACCGGACACACCATCCGCGCCATATCGCGCCGCGCCAAGTATCTGCTGGCGGACATCGGCGACGGCACGCTCATCATCCACCTGGGCATGTCCGGCAGCCTGCGTCTCGTGGATCCTGCAACACCGCTCCGGCCCCACGATCACGTGGAGATCCGGCTCGACTCCGGCCGCTGCCTGCGCCTGCACGATCCGCGGCGTTTCGGCGCCGTGCTGTGGACCAGGGATGACCCCTCAACCCACGCCCTCCTCGCCCGCCTGGGGCCCGAACCGCTGAGCGATGCCTTCAACGAGGCCTATCTCCATCGCAGCACCCGCAGGCGTCGCGTGGCCATCAAGCAGCACCTGATGAACAGCCACGTGGTGGTAGGGGTGGGCAACATCTACGCGTCCGAGGCCCTGTTCCTGGCCGGCATCCGCCCCGGCCGCGCCGCGGGCCGCCTCACACGCGCCGAATGTGCGCGGCTCGTGCAGACCATCCGGCAGGTACTCACGGAGGCCATCGAACAGGGCGGCACCACACTGCGCGACTTCGTGCGCGAGGACGGCAGCCACGGCTACTTCGGGCAACACCTTCGCGTCTACGGCAGAACCGGTCAGGCCTGCCTGACCTGCGAGACACCCGTAAAACAACTCATCCAGGGCAACCGCTCCAGCTACTACTGCCCAGCCTGTCAGCGGTAATCCCGATCAAACCCCAAAAAGGGGACGGAGGGAATTATTTGCGGTGTCCGCGATAACGGGGTCGCCTCACGCCGACCTCGTGCTTCCTGTCTTTCTGAAACTTTGACCTTGGTGGGCACGCCGACAACTCCATCCGACAATCGGTAAACCGATGCCAAGTAGCCAGATGCTTGACGGCAGGGGGATAGGGGCAGGGGG
>NZ_MVBK01000078.1:13719-32836 GCF_002000365.1 Thioalkalivibrio denitrificans | reverse complement strand
GCCGACATGTCGGCACGCCCCTGGATCTGCGGTTTGAGCAGGCCCATGACCTTGCCCATGTCGCGGACCGACGCGGCGCCCGTTTCGCCGATGGCCGAGTCGATCAGGCGATTGATCTCTTCTTCGCTGAGCGGTTCGGGCAGATAGGCGCCGATGACTTCCAGTTCGGTCTGCTCGACGTCGGCCAGGTCGTCCCGCCCGGCCTTGCGATACTGTTCGATGGACTCCCGGCGCTGCTTGACCATCTTGTCCAGCACCGCCAGCACCCCTGCGTCATCGAGCGCCTCGCGGGTGTCCACCTCCACCTGCTTGATGGCCGCAAGCGCCATGCGGATGGTGCCCAGGCGGACCTTGTCCCCGGCGCGCATGGCCGCCTTCATGTCCTCGGTGATGCGCGACTTCAGCTGGCTCTCGGCCGACATCGGTGCACTCTCCGGCAGCCCGAGCTGGGCCGCGGCAGGTCGGGGGAGCAGGCTCAGTAGAGCCGTTCGCGGCGCGAAATCTCCTTGGAGACGCGCTTGGCCTGACGCTTGACCGCAGCGGCGGCCTTGCGCTTGCGCACTTCGGTGGGTTTTTCGTAGAACTCGCGGCGGCGCACCTCGGTCAGCACGCCGGCCTTCTCGCAGGTGCGCTTGAAGCGGCGCAGGGCCACCTCGAAGGGCTCGTTTTCTTTGACGCGTACGTGGGGCATCAGGTCATCTCTGTCAGTGTTGAACGTTCAACGCCCCGGAGGATCCGGGAACGGAGAACCGCGCATTATAAGGACTCGGGCGGGAAATGCCAAAGATTCGGTGGCAGGACGGGGGACGCTGAATGGACAGGATGAACAGGATTTTTCGGGATTAACAGGATTATAATGAAACGCTTATGCAGCTTGAGGCCGATACACTGTGGCGGAGGCTTCCGCTCCTTCGGCTCCGCGGCGCCCTCATCCTGACAGAGGCTATCCCTTAATTGTATGAAGATCATGCGTGTACTGGGCATCGAGACCTCCTGTGACGAGACCGGCGTGGCCGTGGTGGACGGTGAGCGGGGGCTCCTGTCCCACGCGCTTTACAGCCAGGTCGCGCTGCATGCTGAATACGGCGGCGTGGTGCCGGAGCTGGCGTCGCGCGATCACATCCGCAAGCTCCTGCCCCTGGTGCGCCAGGCGCTGGACGAGGCCGGTACGGTGCCCTCGGACCTCTCGGGCGTCGCCTACACGGCCGGCCCCGGGCTGCTGGGGGCGTTGCTGGTGGGTGCGGGCGTGGCGCGCAGCCTGGCGTGGGCGTGGGGCCTGCCCGCCGTTGCGGTGCACCACATGGAGGGGCACCTGCTGGCCCCCATGCTGGATGCGGATCCGCCCGATTACCCCTTTGTCGCGCTGCTGGTGTCCGGCGGGCACACCATGCTGGTGGACGTGCAGGGGCTGGGCCGCTACCGGATTCTCGGCGAAAGCCTGGACGATGCCGCCGGGGAGGCCTTCGACAAGACCGCCAAGCTGCTGGGGCTCGGGTATCCGGGCGGGCCCGCGCTGGCGAAGCAGGCGGAGCACGGCGATCCCGGGCGGTTCCACTTTCCGCGGCCCATGACCGACCGGCCCGGTCTGGACTTCAGCTTCTCCGGCCTCAAGACCCGTGCCCTGACCGCCCTGCGCGATGTGCATTCAGAGCAGGACCGTGCCGACGTAGCGCGGGCCTTCGAGGAGGCGGTGGTGGACACCCTGGTCATCAAGTGCCTGCGTGCCGTGGAAGACACCGGCGCCGCCCGTCTCGTGGTGGCCGGCGGCGTGGGCGCCAACCGGCGGTTGCGCGTACGCCTGCGGGAAGCGGCCGAGGCCAGGGACGTGAGCGTGCACTACCCCGCCCTGGAATTCTGCACCGACAACGGCGCCATGATCGCTTTGGCCGGCATGTTGCACCTGCAGAGGGGTGAGGCGGAGGACCTGACGATTCAGGCGCGGGCGCGGTGGGGACTGGCGGTTTGAAAGGATGAAGGTGGAAGGATGAAGGTTGAATGAAACCACCCCTCTTTTTTCAACGCTGATTGCTGATTGCTGATTGCTGATTGCTGATTGCTGAGTGCTGAATGCTGAATGCTGACGGCTGACGGCTGACGGCTGAATGAGGGGGGTACACTCAGCATTCAGCAATCAGCTTTTCCCGATCCTCGGTTCCTCGCCCCGGGCGAGTCGGTCGATGTTGGCCCGGTGGCGCCAGAAGATGAGGGCGGCTAGGGCCGCGCCAGCAGCCACGTACCAGGTCTCGCCGGTGAGTAGATACATATAGACCGGCGTCAGGGCGGCGGCGGTCAGGGCGGCCAGCGATGAGATGCGGGCGAGGGCGGCCACGAGCAGCCAGGTGGCCAGCGCGGCGAGGCCCACGAACACGTTGAGTCCGAGCAGGACGCCCAGGGCCGTGGCGACACCCTTGCCGCCCTGGAAGCCGTGGTAGATCGGGTAAAGGTGGCCCAGGAAGGCGGCCAGCGCCACGGCGGCCACCCAGAAGGGTTCGAGCCCGAGGGCGTGGGCGACGAGCACCGGCACCAGTCCCTTGAGTGAATCTCCCAGCAGGGTGATGATGGCCGCCCCCTTGCGCCCGGTGCGCAGGACGTTGGTGGCGCCGGGGTTGCGGGAGCCCTGGCTGCGCGGGTCGGGAAGGCCGCTCAGGCGGCACACGACGATGGCGGTGGAGACCGAACCCAGCAGGTAGGCTGCGAGGACGGTGGCGATGCTCAGGAGCATGAATGCGGTTCCTTGACGGACAATGCGGCAAAAACCCCGGCGGCGGGGGCATGATACCGGAGTTGGGAGGCCGGGTAATCCGTGCGTGCTGACCGCCAGCCAGCCACCCTGCTGTGCCTGCATGGCTGGGGGCTGAACGGGGCGGTGTGGAAACCGCTCGCGGACGAGCTTGGCGATCGTGCACGGGTCTGCGCTCCGGATCTCCCGGGCCACGGCAGCCGGGCCGCCGAAGGGCGCCTGGGCGGGCTCGACGCCCTGGCCGACGAACTGGCCGCGGAGCTGGATCCTCCGGTTACGGTGGTGGGCTGGTCGCTGGGCGGGCTGGTGGCGCTGCGATTGGCTGAGCGCTATCGGGCGCAGGTGTCCGGCGTGGTGCTGGTGGCGGCCACGCCGCGCTTCGTGCAGGCAGATGACTGGCCTCATGCCATGGCCGCTGATGTCCTCGCCGCCTTCGCCCGCGACCTGTCTGGTGACTACCGGGCCACGCTGAACCGGTTTCTCGCATTGCAGTTCCTCGGACTGCCGGAGCGCGCGGCCGGGCTTCGGGACATGAAGGCCCGCTGCCTGCAGGCGCCGCCCCATCCCCTGGCCCTGGCGCAGGGCCTCGACATGCTGCGCGAGACCGACCTGCGCGCAGGGTTCGCGGCCCTCGAGCAACCCGTGTCGGTCGTGCTCGGTGCAGCGGATACGCTGGTTCCGGCGGCCGTGGGCGATGACCTTCGACGACTGCGCCCGGAGACGGATATCAGGGTGGTGCAGGGTGCGGGGCACGCCCCCCTGCTGACCCACCCGCGGTCCCTTGCAAATGTTATTCTGGAGATGCCCGGTGCGCGAGACTGATCGCTATCGTCTGGACAAGCGCCGGGTCCGCGCGGCCTTCGATCGTGCGGCAGGTACTTATGATGAGGCGGCGCCGCTCCAGCACGAGGTCTGCGACCGCCTGCTGGAGCGGCTTGAGTGGGTGAAGCTGGAGCCCGCCCGGGTCCTGGATGCCGGCGCCGGCACGGGGCGCGGCACCCGCGGGCTGCGCAGGCGTTATCCGCGCGCGCAGCGGCTCGGGTTGGACCTGTCGCCGGCCATGCTTCGCGAGGCTCGGCGCCGGGATGGCTGGTGGCGGCGCACCCGCTGGGTGTGCGGGGACCTGGAAGACCTTCCCTTCGCCGATGGGGCGATGGGCCTGGTGTTCTCGAACCTGGCCCTGCAATGGTGCAACGATCTGGACCGGACCCTTGCGGATGTGCGTCGCGTACTGGCGCCGGGCGGCCTGTTCATGTTCACCACGTTCGGTCCCGACACGCTCCGGGAGCTGCGGACCGCGTGGCAGACCGCCGACCCGGATCACGTGCACGTCAATGCCTTCGTGGACATGCACGACATCGGTGATGCCCTGGTGCGCGCCGGGTTCGCGGACCCGGTGATGGACATGGAGATGATCGTGCTGACCTATCCCGACCTTGCCCGCCTCATGGCCGACCTCAGGGCCATCGGGGCCACCAACGCCAACCGCGGGCGCGGGCGGGGTCTGGCGACCCGCGCGCGCTTTGAGGCGCTGGCCTCGGCCTACGAGGTGTTTCGCCGGCCTGACGGTGCCCTGCCGGCGACCTATGAGGTGGTCTACGGTCACGCCTGGGCCCCCGAGGCGCCCGCCCCGGGCCGGCCCCGCGGTCGGGTGATCCCGGTTCACCCCGTGCCCTGACGCGCAGCGTTCCCGCGCGTGGCAATCCGCTCCCGCGGATCCCTGCCGGGCGCCCGGCGGGTCGGTTTGCCCTGCCGCACTCCGGCCGGTGGATTTCACGTACGGAGCACGGCCAGCGGCGTCGTTGACGGTGGGGTGTACCGGACCCGGATGCGTCTGGTTCCGACCAGATAAAGTTGGAAAATACCTTCAAAAGGCGAACGCTGTCACGTCTCCGGGTGGAAATCTGGCGAATCTAAACTATATAAATAACAGTATCTTAATGGCTTTTTCCAAGGAGAAAGCCAGTTATGTTCGCCCGGCATCCAAAGTTATTTTTATAGTGACTATAAAGAAATCTGAGTTGTCTTGTGTGGTGGAGACCTTCTAGATTCTGTCCAAACATGGATCTGGACCCGTTCCAGGCCATGGCAGAATCATAACGAGGGGTTTCACCGAGGTAGCGGGGCTGGAGAACTGTTTCTGTGCTTGTCACCACATCGAATGACAAGGCCGCAGAGCGGCGCTTTGTGATTCGTCCCAATCGGTCCATGAGCCTGGTCGGCAACCTGATCTTCATTGCCGTGATTGCGGTGATGCTGGGGGGGATTGCGTTGCTCTTTGCGTTGGCGGGCTTCTGGATGGTGGTGCCATTTGCCGGGCTTGAACTGCTGCTGATCGTCGCGGCGGTGACGATCGTGGCCCGGCGCGGCCTGATCACCGAGGTCATCGAAGTCACGGCGCGCGCCGTGACCATCTCGGTGATGGGGCGCCGCCCGCGGCAGCGCACCCGCCTGCCCCGTCATCTTGCCCGTGTGATTCTGGATCCGCCTCCGTGGCGATGGCATCCCAGCCGGCTTTTCGTGGCTGCCCGGGATGTGCGCGTCGAGGTGGGGGGATGTCTTCGGGAGGACGAGCGCCGGGGGCTCGCGAGCGCCCTGCGCGAGGCCATTCACGCACCGGTGGGTGCGTGAAGACAGCGAATGGGCCCGCCGCGCCGGGTCATGAACATAACCATAAATAGCGTAGGACGAGGAGCCTCATGTTGGCCACCAAGCGATCACTACCGAAATACCTCCTGGCCCTGGGCGCGGCAATCGCCGGTCTGGGCGGCACTGCCGCGGCGGAGGAGGTGCAACGTTGGGGCGTGAATTTCCCGCCGCCGGTTTCCACGACGGCGCAGGAGATCTACGACATTCACATGTTCACCATGGGTATCGCCACCGTCCTGCTGGTGATCATCTTCGCCGTGGTGATCTACTCCCTTATCGTCCATCGCAAGTCCCGCGGTTTCAAACCCGACCAGCAGTTCCACGAGACGTGGTTCGGGCGCTGGTCCTGGGTGTTCGTGCCAATCATGGTGCTGGGCGTGGACCTGACCATCGCGGGTGCGGCCCAGAGGACCCTGGAGCGGGTCTGGGTGGTGCCCCAGGACCAGCCTCTGGTGGACGTGAAGGTGATCGGCCACCAGTGGTACTGGGAATTTGTCTACCTGGATCACGACGTCACCATCGAGAGCCGCTACACCTCCCCGGAAGAGGCCGGCATCCACTACCTGCGTGACGTGGACAACCGTCTGGTGTTGCCCACCAACCAGCGGGTGCGTTTTCTGCACACCTCTTCGGACGTGATCCATGCCTTCTGGGTGCCTGAGCTGGCGGTGAAGAAGGACGCCATCCCGGGGTACATCACCGAGACCTGGGTGAATATCCAGCAGGAGGGCGTGTTCCGTGGTCAGTGTGCCGAGCTGTGCGGCACCTGGCATGCGCGCATGCCCATCGTGGTGGAGGCCGTATCCCAGGAGGAGTTCGATGGCTGGATCGAGGAGCAGCAGGAGATTCGCATGGCGGCGCTCGCCGAGGCGGCCGAGGAGCGTGAGTGGGACAAGGACGACCTCATGGCCCGCGGCCAGAGCCTCTACAACTCCCGTTGCGCCGCCTGCCATCAGGAGGACGGCTCGGGTATGCCGCCGGCCTTCCCGGCCATCAAGGGCAGCCCCGTGGCCACGGGGCCGATCTCCGAGCACATCGGCATTATCCTCAACGGTGTGCCGGGCACGGCCATGGCCGCCTGGAACAGCCTGAACGATCTGGAGATCGCGGCGCTCGTTACCTACCAGCGCAATGCCTGGGGTAACGATACCGGTGACGTAGTCCAGCCCGCCGAAGTGAAAGCCGAGCGCTGATTAAGTCCGCATGGGAGACTGAACACATGACGACCGCAACCGTTGCACACGACGACCACGCGCATCACGGCCCCCCGAGCGGCATCAAGCGCTGGCTGTTCTCCACCAACCACAAGGACATCGGGACGATGTACCTGGTGTTCGCCCTGATCATGCTGTTCCTGGGCGGCGCCAGCGCCATGGTGATCCGCGCCGAACTGTTCATGCCCGGCCTGCAGCTGGTGCAGCCGGACCTGTACAACAATCTGCTCACTAATCACGCCCTGATCATGATCTTCGGGGCGGTGATGCCGGCCGCCGCGGGGCTCGCCAACTGGATGATCCCGCTGATGATCGGGGCCCCGGACATGGCGCTGCCGCGCATGAACAACCTGAGCTTCTGGATCCTGCCGGCCGCGGCGCTGATGCTCATCCTGTCGTTCATCGTGCCCTTCTTCCCGGGCGGCGGCTCGCAGATCAACACCGGCTGGACGCTCTACCCGCCCCTGTCGCTGCAGGTGGGCATGTCCATGGATTTCCTGATCTTCGCGCTGCACCTGCTGGGCATATCCTCGGTGCTGGCGTCGATCAATATCATCGTCACCATCTTCAACATGCGCGCGCCGGGGCTGCGCATGATGCAGCTGCCCATCTTCGTGTGGGCCTGGCTGGTGACCGCGTTCCTGCTGGTGCTGGTGGTGCCGGTGCTGGCCGCGGGCATAACGATGCTGCTGTTTGACCGTCACTTCGGCACCAGCTTCTTCATCGCCGCGGGCGGCGGTGATCCGGTCCTGTTCCAGCACATCTTCTGGTTCTTCGGTCACCCCGAGGTGTACATCCTGATCCTGCCCTCCCTCGGGGTGCTGGCGTCGATTCTGCCCACGTTCTCCCGCAAGCCCCTGTTCGGTCATCACTCCCTGATCGGTGCGATGATCGCCATTGCGGCGCTCGGCATGATCGTGTGGGCGCATCATCAGTACACGGTGGGCATGTCGCTAGCGGCAGTGCAGTACTTCATGCTCATGACCATCCTGATATCCATTCCCGTGGGTCTGATCATCTTCAACTACATGATGACCATGTGGCGGGGTGCCATGACCTTCGAGACACCCATGCTGTTCACCGTCGCCATCATCCTGATGTTCTCCTTCGGCGGCCTGACCGGGGTGATGCTGGCCGTGGTGCCGGCGGACATGCAGTACCACGACTCCATGTTCGTGGTAGCCCATTTCCACTACGTGCTGTTGCCCGGTGCGGTATGGGGGCTGTTTGCCGGGGTCTTCTACTGGCTGCCCAAGTGGACCGGGCACATGTATGACGAGCGGCTCGCGAAGACCTTCTTCTGGGTGCATGTGGTGAGCTTCAATATCACCTTCTTCCCGCAGCATTTCCTCGGGCTCGCGGGCATGCCGCGGCGTATCGCCGACTACAACATCATGTTCACCGAGTTCAACATGATCTCGTCGGTGGGCGCCTTCTTCTTCGGCCTCAGTCACCTGCTGTTCCTCTACATCATCATCAAGACCGTGAGGGGCGGGGAGAAGGCCAAGGCCAGGGCCTGGGAGCATGCCGAGGGACTCGAGTGGGAGGTGGATTCCCCTCCGGCCCACCACACCTGGACGACGCCGCCGAAGATCAAGACCGCCTGACGGCGAATTGGGAGGGAGGCGGCGTTGCCGCCTCCCTCCGGGAATATCGAGCAGACTTATGGCAGGCAGACCCAATTATCCGGCGGAGTTAAGGCGCAAGAACGTCCGGCTTGCCCTGGGCGTGGCGTTGATCGTCGTTTTCATGGCCATCACGGCGATTCCCTTCTGGAAGGGGCTGGTCGCACTGGCAACGGGGGGTTAACGGGTGGAACGGCAACCTGATGCGCGCAGGCACCCCCACGGGCGGATCGTTCTGTGGCTGGGGGCGCTCGTCATTGGCATGTTCGGTTTCGGTTTTGCCCTGGTACCCCTCTACGAGCTGTATTGCCAGGTGGCGGGCATCCCCACCGTGGATCAGCAACGGGCGCTCAACGTGCAGGCCGCCGCCGGCACCGGTGAGGTGGCGGAAGACCGCTGGGTGACGGTGCGCTTCGACACCACGGTGCATCCAAGCCTGCCCTGGGCGGTGGAATCACAAGAGCGCAGCATGCGCGTGCAGCCGGGGGAGATGCACGAAGTCATCTTCGTGGCCAGCAACCGCTCCTCCCGGGCGGTTACCGGGCAGGCGGTGCCCACCGTGATCCCCTGGCGGGCCAACGACTTTTTCAACAAGACCGAATGTTTCTGCTTCCAGAAGCAGACACTGGAAGGGGGGGAACGCAGGGAGATGCCGTTGCGTTTTGTGGTCTCTCCCGCGTTACCGGATGAAGTGACCTATGTGACGTTGTCCTACAACATCATGCGTCTGGATGACACGGTTGCGAAGGTCACGGAGTGACCCGCGGCGAAAAAATGGGCATACCCGATTACAATCACAAGATGATAACGAGGTAGAGAATGGCCAGCGTGCAGCACGGACCCGAACACTACTACGTCCCCGAATCCAGCCCCTGGCCCATTGTGGCCATGGTCTCGGCCCTGCTCATCGTTTTCGGTCTGGCGCTGTGGATCAACGGCATCACCGTCGGCAGCTATATCTCCATCGGCGGATTCATCCTGCTGGGCGTCATGTTCTACGGCTGGTTCAGGGACGTGGTCAGGGAGAATCTGGCCAACGTCTACAACGAGCAGGTGGGTCGCTCCTTCCGCCAGGGCATGTTCTGGTTCATCGCCTCGGAGGTCTTTTTCTTTCTCAGTTTCTTCGGCGCCCTGTTCTACCTGCGCTTCATCGCCATGTCGTGGATGGGGGGTGAGGGCTACCTGGCCATGACCCATGAGCTGCTCTACAGCGGCTTCGAGGCGGTCTGGCCCAGCGCCGGACCGGAGCCTACGGCCGGCGAGTTCACGCCCATGGGGGCGTGGGGTATCCCGGCGCTCAATACCGCCATCCTGCTCAGTTCCGGCGCCACGCTGACATGGGCGCACTGGGCGCTCAAGAAGGATGATCAGAAGCAGCTGATCTGGGGCCTGGTTGCGACCGTGGTGCTCGGGCTCATCTTCGTCGGGTTCCAGGCCTACGAATACGTCCATGCCTACCGGGACCTGAACCTCACCCTGGAACAGGGCATCTACGGCTCCACTTTCTTCATGCTCACCGGCTTCCACGGCTTCCACGTGATCGTGGGTGCGATCATGCTGCTGGCCGTACTGGGAAGGGCGGTCAAGGGGCACTTCTCCCCCCATAACCATTTCGCATTCGAAGCGGCGGCCTGGTACTGGCACTTCGTCGACGTGGTGTGGCTGGCCCTGTTTATCTTTGTCTACTGGATGTAACCCCGGATCGGCCGGGCGTTCGCTCTGTCCCGACGAGCGGGCGCCCGGCTCAGAATTCGAGCCCCTGGGGCTGCAGCAGGCCGGTGAGATATCCCAGAAACAGCAACCCGAACAGGGCCAGCGACAGTGTGATGCGCACGGTCAGGGCCCGCACCACGCGAGTCTTGTCCCGATCGCCACTGTCCTTCGCCAGGTAGTACATGCCCTGGAACAGTGAAAAGACGATGAAGCCGAGGAAAAGCAGTACGAGAAGTTTCATGCCGGTGGCCCCTGGAGGCGTCCTGGCCCGAATGCGTCAACGGGGATCCGGGCTGGCGTTGAGTGTCACACTAACTATAGCAAGTACATGAGGCCGGGTAACTACAGATTCAGATTCCGCCTGGTCCCGACGCTCATGCTGTTCATTCTTGTGCCCCTGTTCACGAGTCTGGGTTTCTGGCAGCTGGATCGCGCGCAGTTCAAGCGTGATCTGGCGGCCACCATCGAGCAGCGCAGCCGTCTGCCCGTCGCGTCGCTGGAGACGCTCTCCGCCGATCCCCATGAACTGCAGTACCGCACCGTGCGCGCCAGTGGCGAGCTGGAAGCCGAGGGCCAGTTCTTCATCGAGAACCGCCGACGCGGGGGGCGCACCGGCTTTCATGTGGTCACGCCACTGCGCCTGGACGACGGCCGCACGCGTCTGTTGATCAATCGAGGCTGGGTTGCGACGCCGCGCGACGGGGGGCTCCCCGAGGCCGAGGTGCCCGACGGGCCGGTAACCGTGACCGGTGAGGTCTATATCCCCCTGCCCCCTGCCCTGCAACTGCACTCGGGTCCCGAGGCGGCCCGCGAGTGGGGACGGCGCTGGCCCTATATGACGGTTGACCTGTTCAGGGCGACAGTGGACTATCCGGTCATGCCTTTCCTCCTGCTGCAGCAACCGGATGATCCTCATGGTTTTGTTCGCGAGTGGCCCCGGGAACAACCCAGTGACGGGATGCACATCGGCTACGCGGTGCAATGGTTCGCGTTCGCCCTGATCGTCATCCTGATCTACCTGCGCCTGGGCCTGAGCAGGCGAGGGGCGGCGGAGGCGGCGCCATGAACGAGGTCAGTTCCCCCATGCCTGCGACCCGCTCCAGCTTCATGCCCCTGTGGATCTTGATCGCCCTGTTCGCGGTGCCGATGCTTGCGGCGTGGTGGTTGTTCTTCAATCCGGAGTACCTGCCGGAGGGACGCAAGAATCACGGCGAACTGATCGAGCCGGTCATCCCCCTGGACGCGCGCTTCGGGTTGATGGATCTGCAGGGAGAGGTCTTTGACCCACAGTCCCTGGAGGGGCGATGGGTGCTGGTCACCCTTACCGAGGGAGCCTGCGATGCGGCCTGCACCGAGCAACTGATCGCCATGCGCCAGATCCGTCTGGCCGTGGGCGAGGAACGCTACGTGGTGGATCGGCTGTGGATCACCACCGATGCCGCCGGTGCGCCGGAGCTGGCGGAACAGCTTCCCGGCATGCACGTGGCGCTCATCGGGGAGCCGGGGCTCGAGGCCCTGCACGAGGCACTGCCCGCGGCTGAGCGGGACTTTTCCCGGATGCATATCCTCGATCCCATGGGCCAGCTGATGATGCGCTATGACGCGGATGCGCCGCCCGAGCACGTGCTGCGGGATCTGGAACATCTGCTCAGGGCAACACGACGCTGGATGATCAGGGGGGCGGCCGATGGCAATCGCTGATGTCGCGCTCTCCAAGTCCCGCGTCGACTCCTGGCGTCGCTACTATGAGCTGAGCAAGCCCAGGGTCGTGGCCCTCATCCTGTTCACCGCGCTGGTGGGCATGCTGCTGTCGGTGCCGGGCATGGTGCCCTGGCAGACGCTGGTATTCGGGTTGCTGGGGATCGGACTGGCGTCGGCCTCCGGCGCCGCGCTCAATCACGTGATCGACCGGCGCATCGATGCGGTGATGGACCGCACCCGCAACCGGCCCCTGCCCACGGGACGCGTGGAGCTTCGGCGCGCCCTCGTGTTCGCCATCGGCATCGGCGTGCTGGCTGTGACCGTCCTGGTGGTGGCGGTGAACGTGCTGACCGCGGTGCTCACTGCCTTTGCCCTGATCGGGTACGCGGTCATCTATACCGTGTTCCTGAAACGCAGCACGCCGCAGAACATCGTCTGGGGCGGTCTGGCGGGCGCCGCTCCGCCACTGCTCGGCTGGACCGCCGTGACCGGTGAGATTCAGGTGGAACCGCTGCTGCTGGTCCTGCTGGTCTTCGTCTGGACGCCGCCGCATTTCTGGGCGCTGGCCATCAAGCGGCGCGAGGAATATGCGCGCGCGGGGATCCCCATGCTGCCGGTCACCCATGGCGTGGCCTTCACCAAGCTTCAGGTGCTGCTCTATACCCTGATGCTGCTGACCGTCTCCCTGGTGCCCTTCATCATCCACATGACCGGCGTGCTCTATCTGGTGGGTGCGCTGGCGCTGGGGCTCGGGTTCGTGTTTCACGCCTACCGCCTGTGGCGCAGCAGCGACGATCGCTACGCGATGCCCACCTTCGGCTATTCAATCTTCTACCTCACGGCCATGTTCGCGCTGCTGCTGGTCGATCACTACGCGCGCATGATGTGGTGATCAGCGCGGTCGGCGCAGGAAGGACTGCGCGATCACGACCACGAACAGGATGCCGCCGATCACCGCCAGCATCCCGCCAAGCCCCCAGATCCCCAGAAAGAACTGGGTCATGCCGTCCATCTCCTCTGCCTCGCTGGCCGTCTTGCGCTCAATGCCCAGCATGCCGGAGATGGCCATGCCGCCGATGTGCAACAACTGGCCCACCCCGTAGAACACCGGCTGGATGCGGGCCAGTCTGCCCGTGGCCGGCGCCCAGCCCAGCGTCGGCAGCAGCGCGTAGGCAAGCCCCATGATCGCCAGGGTCACGCCGACGATGGAGCCGTGGTAATGGGCCGTGATGATCGTGTTCACGTCGCCGATCATGAAGCCCAGCACGCCACCCACGGCAAACAGCAGCAGCGATGCCAGCAGCGCGCGGTCCGCGGCCGGCAGGAACTGCGGAGCAGGCCCCCGTCCCCGCATCAGGCCGACAAGAATCAGCAGACCGATCGGTATGGCCGCCAGGCCGTTACCGTATTGCATCAGCTGGGTGAAGGCGATACGCGCCTCGGCTGATTCCACGCTATAGGCCCCGTGGATAAGCGGAACGGCAAGCAGGGGCGCGACGCCCAGGATCAGGAGGCCGCTCAGTAACCTGTCGGAGGCGGGAATACGGATACCCCCCTGGCGTGCAAGCCAGATCCAGGCCACCAGAAGCACCTGCGTGTAGGCAAACTGCAGCACGTGCCCCCCGCCCCAGAACAGAATCTCGAAATAGGCCTCGGTATTACGGGGTATATCGAGTGCCTGCCACGTCCATGCGAGCGACGCCACGCTTGCCAATGTGGCGAGTCCGGCGGTGTAGATTCCCACGTGCACGGGGTCGGGCCAGAGCCGGCGCGGACTCCAGCCGGCGCCGTAGAGCAGCACCTGCAGCATCACCCCAAGGCCGAACAGTATCAGCGACGCATGAAAGACCGGGTGGCGCAGCACAGGCACGTAATTGTTCAGGGAGGGATCGCCGGCGCCGAACAGGGGTGAGAGCGCCATCAGCCCCGCGCCGCCGGCGGCCAGAGCAAAAGCGGCCCATCCCAGGGAGGGATATCGGTCATGGACCGGAGAGGCCAGGCTCCAAAGGGCCCCTGCAAAGGCCAGAAACCAGATCAGTACCGACTGGTCCACGTGGATGACCAGCGCGATCCTGAAGAAATTCTGATCGGAAAACAGGGCGGAAGCGCCGGGTACGCGCGCCACCACCAGCAGGACGGCGAACAGACCAGCCACGGCCAGTGCCGCCACCCCCAGTGCCAGCCACGCGCCGCTCAAGCCACGCGTGGAGCGGGTGGCGCGCAATGGTGTATCCTCATGTCGTGATTGCATGGTGCCCTGCACTGCGTATCGTTGTTCCGAAATGGTGGGGTATTGTACACAAAGCTCCAGCCCGCATATCTCACCGGGATCGGCCCCTCTCTTGTGCAACCCCGCCCACTGTGGGGTTCTGCACCGCGCCCGATCAAGTCCCTGCGATGTGTGCGGCTGCACGGGCCACACAATTCCTACTTCGCTCCTCGGCTTTCGTTTGCACCTTGGAGGGATTACTGTATCCTTCCGCGCTGAATTTCGGTTGGGGACAATGGTCCCTCCTTCAGGGTAGGTGAGAAACTCATGGCCCAATCCGCAACAATCCCATCGTCCCAGGCCGGGGCGACCGCTGTTCCCACGGAGCAGTACAACTACGAGATCATCAAGAAGTTCGCCATCATGGCCATGGTCTGGGGCGTGCTGGGGATGGGGGTGGGAACCTACATCGCCTCGCAGCTGGCGTTCCCGTTCCTGAACTTCGATATCGCAGAGATCACCTTCGGCCGCTTCCGGCCTGTGCACACCACGCTGGTGATCTTCGGCTTCGGCGGCAACGCCCTGTTCGCCACCTCCTACTATATCGTGCAGCGCACCTGCCAGGCACGGCTCTACGGCGATGGTCTGGCCACCTTCACCTTCTGGGGCTGGAACCTGTCCGTCGGGCTGGGCGTGATCACCTACATGATGGGCTTCACCCAGGGGCGTGAGTACGCCGAGTTCGTGTGGCCCATCGACATCCTGATCACGGTTACCTGGGTCGCCTATTTCTGGGTCTACCTGCAGACCCTGTTGCGCCGCTCCCAGCCGCATATCTACGTGGCCAACTGGTTCTACATGTCGTTCATTCTGGCCACGGCCATCTTGCACATCTTCAACAACCTGCAGGTGCCGGTGAGCCTGTTCAGCCTGGAGTCCTACTCCCTGTTCTCGGGCGTGCAGGATGCCATGACCCAGTGGTGGTACGGCCACAACGCGGTGGGCTTTTTCCTTACCGCGGCGTTCCTCGGCATGATGTACTACTTCGTGCCCAAGCAAGCGGGCCGGCCCATCTACTCCTACCGGCTGTCCATCATCCACTTCTGGGCGCTGGTGTTTCTGTACATGTGGGTGGGCGCGCACCACCTGCACTGGACCGCGCTGCCGGACTGGGTGTCGACGCTGGCGGCCACCTTCTCGATCCTGCTGCTGCTGCCCTCCTGGGGCGGCATGATCAACGGCATCATGACGCTCTCCGGCGCCTGGGACAAACTGCGCACGGACCCGATCATGCTGTTCCTGATCACCGCGCTGTCGTTCTATGGCATGTCCACCTTCGAAGGTCCGATGATGTCGCTCAAGAGCGTCAACGCCCTGTCCCATTACACCGACTGGACCGTGGGACACGTGCATTCGGGTGCGTTGGGCTGGGTGGCCATGATCACCTTCGGATCCTTCTATCACCTGTTCCCCCGTCTCTGGAACACGAAGCTTTACAGCCTGCGGCTGGTGTATGTGCACTTCTTCCTGGCCACCATCGGCATCGTGCTCTACATCACTGCCATGTGGGTGGCCGGCATCGGACAGGGGCTGATGCTGCGGGCCTTCGACGAGTACGGCAACCTGGCCTACACGTTCGTGGAATCCGTGGTCTTCCTGCACAGGCCCTACGTGGTACGCGCCATTGGCGGCGGTCTGTTCCTGCTGGGCATCCTGATCATGGCCTACAACATCTTTATGACTATCACCACCGCCCGCCGCGAAGCGGCCAGGGTGGAGGCGAAGATCGGCGCCAAGATGGCCCGCGCGTCTTCCTGAGCCGGCGCTGACGGAGATTCAAGACCATGAAGCATGAACGAGTTGAAACCAACGCCGGGTTGCTGATCATCCTGACGCTGGCGGTGATCAGCGTCGGCGGGCTGGTGGAGATCGTGCCGCTGTTCTACATCAACGACACGGTCGAGGAGGTGGAGGGCGTGCGTCCCTACACGCCGCTGGAGCAGCGCGGTCGGGACATCTACGTGCGCGAGGGCTGCTACACCTGCCACTCGCAGATGATCCGCCCGTTCCGCGACGAAATGCTGCGCTATGGCCACTACTCCCTGGCGGCCGAGTCCCAGTTCGATCATCCCTTCCAGTGGGGCTCCAAGCGTACCGGGCCCGACCTCGCCAGGGTGGGCGGCAAGTACTCCAACGAGTGGCAGGTTCAGCACCTGATCGATCCGCGTTCCGTGGTGCCGGAGTCCATCATGCCCGGCTATCCCTGGCTGGCCGAGAACGATCTGCAGTACGCTGACATCGAGGCCCGGTTGCGCGCACTGAGACGGGTGGGTGTGCCGTATTCGCTCAGCGAGGAGGAATACCAGGCCAACGTGGAGCGCTTCGGTGAGGAGGTTGCCCGCTGGCTCGATATCAGCCGCGCGGAAGAGAATCTCGTGGCCCAGGCGCGGGCGGGCAACTACGACGGCGACCCCTCCCGGATCACCGAGATGGATGCCCTGGTGGCCTACCTGCAGGTACTGGGCACCATGGTTGATTTCACGCAGTACGACGAGGGCTACTTCGTCGAGTTTCGTTGATCCGCAGGCCCCGGAACTGCGGGGCGGATTGGCAGTGAGGTGTGGATATGCTTGATCTGTGGTACTGGATCGCCGACCTGAGCAACAGCAAGATCGTCGCACTGCTGCTCTTCTCCACCACCTTTGTGGGAATTCTCCTGTACGTATTTACGAACAGGCATCGCACCGAGCGTCTGGAGTCCTACCGCTACATGCCGTTCGAGGACGACGAGGACAAAGTGCCCCACGGTGAAGACGGGAAAAAGTGATGAGCAAGCCGAGCGAAAATAAACAGGGTGCGGTCCAGACTACCGGCCACGCGTGGGACGGTGACCTTCAGGAGTACAACAACCCGCTGCCGCGGTGGTGGCTGTGGGGTTTCTATGCCACGGTGGTGTTCGCGGTGGTGTACTGGTTCCTGTATCCGGCGTGGCCCATCGGTGGCACCTTCACCAAGGGCTTTGCCACCGTCACCTACGAGGTGAACGGCGAGGAGCGCACCACCCACTGGAACACCCGGGCGCTGCTGATGCGCGACATGCAGACGAGCCCTGCCGCCGTTCGCCAGCGGGAGTTCCTGGAGGTGATCGCCGAGGCCACCTACGACGACATCCTCCGCGACCCCGACAAGATCTCCTTCGTGCGCTCCTACGCCCACGGCGTGTTCGGCGATTTCTGCGCCACCTGCCACCAGGCGGGCGGTGCCGGCATCATCGGCCTCTACCCGACACTGGCCGACGATGACTGGCTGTGGGGCGGCACGGTGGAGCGCATCGAGGAGTCCATCCGCGAAGGCCGGCTGGGGTACATGCCGCCGTTTCGCGAGACCTTCGACGCCGAGCAGTTGCGCGCCGTGTCCGCCTACGTGCTGGACATCGCCGGATACGACGGCGGCGACGAGGACGAGATCCGCCGCGGCGAGGCCATCTTCAACGGCACCGATGGCGGCTGTTTCCAGTGTCACGACACCGGGGGCACCGGCCGCATCTCCCAGGGCGCACCCAATCTGACCAACAACATCTGGCAGATCGTGGACGTGGCGGGGGCGGCGAGCTACGAGGCCCGGCTGGCCCTGGTGCAAAGCGTGGTGCGCAACGGCGTGCAGCGGGAGATGCCTGCCTTCGGCGAACGGCTCTCCCCCACCGAGATCAAGGTGCTGGCCGCCTACGTGCACCAGCTGGGCGGCGGACAGTAGAACGCACCCAGGATGAATCATCCGGTGCCGCCCTTGGCGGCACCGTCCCCTCGCGGCCCGCGCCGCGCCCGCGGTATCCCCATGAACGACGCAAGTGAGCAGTATTACCAGGCCCGGATTCCGATCTATCCGCGATCGGTCCGCGGACGGTTCCGCTCGCTGAAGTGGGGCATCCTGGCGCTGGCCTACGGTGTGTATTTCGCCCTGCCCTGGCTGCGCTGGAACCGGGAGTACGGACCGGAACAGGCCGTGATGTTCGACATTCCCGGCCGGCGCTTTTACCTGTTCGACCTGGTGGTCTATCCCCAAGACATCTTCTGGCTGGCCGGTTTCCTGATGATCGCGGCGGTGCTGCTGTTTCTGGTCACGGGCGTGGCGGGTCGCGTGTTCTGCGGCTACTTCTGCTTCCAGACCCTGTGGACCGACGTGTACATGTTCATCGAGCGCGTCATCCAGGGGGAACGGCCGGCGCGCATGCGCCTGGACAAGCAGCCGTGGGGCGTGAGCAAGGTGTTGAAGAAGGGGGCGACGCACGCCTCCTGGCTGCTCGTGGCATTTGCCACCGGTCTCACTTTTACCCTGTACTGGGCCGATGCGGGTGAACTGGTGGTGCAGTTCTTCACCGGCGAGGCCCCGTTCCCCGCCTATGCAACGACACTGTTCCTGACGACCACCACGTACATGATGGCGGGGCTGGCGCGCGAGCAGGTGTGCACGTACATGTGCCCCTACGCCCGGTTCCAGGCGGTGATGTTCGACCGGGACACGCTGATCGTGTCCTACGACGAGCGCCGGGGCGAGGGCACGACCGGGCGGGCCAAGGCCGGCGGCGGGCTCAGGACCCGCGAGGCGCGCCAGGCGGCGGGGGCGGGCGACTGCATCGACTGCGGCTACTGTGTGCAGGTCTGCCCCACGGGCATCGACATCCGCGACGGACTTCAGTATCAGTGCATCCACTGTGCCCTGTGCATCGACGCCTGTGACAACATCATGGACCGCATGGGCTGGCCCCGGGGCCTGATCCGCTACACCTCCGAGCGAGCCCTGGAGGGCGGCAAGACACGGTACCTGAAGAGCAAGACGCTTGGTTATTCGGCCGCACTGCTGATCATGACGGGCCTGCTGATCTGGAGCATCGCCACCCAGGCGCCGCTGGATGCCACCGTCATGCAGGTGCGCCAGCCCCTGCACGTACAGCTCTCCGACGGGTCCATCCAGAACAGCTACGAGATCAGGGTCAACAACAAGACCCAGCGCCCGGTGGAGCTCAAGGTGGCCCTGGACGGCCCACCGGACATGACCCTGGATCTCGGGCGCGTGGAGCGGATCCGGCTCCAGCCGGAGCACGGTACCACGCTGCTGGCCAGGGTCCGGTACCAGGTGCCGGCCGGCCAGAGCGGGCCCTTCGATCTCACGTTCCGCATCGTGCCGCAGGATACCGACGAGATCCCGACACTGGAGATGCCGGCCCACTTTTATGTGCCATGATCCGGGCCAGGAGCCTGTCGGACTT
>NZ_MVBK01000078.1:0-13714 GCF_002000365.1 Thioalkalivibrio denitrificans | reverse complement strand
AAGTCCGACAGGCTCCTAGTCGCCCGGATTCACGTTAAACTGAAGCCCTGCGAGGAGGTTTTTGCAGTGGACAATCTGGTCATCACCCTCGGCGGCGGCGTGGCAATCCTGTTCCTCGCCTTCGCCTTCATCTATCGCTTCACGCAGTTGCGCAGCTACCAGGTCTCGCTGGTGGTGATCGTCGCCATGCTGTGCGTGTTCTTCCCCCTGCAGATCATCTTCTGGCAGGGCATGGACGTGCTCGCCATTCACCTGGCGCTGTTCATCATCACGCCCTACGGCATGGGTATCGTCACTTCCCAGTGGGAGTCGAGCCACGGCACAAAGCGGGGCAATGGATCCTGGTTCCACTGGGCGCCCGCCACCATCGTCGCTTTCTTCCTGGTCATCGCCACCGTGGATGCCACCATCATCTCGCTGGCCAACCACGGCATGCCGAGTCACCTGGTGGGACGCATCCTGCCGGAACCGCGCAGCGGCGCGCAGCACGTGACCTCCCATTTCCCGGGCACCGTGGCCAACGACTATTACAAGAAGGAACCGCTGTTCAACGAGTACCTTGACCGGCTCGCCGAACAGGAGGCCCGGGGCTGGCAGGTGAGCCAGGGCTGGCTGGGCCGGCCGAAGCTTGGGCAGGAGACCGTCTTCCAGGTGAAGGTGACCGATGCCGAAGGAGAGCCCCTGACCGACGCCCGGGTGGAGGGCTGGTTTGCGCGCCCGTCCGATGAACGCCAGGACCGCACCGTCTGGCTGCAGGCGGTGAAGCCGGGTATCTACCAGGCGCCGGTGGCCCTGGATCTGCCCGGCGCCTGGGAGGTCCGCCTGCGGGTGGAGCACGGCGGCGACGTGCACGAACAGCGTGGTGTCACCTCCGTACGTGAAGGGTGAACACCTCCCGTTCCGCTGAGGCCCTCGCCGGGGCGCCGGACACCGCTGACGAGGGCTGCTTTCACTGCGGCCTGCCGGTGCCGCCGGGCGCCTCCTACCCGGTCACCATCGAAGGTTCGCAGCGGGCCATGTGCTGCCCCGGCTGCCAGGCCGTGGCCCGGGCCATCGTCGATGCGGGCCTCGAGGACTACTACCGCCACCGCACCGTAACCCCCGAGGGTCCCGCGGACCCGATGCCCGAGCGGCTCCGTGAGGAGCTGTCCCTCTACGATCGCCCCGAGCTGCAGCAGAGCTTCGTGCAGGCGGACGACAGCACCACCGTGCGCGAGGCCGCGCTCATCCTGGAAGGCATCGTCTGCGCCGCCTGCGTATGGCTCAACGAGCGCCACGTGAAATCCCTGCCGGGCGTGCTCGAGTTCGCGGTCAACTATTCCACCCACCGCGCCCGGCTGCGCTGGGACGACGCCCGCATCCATCTCAGCGATATCCTCCAGGCGATCCGCGAGATCGGCTACAGGGCCCATCCATTCGATCCGGGCCGGCAGGAGGAGGTGTTCCGCCGGGAACGCCAGGCGGCCCTGCGCCGACTGGCGGTGGCCGGCCTCGGCATGATGCAGGTCATGATGGTCTCCGTGGCGCTGTGGATCGGCGGCGACGATCCCGGTTACGAGGGCCTTATGCACTTCCTGCGCTGGGTGGCGTTCCTCATCGCCACGCCGGTGGTCCTCTACGCGGGCAGCACCTTCTTCACCAGCGCCTGGCGGGATCTCTCGCACCGCCAGCTGGGCATGGACGTGCCCGTGGCACTGGCCATCGGCAGTACGTACCTGGCCAGCGGCTGGGGGACCATCACCGGCACCGGCGAGGTGTACTTCGAGTCGGTCACCATGTTCGTGTTCTTCCTGCTCACCGGTCGCTACCTGGAGATGGGGGCGCGCCAGCGCGCGGGGCAGGCCACAGAGGCCCTGGGCAAGCTGCTGCCCGCCATGGCCATCCGCATCACGCCGCAGGGCGACGAACCCGTGCCGGTGGCCGACCTGGCCCCGGGCGACCGGGTGCGCGTGCGACCCGGCGATACCGTGCCTGCCGACGGCACCGTTCTGGAAGGCCGCTCGAGCGTGAATGAGGCCATGCTCACCGGCGAGAGTCTGCCCCGGGCGCGGGGCGCCGACGACGAGCTCACCGGCGGTACGGTCAACGTGGAGAGCCCCCTGGTCATGCGCGTGGACCGGGTGGGTGCCGACACCATGCTCTCCGCCATCCAGCGGCTGCTGGACCGCGCCCAGACCGAAAAGCCGCGCCTGGCCCGAATGGCCGAGCGGGGCACCGGGGCCTTCGTCGCCGCCGTGCTGATACTGACGGCGCTGGTGGGTGCCGTGTGGTGGTTCGGCATCGACCCGTCGCGCGCCTTCTGGGTCATGGTGGCCATGCTGGTGGTCAGTTGTCCCTGTGCCCTGGCGCTGGCCACGCCGGTGGCCATGACCGCCGCGACTGGTAGCCTGACGGGGCGCGGCGTGCTCGTCACCCGCGGCCACGCCCTGGAGACCCTGGCGGCGGCCACCGACATCGTATTCGACAAGACCGGCACACTCACCGAGGGGCAGCTGGAACGGGTGCACACGGAACTGCTGGGGGATCGGGACGAGGCATATTGCCTCGGCATCGCCGCCGTGCTGGAGCAGGGGTCGGAGCATCCGGTGGCGAGGGTCTTTCAGCGCGCCGGCACCCCGGGCGGTGTGCTCAGCGATCAGCGGGCCAGTCCGGGACAGGGCATGGAGGGCCGGGTGGACGGCCGGCGCTATCGCATGGGGAGCGCCGCGTTCGTGCGGGAGCTGGCGGTGCAGGGCGACTGGCCGTCCGAGCGTATGGCGGCCCTGGCGAAACGGTTTCCCGCGGCCTCGCTGGTCCTGCTCGGTGACGAGACGGGGCCGCTGGCGGCGTTCGTGCTGGAGGACCGGCTGCGCGAGGATGCGGCCGCCTGCATTGCCGCATTGCGGGACGCGGGTCTGAAGGTGCATCTGTTGTCGGGGGATCATCCGGATACCGTGCAATACACGGCGGCCCGGGTGGGCATCGAGTCCGCCAGCGGCGGCCTGGATCCGGACGGCAAGCTCCGTGCACTGGAAGCGATCCAGGCCCGGCCGGATGCCGTGGTGGCCATGGTGGGCGACGGTATCAACGATGCGCCCGTGCTCGCCCGTGCCCACGTGTCCATCGCCATGGCCGAGGGGACGCAGCTGGCCCAGGCCAGCGCGGACATGATCCTGTACGGCACCCGTCTGGGTCAGCTGCCGGCGGCACTGGGGCTGGCCGGGCGCATGGTGCGGGTGGTGCGCCAGAATATCCGCTGGGCGATCGGCTACAACGTGATCGCCCTCCCCGTGGCCGCCAGCGGTATCCTGACCCCGTGGATGGCGGCCCTGGGCATGTCGCTGTCGTCGCTGATCGTGGTGGTGAACTCGCTCCGGCTTCGGGAGGAAGGCCCCCGCGGCGAGACCGTCCGGGAACCCGGGCGCGCCCAAAGGCTCGAATAGACCATGGATATCCTGTACCTGCTGATACCCCTGGGCATGGTTTTCCTGGCCCTCGTGATCGGCGCCTTCCTTTGGGCGGTGAAGTCCGGCCAGTACGAGGACATGGAGGGTCCCGCCCACCGCATCCTCATGGATGACGACGACCCCATGATCCCGCGCCCGGAGCGTCGGGAGCAGCCGGATGACTTGAAGCGCGAAGACTGATTGACTAGGATAGCCGCGAATTCCGAGCGGGTATGTGCCCTGACGCATTGCCCGGCCGTTCACCGGATGCGCCAGCAGAGCAGAGGACCGAGCACATGTTCAGTTTCGACAACTTCCCCATGACGATCACCATCGTCCTGATCATCCTGTCCTGGTTGAGCTTCTTCTCCGTCATCCTGTTTGGCGGCTGAGAGACAATCACCAGTCCATGAAAAAAGCGGCCATAGGGCCGCTTTTTTGTTTTTCCAGGAACGAAGCAAAAAGCATTTCTCTCGCAAAGAGCGCCAAGTACGCCAAGAAGACCTGTTCAAGAACATCCGGTTTTGGGGGTGCGGTGCCCGATCCCACCAGTGCAAGTTGGGGTTCACGCCGCTCGCCGAGTGCTGTGTATCTCTCGACTTTCTTGGCGTACTTGGCGCTCTTTGCGAGAGAACCCTGCTTTCAGTCTTTTTGCTTCGTGTTCTTAAAAGGCGTTGCGCGGATTGAGCGCTCGCCTCACGCCTCCAGGCTGGAGCGCAGCTTGCGCATGGCGTTGCTCTCGAGCTGGCGCACCCGCTCCGCGGAGATGCCGTACTCGGAGGCCAGCTCGTGCAGGGTGGCCTTGCGGTCGGTGAGCCAGCGCCGGCTCACGATGTCGCGGCTGCGGTCGTCCAGGGCCCGGAGGCCGGCGTGCAGGCGCACCTCGTGATGGGACGCCCAGTCCTCGCTCTCCAGGGCCTCGGCCGGGTCGCCGTGTTCGTCCACCAGGGTCTCGGCGGGGGCCAGCATGGGGCCGTCGTCGTCGTTGCGTGTCGGGGCCGGGTCGAAGCTCACGTCCTGTCCGGCGAGACGGGACTCCATCTCCAGGACCTGCTGGGGCGTCACTCCCAGATCGTCGGCCACCGCGTTGACCTCCTCGCTGTTGAACCAGCCCAGGCGCTGCTTGGCGCTGCGCAGGTTGAAGAACAGCTTGCGCTGGGCCTTGGTGGTGGCCACCTTGACGATGCGCCAGTTGCGCAGGATGAACTCGTGGATCTCGGCCCGGATCCAGTGCACGGCAAAGGAGATCAGGCGCACGTTCATCTCGGGGTCGAAGCGCTTGACCGCCTTCATCAGGCCGATGTTGCCCTCCTGGATCAGGTCCCCGAGATTCAGCCCGTAGCCGGTGTAGCCGCGGGCGATATGCACCACGAAGCGCAGATTGTGCATGACCAGCTTGCGGGCAGCCTCGAGGTCCTGGCGGTCGCGCAGGCGCCGCGCCAGGCGCTTTTCCTCTTCGGCGTCCAGCACGGGCAGCCGGGTGATGGCCTGGATGTAGCTGTCCAGACTCCCGACCGGCACCGCGAGATGCGGGTCACTCTTGATCAACGCCTTGCTTGTCATGGGTGTCAGAAACCTCCCCGAAACACTCGATTTGCGGCGATTTTAGCACTCGCGGCATTAGAGTGCTAATGGGCCGCCAAGTTCCTTGGCGGTGTCCGTAGTCAGTTGTCAGTTGTTCTGACCACTGACCACTGACCACTGACCACTGACAACTGACCACCGCTACTGCGGCTCAATATCCCGCAAATGCCGCCCCACCGCGATCCAGGAGCCACCAAGGCCCAGGGCGACGGCAAGACCGAGCAGGCCCAGGGCGCCGCGGAAACCGGGGCCTTCGAGGCGGAAATCACTGCCGTACAGGGCCGCCAGCTGCTGCACCGGGCCGTTGAGCAGGACCAGGCCCACGCCCACGATGATCAGCGCCAGCAGGCCCCCGAACAGCCCCAGCCAGAGGCCGCCGTACAGGAACGGACGGCGGATGAAGCCGTTGGTGGCGCCCACCAGCTTGGCCACCTCGATCTCGCGGCGCCGGTTGAGGATGTCCAGCCGGATGGTGTTGCCCACCACCAGCAAAACCCCCAGGGCCAGCAGCACGGCCACCAGGGCCACCCCCCTTCGGGTCATCTCCAGAATGGCCTGGAGCCGCTGCACCCACTGCAGATCCACCTGGGCCTGCGTCACCCCCTCCAGCGCCTCCAGTTCCGAGGCCAGGGATCGCACCTGCTCCGGGCCCTGGTGATCCGGTGCCGGGGTCACCAGGACCAGGGCGGGCAGGGGGTTGTGGTCCAGCAGGTCCAGGGCCTCGCCGAAGCCCGACAGGGCGCGGAACTCGGCCAGGGCATCCTCCCGGGTCACGGGCCGGGCGCTGTCCACGGCCGCCATGCCGGTGATGCGCTCCGCCAGGGACTGCAGATCCCCATCGGACACGGCGTCATCCACGAATACCGAGAGCTGGGCCCCGTGGTCCCAGCCGCTGCTGGCCGCCTGCAGGTTCTTGAGCGCGAGCCACAGGCCGCTGGGCAGGGCCAGGGCGATGGCGATGACGGTGAGCGTGAGGGCCGCGGCAAAGGGGTTGCGATACAGGCGCCCGAGGCTGAACACCAGGGCCTGCACGTGATTCACGCCCCAGGCCTGGAAGCGGGTGTGGATGGGCGGCGCGCCGCCGGTGCGGGCACGCCGGTGGGTGCGCACGGCGCCCTTCATGCCGGCGCCTCGGCCTGTGCGACGGGGGGTGCCCCGGTGTCCAGGAGCTTGCCCGCCTCCAGGCGCAGGATGGGCTTGCGCAGCGTGGAGATCAGCTCCAGGTCGTGGCTGGCGATGAGCGTGGTCACACCCACCTGGTTGAACTGCATGAACAGGTTCATGATCTCCCGCGAGAGATCGGGGTCCAGGTTGCCGGTGGGCTCGTCCGCCAGCAGGATGGCCGGCTTGTGCACCACCGCCCGGGCAATGCCCACGCGCTGCTGTTCCCCGCTGGACAGGGTGACCGGCTGCGCCCGCTCCTTGTGCAGCAGGCCCACCTTGTCCAGCGCGGCGCGCACGCGCCGGGCGATCTCCGCTTGGCGGTAGCCCAGGATCACCAGCGGCAGCGCCACGTTGTCGAACACCGTGCGGTCATGCAGCAGGTGGTGGTCCTGGAAGATGATGCCGATGCCGCGCCGGAAGTAGGGCACCTTGCGTTTCGGCAACCGGTTGAGCAGCTGGCCGTTCACCGTGATCTGGCCGCGGGTCGGTCGCTCGATGAGCGCGATCAGTTTCAGCAGCGTGCTCTTGCCGGCCCCCGAGTGCCCGGTAAGGAACGCCATGGCCCCCTCGTCCATGCGCAGACTCACCTGGGACAGCGCCTCCTGGCCCCCCGGGTAACGCTTGACGACGTTCTGCAGTTGAATCATGGAGAGGCAGGTACAACGGCAAAGTTACAAGGTACAAGGGGGAAAGCTGGTTTACGCCTCACGCCTGTCACCTCACGCCTCACCCTGATCCAGCAGCGCCTTGACGAATTCATCGGCACGGAAGGTTCGCAGATCGTCGATTCCCTCCCCCACACCGATGAACCTTATCGGTATACCCATGCGCTCGGCCATGGCGAATACGATGCCGCCCTTGGCGGTGCCGTCGAGCTTGGTGACGGCGATGCCCGAAAGCTGCACGGCCTGGTGAAATTCGCGGGCCTGGTTCAGGGCGTTCTGGCCGGTGCCGGCGTCCACCACCAGCAGCGTCTCGTGGGGGGCGTCCGGGTCCAGGCGCTGGATCACCCGGCGCACCTTCTTCATCTCCTCCATGAGATTGCTCTGGGTGTGCAGGCGGCCCGCGGTGTCGGCGATCAGCACGTCCATGCCCCGGGCCTTTGCGGCCTGGATGCCGTCGTAGATCACCGAGGCGGAGTCCGCGCCCTTGCCCTGGGCGATCACGGGGATGTCATTGCGTTCCCCCCACACCTGCAGCTGCTCCACGGCGGCCGCCCGAAAGGTGTCGCCCGCGGCCAACATCACCTTGCGGCCCTCGCCCTGCAGCCGCTTGGCCAGCTTGCCGATGGTGGTGGTCTTGCCGGCGCCGTTCACCCCGACCACGAGGATGACGAAAGGCTTTTGCGAGGCCTCCACCTCCAGCGGTCGCTCCACGGCGGACAGGATCTCCGTCATGGAATCGTGCAGGGCGGCCAGCAGTGCCTGCGCGTCAGTGAGCTCCTTGCGCGCCACCCGGCGGGTCAGCCCGTCCAGGATGCGCTGCGTGGCCTCCACGCCCACGTCGGCCATGAGCAGGCGGGTTTCCAGCTCTTCGAGCAGTTCATCGTCGATGGCCTTGCGACCCATCACCAGGGTCGCCATGCCCTCGGTGAGCGACTGTCCGGTCTTGGACAATCCCTTGCGCAGTCGGGAGAATAGGCCTTCGCCGCGCCCCGGCTCGCCGGGCGGATTCTCGCCCTCGGGGCGGTTTTTTCTGAAACCGAACATGGATATCGGGGTCTATGCAGTCACGAGAGCGCTCATCCTACCACCGGGAAACGAAAGCGGAAATGAAGCACTACACCTTGCCCAGCCTTTTCCTTCTGTTCCTTTCAGCAGCCCTGTTTGCCACCCCCGTGTTCGCTTCCGGCGTACACGAGTACGTGCTTTCCAACGGCATGAAGGTGCTGGTCAAGCCCGACAACCGGGCGCCCGTGGTGACCTCCCAGGTCTGGTACGGCGTGGGCTCGTCCCACGAGTACGGCGGGATCACCGGCATCTCCCATGCACTGGAGCACATGATGTTCAAGGGTACGGCCCGGTATCCCTCCGGGGAGTTCTCGCGCATCATCGCCGAGCAGGGGGGGCGGGAAAATGCCTTCACCAGCCGGGACTTCACGGCCTATCACCAGACCCTGGCGGCCGATCGCCTGGAGATCGCCCTCAAGCTCGAGGCCGATCGCATGCGCAACCTCACGCTGCTCAAGGAGGAGTTCGTGCCCGAGATGCGCGTGGTGGCGGAAGAAAGGCGGCTGCGCACCGACGATAACCCCAACGCGCTGCTGTTCGAGCATTTCAATGCCACTGCCTGGCTCAACAGCCCGTACGGCATCCCCGTCATCGGCTGGATGACCGACATCGAGCACTACACCGTGGCGGATCTGCGCGAGTGGTACGACCGCTGGTATCACCCCAACAACGCCGTCCTGGTGGTGGTGGGCGACGTGGATCCGGACAAGGTTCACCGCATGGCGCGCCGCTACTTCGGACCCATCAGGGCCGGCAATCTGCCCGACATCAAGCCACGCACGGAAACGCGCCAGCGCGGCGAGCGCCGCGTCGTGGTGCGCGCTCCGGCGCGGGTGCCGCTGGTGCTCATGGGCTACAAGGTGCCGGTGCTGATGACGGCCGAAGAGGATTGGGAGCCCTACGCCCTGCTGGTGGCGGCCGGTGTGCTTGACGGTGGCGAGAGCGCCCGTTTCGCCCGCGAACTGGTGCGCGAGCGGGAACTGGTCTCAAGCGCAGGGGCCAGTTACAACGCCTTCGCCCGCCTGGACAACTTGTTCACGCTGAGCGCAACGCCGGCCTCCGGGACCTCCCTGGAAGCCGCCGAGGCGGCGCTCACCGAGGCCCTCGAGCGCCTCAAGGAGGAGCCGGTGTCCGAAGCCGAGCTGGAGCGGGTCAAGGCCCAGGTGGTGGCCCGGGAGGTCTACCGGCTGGATTCCGTGCAGGGCCAGGCGCACCAGCTGGGCGCGCTGGAGACGGTGGGTCTCGGCTGGCGCACCCTGGAGGAGATCACCGACCGCGTACGCGCGGTGACCGCCGAGCAGGTGCAGGCGGTGGCCCAGCGTTATTTCGACACCGATCAGCGCACGGTGGGGTGGCTGGATCCGCTGCCCATCGATCCGGATGACCCGCCGGGGTACTTCGAGGGGCACTTGAGGTGAAAGGATGAAGGTTGAAGGATGAAGGTTGAATGGAGAAACCCTGCAGCTCGGGGTTCAGATTGAGTTACGAGGCACCGGATACTTAACCATGCGAGACAAGGCAGATACATGAGGCAGGGTGAATTGAAACGATTCGTTCTCGGGTTCCTGGTGGTGCTGTTTTCGTCTGCCGGTATCGCGCAGGCAAATCCGGGCATCGAGCACTGGGAGACGGAGAACGGGCTGAAGGTGTACTTCATGGAGGCGCCGGCGCTGCCCATGCTGGATATGCGGGTGGTGTTCCGTGCCGGCAGTGCCCGTGACGGTGACGCAGCGGGGCTGGCCCGGCTCACCAACGGCCTGCTGAACGCGGGTGCGGGTGACTGGGATGCGGACACCATCGCCGAGCGCTTCGAATCGGTGGGCGCCCAGTACGGGGCCAGCGCGCTGCGTGACATGGCGTTTGTGAGCCTGCGTTCGGTGATCGAGGAGGACTGGCTGGACACGGCGCTGGACACCTTCATCACCGTGCTGGGCGAGCCCCGTTTCCCCGAGCGGGATCTGGAGCGGGCACGTCGCCAGACCCTGGTGGCCCTTGAGTCCCAGGCCCAGAACCCGGGTTCCGTGGCGCAGCGCACGTTCTTCGAGGCCGTGTTCGGCGATCACCCCTACGGTTCGCCGCCCCTGGGCACCGAGGAGAGCGTTCAGGCAATCACCCGGGACCAGGTACGCGATTTCCATCGTGAGTTCTACGTGGCGCGCAACGGGGTGCTGGTGCTGGTGGGCGGCGTGGATCGGGCCACGGCCGAGGCGATCGCCGAGCGTGTCGCGGCCGCGCTGCCCGAGGGTCGGCCGGCGGCCGAACTGCCCGAGGTGGCGCCCATCGAGGAGGGTCGCACGATCCGCGTTGCCTTCCCCTCGGAGCAGGCCCACGTGTTGATCGGACAGCCCGGCATGCGCCGCGGTGATCCCGACTACTACGCGCTCTTCGTGGGCAATCACATGCTGGGCGGCTCCGGCTTCACCTCGCGCCTGTTCGACGAGGTGCGCAGCCGGCGCGGTCTTGCCTACAGCGTCTACAGCCAGTTCGTGCCCATGGAGGCCGATGGTCCGTTCATCATGGGTGTGCAGACCCAGGGGGCCCAGGCCGACGAGGCCATCCAGGTGATGCGCAACACGCTGGCGGAATTTCGTGACAACGGACCGGCCCGCGACCAGCTGCGTGCCTCGCAGCGCAACATCACTGGCGGCTTCCCGCTGCGTACCGCCTCCAACAGCGCCATGGTGGACAACCTGGCCTTGATGGGTTTCTACGGACTGCCCCTGGACTACCTGGACGCTTACACCGGCAAAGTGGAAGCGGTGGACGCGAAGGCGATTCACGAAGCGTTCCAGCGCCGCCTCGATCCGGAGCGCATGATCATCGTCATCGTGGGCGGTGAGAATTGAGGTGGCGAGAGGTGAGAGGCGTCAGGGGTGAATGCGTTGGATAGTAATGAGTGAATTTTCAGCCACAGAGGTCACAGAGGTCACAGAGGAATAACCGCAACAGCAAAACCATTCGCGCTCCAGGATACGAATGCGCCAGAGATTCTTTGCACAGCTCCGAACGTGTGACTCCTTGTCTTCGGGAGCGCTTTCATTTGGTTGATTTACTCTGTGACCTCTGTGACCTCTGTGGCAAAAGGGTTTTCCTTGACATCATGAGACACCAAGGCAAAAGCGCAGCACCACGCCCCGGAACACCGGGGCGTTTGCGTATTGTGGCCGGGGCGTGGCGGGGGCGGCGTATCGCGGTGCCGTCCGCGGCCGGGTTGCGTCCCACACCGGACCGGGTGCGCGAGACGCTGTTCAACTGGCTGCAGGGCGTCGTGCCCGGCGCCCGTTGTCTGGACCTGTTCGCGGGTGCGGGCGGTCTCGGTTTCGAGGCGGCTTCGCGGGGTGCCGCGCGCGTGGTGATGGTGGAGTCCGCCGCCAGGGTGGCGACCCATCTCCGGGAGCAGGTGCAGCTGCTCGAGGCCGGGGATCGCATCGAGGTGGTTGCCGACGACGCGCTGCGTTACCTGCGCCGGTGCGATGAGACATTCGACCTGGTCTTCCTGGATCCGCCGTTTCAGGGCGACCTGCTGGACAAGTCCCTCGCGGCCCTCGTCGAGGCGCACTGCCTGCGCGCCGGTGCCCGCGTCTACGTGGAATACGCCGCTTCGGGCGAACCTCCGGTGCTCCCCGATGGATGGGAGATTGCCCGTGAAGGCCGCGCCGGCGACAGCGCGCATCTCCTGACCGGGCCGATTGAGTCGCCTTCTTTCTGACTGAGCAAAGGCAGGATCTCTCGCCAACGCGGCTTTGCGCCTTCGCGAGAGAAATGTTTTTTGAATACGGAGCAAGGCATGACACAGGTGGGACTCTTGGGAACCGGGCTGATGGGCGTGCCCATGGGCGAGGCACTGATGCGCGCGGGGCACGCGCTGCACGTGCACAACCGCACCCGCGAGCGGGCGCAGCCGCTGATCGATGCGGGTGCCCGATGGTGCGATTCCCCTGCTGCGGTGCTCGATGCCAGCGAGGTGGTGGTGCTCATGCTGAGCGACCGCGTCGCGATCGAGGCGACCCTGTTGTCCGATGAGGCGCGCGCTGTGATCGGAGGGCGCACGGTCATGCAGATGGGCACCATCGCACCCAACGAAAGCCGCGCCGTGCGCGATGCGGTGGTGAGTGCCGGCGGCGCGTACCTGGAGGCGCCGGTGCTGGGCAGCATCCCGGAAGCCAAGGCCTCCAAACTGCTCGTCATGGTCGGGGCGGATCAGCCGACGCAGTTCGGGCAATGGCGTGAATTCTTCACCGCCTTCGGCCCGAACCCCGTGCACGTGGGCGCGGTGGGTCAGGCGGCCGCACTGAAGCTCGCCTTCAACCAGCTCATCGCCAGCCTGACCACCGCCTTCTCCCTGAGCCTCGCACTGATACGCCGGGAGGGCGTATCCGTGGAGCTGTTCATGGAGATGCTGCGCGAGAGCGCGCTGTATGCGCCCACCTTCGACAAGAAGCTGGAGCGCATGCTCAAGTCCGACTTCTCCAACCCCAACTTCCCCGTGAAGCACATGCTCAAGGACGTGAACCTGGTGGCGCTGGCCGCGAGGGAGGCGGGCGTGGATGCGGGCCTGCTGGAGCCGGTGCGGAAGAACCTGGAGCGGGTGATGGCCCGGGGTCATGGTGACGAGGACTACTCCGCGTTGTATTTGGGTATTGGTGCCGCGGAGAAAAGTGCGAATGGACAGGATTAACAGGATTTTTCGGGATGAACAGGATAAGGATATGAGCGAAGCGCATCCGCCGGGTTGCTGACGCGGAGGGCGCAGAGGCGCAGAGAACGCAAAGGATTTTTGAGCAAGACCTCTCTGCGTCCTCTGCGCCTCTGCGCCCTCCGCGTTGAATCACCAGGTGAGAAAAAAGCTCACCGAACTTCGGCAAGCAACCGTCTGGCGAGCCGCTCAGACTGCCCGGCATAGCCGCCGCCGAACAGGTTGAAGTGGTTGAGCAGGTGGTAGAGGTTGTAGAGGTCCTTGCGCACGCTGTACCCCGGGTCGATGGGCCAGGTTGCATGGTAACCGTCGTAGAAGCGGCTTCCCGGTCCGCCGAAGAGTTCCGTCATGGCGAGATCCGTCTCCCGGTCGCCGAAATACACGGCCGGATCGTAGATCACCGGGTTGCCGTCCCCGTCCGCATCCCAGTTGCCGCTCCACAAATCCCCGTGCAGCACGGACGCCACTGGTCGGTAGCCGTCGAAGAATGCGGGCAGGCTCTCCATGACTTCGTGAACCGTATTCACCAATGAAGGCCCGCAGCCGCGTTCTGCCGCCAGGTCGATCTGGTAGCCCAGCCGCTGCTCGCGCCAGAAGTCGATCCAGTCGTCACGCCAGTCGTTGACCTGGGGTGTGGCGCCGATGGTGTTGTCCCGATGCCAGCCGAAGCGCTCGGCGGTGTGGCGGTGCATCTGTGCCAGCGCCTCTCCGAAGCGTGCCGGGTCCAACCGTCCGCCCAGTTCCAGCAATTCCATGACCAGGAAGCAGCGATCGCCCTCGACGCCGTGGCACACGGCTTCGGGGACGCGAATGGCCTTCGCTTCGGCAAGTGCCGCCAACCCCTCGGCCTCCGCGGCGAACATGTCTGCCAGCCGCGCGCTGTTCCACTTCACGAAGAAGCGTCGGCCATCGGCGCCCGTGATCACGGATGCCTGGTTGATGCAACCTCCGCCGGCCGAGCGGTCGCGGTCCAGGCGGAAGGGTTTGCCGGTGGCTTCGCTGATCGAGGTTTCCAGGGTCGACATGGGGACAGTCTAGCTGTGATCTCTCAATACGTTGTTCATCCGGGATGAGCTGCTGGCAGACAGGGCCGGTTGTAGACATCATGGATTGAC
>NZ_MVBK01000077.1:9497-22980 GCF_002000365.1 Thioalkalivibrio denitrificans | reverse complement strand
AAGTCCGACAGGCTCCTGGCCCGGACATTGCCCCGATACGCACAAACCCAACCACTTGATCCCTGCACCCTACCCTACCGCTGAGTGATCCGCCTGCATGCGCTACGCTTTAGAGAGCGTCGTCTCACCCGGCCGCACGCCCCCGTAACAACCGCGTCGACCCCCATTCCCGGAGCCCCGCACATGGACAGGAACCCCGGCCTTCGCATCTTCCAGCGCCGCATGACGCGCCGCGACTTCCTCTGGCTCACGGCCGCCGCCACCTCGGCCACGGTGGTCACATCGCCGCTGCTGGGCTGTGCCACGGATCCCATAACCGGCCAGCGGCGTCTGATCCTGATGTCGGAACAAGAGGAGATCGCCATCGATCGCCGCTACGCGCCCCACCAGTTCTCCAACGACTACGGACTCGTACGCGACGACGAGCTGCAGCGCTACGTGAGCGAGGTGGGCACCGGCATCGCCGAGATCTCCCACCGGCCGCACATGCCTTACGACTTCAACGTGGTCAACGCCAATCACATCAATGCCTATACCTTCCCCGCCGGCACCATGGCCTGTACCCGGGGCATCATGGTGGAGATGGAGGACGAGGCCGCGCTCGCCGCCCTGCTGGGCCACGAGACGGGGCATGTGAACGCACGCCACACGGCGCGCAGACAGACCCGGGGCATCTTCGCCGCCATGGTGGTGGGCGGGCTCGGCATCGCAGCCGCGCAGTCGGACCGCCTGGCCGGACACCGGGACCTGATCTACGCCATCTCCGCCGTCGGCGCCACCGCCCTGCTGGCCCACTACAGCCGGGAGAACGAGCGCGAGGCGGATTCCCTGGGGCTCACCTACATGGCCCAGGCGGGACACAACCCTCAGGGCATGGTGGACCTGATGGATATGCTGCGCGGCCTCTCGGACCGCCAGCCCAACGCCATGGAGACCATGTTCGCCACACACCCCATGAGCGATGAACGCTTCGCCACCGCCCGGCGCGAGTCCCATGAGCGCCACGCCGACGCCCTCGACCGCAACGTACGGCGGGAACGCTACATGGACAACACCGCCGCGCTGCGGCGCATCCGTCCGGCGATCAAGGAACTGCAGGCCGGGGAGGCGGCCATGGCCCGCCGCGACTATCCGGGGGCGGAGACGCGCTTTCGCTCGGCCCTGGAGCAGGTACCGGACGACTATCCCGCCCTGGTGCTCATGGCCAGGTGCCAGTCGGCCCAGGGCCGGCACCGGGAGGCGGAAAGCTACCTCGCCAGGGCCCGCGAGGCCTACCCGGCGGAAGGGCAGGCGATCCACCTGAGCGGCATCAACCAACTGGCCCTGAACCGCCCCGAGGAGGCGCTCGCCCATTTCCGGCAGTACGAGCGCCACCTCCCCGGCAACCTCAACACCCTGTTCCTGCAGGGTGTCGCCCACGAGAACATGCAGAATCGCGCCGCCGCCGCGGAACTCTACCGGCGATATCTCCGGGAAGCGGGGGACACGGAGCAGGCCCGTTACGCGGCCGGCCGCCTGCAGAGCTGGCAGATGCTTTGAGACGCGCGAATCGGGGCCGGATTGATCTCGCAGCGGGCTTGTCCCCGTCATGCTGAATGATGTATCCGGTTACCATGTTCTACGCGCACCCGACACACTCCGCATCGAGAGCGAGGTCAAGTCCATGCAAGCCTCAGAGACAGCCGACAACCCCGCACCCGAAATCCGCACCTCGGACCGCCTGCGCGGCAAGGGAGTCGCCATGGCCGTCTACCTGCTGTACCTGGGCGGGATCATGATGGTGTTCACCGCGCCGCTGGGTGTTCTGATTGCCCACCTGATGCGCCCGCGGGTCGGCTCGTGGACCCACAGCCATCTGCACTTCCAGATCCGCACCTTCTGGTTCGGGCTGCCGGCGCTGCTCGCGGGCGGGGGGCTCCTGGTCTGGCAACCCGTCAGCGGATACCTCATCATCACGGCGTGGCTGGCCTGGGCCGTAGGGCGCTGCGGCGTGGGCATCCACCGGCTCATGGACAACCGCCCCATCGAGGACCCGAAAAGCCTGTGGTTCGGCGGCACCCGGGTGACACTCAGTGACTGACTCAGAGATACGCATGGCGTCGGAGAGGCCCTTGCACATCACACCCCCGTCGCGGGGACGCTCGAGCACGGTCTCGGCACTGGCCTGGGCATTCATCCTGGCCGCGCTGGCCACGCTCGTGTTCGCCGGGACCCGCGTGGTCTCGGGAGACCTCCCGGCGCTGGACGTCGCCGACCACGGCGCCGGCGGACTCATCGCCGGGTTCGCCTGGGTGCTTGAACGGGGCCCCGCCATCCTGACCCTGCTCCTGGCGGGCGCGCTGGCGACCCTGCTCATATCCGTCGCGCTGCTGCTGCGGCTGAGCTGGGCCCGCCGCGCTTTCCTCGGGCTCATGTCCTTCGGTTTTGTGGCCACCCTCATGGCCACCGCCGTGACACCCATGGTCTTCGCGCTCATGCCGGACGAGGCCACCACGGGCGCGTTCATCCCCGATGACCCGCTTGCCGGCATGGTGGGCCTGCTGGGCGGCATGATCGTCCTGGCGACCGCCCTGACGGCCCTGTTCGCCTGGGTGGCCTGGAAGCTCACCCGACCGCAGATCAAGGCGGAATTCGAACCCTCGCCGGCCGACACGGACGGCTGATGCCGGACCCGTCCGCTCCCCACCGCGGCGGCGACGCACCCACGGAGAGCGGATGGGGCCCGCTCTCCGCCCTGCCGGGAAACCCCCTGATGTGGGTGCTGATCCTGAGCGAGATGGTGGTCTTCGCCGCCTTCTTCGGGGTCTTCGCCTGGCAGCGCGCCCTGGAACGCGAGGTCTTCGATGCCTCGCAGCAACTGCTGGACCCCGTGCTCGGGGGCATCAACACCATGGTCCTGCTCACCAGCGGGCTGTTTGCTGCCCTGGCGGTGGCGGCCATCACCCAGGGCCAGGTCGTGCGCTGCCGGCGCTGGCTGTGGGCGGCATTCGGGCTGGGCGTGGTGTTCTGCGCGGTAAAGGTGTACGAGTACGCGGACAAGATCGGCGCGGGCCTCACCCCCGAGACCAACACCTTCTTCACCTGGTACTACCTGCTCACGGGCTTTCATTTCGCCCACGTGCTGTTCGGCCTGGGGCTGCTCGCACTGGTGGCCTGGCGCATCTCCCACGCCAACGTGGAAACCGCCACCGCCTTCTGGCACATGGTGGACCTGATCTGGATCCTCCTGTACCCGCTCGTCTACCTGCTGAGGTGACCATGAACGGATCCCTGCCCGGCACCCGTCGCCTCCTGATCACCTGGGCCATCCTCATGGGGCTGACCCTGGTGACCATGCTCTCCGCCCGCCTGGGCGGCGATGCACGTTTTCAGGCACTGCCCCTGTGGTCCGCCGCCCTGCTGCTCGCCACCACCGGCTTCAAGGTACACCGGGTGCTGATGGTGTACCTCAATCTGCGCGTCTCCACCCCCGCCTGGAAGGGCCTGTTCACCGCCATGACCCTGGCCACCCTGACCATCATCGGCGCCGGCTACCTCATGGCCCGCTTCACCGGCTGAATCGCGTCAGACCTTTCTAACCACGAAGCGCACGAAGGGCACGAAGGGTACGAAGGGTACGAAGAAAGAACCAAAGAATATCTCTCGCGAAGGCGCGAAGCCCGCGAAGAAAGGATTTTTTTGCTCAAAGTCCTTCTTTGCGGGCTTCGCGTCTTTGCGAGAGAAACATTCTTTTCTTCGTGCCCTTCGTGCGCTTCGTGGTGAAAAACATCAGAAGCCATCATCCCGCGATGGCATGTCCGGCGGCGGGTTGGCCCAGTGGGCCAGGGCGCGGGCGAGGCGGATGAGACCGTAGACGATGAAGGGGACGAGCAGCATGAGCGCCACGCCCCAGTCGCGGGTGTTGATCAGCCAGGCGAGCGGCGCAATCACGGCCAGGGCGACCAGCAATCCGATGACGACGGCGATGGCGGGGCGCGAGATCATCACGGGGTGGTCTGTTATCCGACTCCGATGATCTGCCGGTAAATACCCGGCAGGGCCAGGGAGAGGTGCTCGGGACGATTGACGATGGCGTAGCTGCCGCGTCCGAAGATGCGGGGGACATACTGGCGTGCCTCGCGGTCGATGGTGACGCCGAACACGCGCACCTCCTGCCGACGCGCCTCGAGCACCGCCTTGCGTGTGTCCTCGATGCCGTAACGCCCTTCGTAGTAATCCGTGTCGTTGGGCTTGCCGTCCGTGAGCACCAGCAGCAGCCGGTAGCGGTTGGGCCGTTCGGCCAGCTCCGAGCTCACGTGGCGGATGGCGGCGCCCATGCGCGTGTAGTGACCGGGCTGGAGCGCCGCGATACGCCGAGCCACCCGGTCGCTCATGGGCTCCTCGAAACCCTTGAGCACGTTGACCCAGACCCGGTGACGACGGTGGGACGTGAAGCAGTGGATGGCGTAGTCGTCGCCGCATCCGGCCAGCCCGTGGCCCAGCACCAGCAACGCCTCCTTTTCCACGTCCAGGACCCGGCGGTCCTCCAGCCAGGCGTCGGTGGAGAGCGAGACGTCCACCAGGATGGACACGGCCAGATCGCGCGCCTGCTGCCGGACCGAGAGATAGAAACGGTCGTTGGACTCGCCGGTGGCGGTGAAATCACAGCGGGCGCGGATCAGCGCGTCGGTATCCAGTTCATTGCCGTCCAGTTGCGCACGCAACAGTTCACGTCTCGGGCGCAGCGCCTCGAACTCCCGGCGCACGCGCCGGATGCGCCGGCGCGTGGCGTCGTCGGGCGCCCAGTCGTCACCCTCCTCGCCCTGCAGGTCGGTATGCACGGCGCAGTGATCCGGCAGGTACGTCTGCTTGCGATGGTTCCACTCGGGGTATGTGTGAGTGCCGCGCAGGCGCTCGCCGACGACGGCGTCCGGCGGCAGATCCAGGTCGACGCGCAGGCGCGTGGCCGCACGGCGCTTGTGGGGGCTGATGACGATCTCCTCGATCTGCTCGGCGGCCCGCTTGGCCTCCTCGTCCTCCTCGTCGTCCACCAGCCGGTTGAGGTTCACCATCTCGGTCCAGGACAGCAGCTTCTCGAACCGATTGAGCACCAGGGGATCATCGCGCTCGCACTGATCCTGTCGGCGGCGCTCGGACTGACGCTTGCCCTCGGAGGCGGACTTGGGCGTCGCGCCGCCGCCGCCCTCCTCCGCCTCGTCGTCGGCCTCGCGCCCGTGTCCGGCGCCGAGCGCCACCACCTGGCCCCACAAGGGCACCGGAAGCGGCGGGCGGTAGTCGCGGGGCGCCCGGTAGGCGTCCAGAGGCTGCGGTTCACCTGCACGGACGAGATCCAGCAGCGCCCGGGCCTGACCGGATTGCGGAAGATCGTCACCCAGCTGCGCGCGAATGACCTCCTCCACCACGGCCTCCGTGGCCGGCAGATGCCGTCGGGGCCTGACGGACAACAGCGCACGATTCAAGCGCTCGTGGCGCGGCAGCAGCCCGGGGAACCGGGCGAGCGCGGCCTCGGTGGCGCGGTACGCCGCACGCAATTGGCTGATGTCATGGCGCAGGGGATCGGTCTGCGGCTCGGGGCGCCGGGCCACGGCGAGAAAGGCCGTCAGCCAGAAATAGAGATCCCGGTTGAGTGAACGATCCGCGAACAGCTCGATGCGCGGCGGCAGCAGCAGGTTCTCCTCGTCGCGGCGCGCCACGTCCATGGCCTCTTCGTCCAGGCCCAGGCGCTGGCGAAGCGTGAGCCGGTGCGTGGAACTGCGCGCGACGATGGCCGCCACCTCCAGCCCCATCTCGCCCCCGCTGGCGCGAAAGAACACGCCCAGCACGTGGCGCAGCTCATCCAGCGTGACCGCCGCCTCCGGATGCCGGGGATAGCTTGCGGCGCGCGAGGCCCAGCGGTGCCAGTGGCGGCCGACGAATTCCTCGAGTTCGAGGAACTGGAACATGGGTTTAACCCGCATATCTCACCGGTCAAGCCTTGGCCGCCGTCATCAGCTCAGCCGAAGGTGGCGTTGATGGCCTCCAGCAGGCCCTGCTGAACGTCCTCGTCATCGGTGAGCGGTTCCACCAGGGTGGCGCGCGTGGCCTCGAGGATGGGCATGCCGGTTGCGATCAGCGTGGCACAGTAGACCAGCAGACGCGTGGAGACGCCCTCCTCCAGGTCCTGCCCCTTCATCTCGCGCAACCGGATCGCCAGGTTGACCAGGGCGGCGCACTTCTCACGCGACAGGCCGCTCTCCCGGGCCACGATGTCCCGTTCCAGTTCCGGCGGCGGGAAGTTGAACGTCATGGCCACGAAACGCTGGCGCGTGCTCGGCTTGAGCGACTTGAGGATATGCTGATAGCCCGGGTTGTAGGAGACCACCAGCATGAACCCGTCCGGCGCCTGCAGGAGTTCGCCGGTGCGCTCCAGGGGCAGAAGGCGCCGATCGTCGGTGAGCGGATGCAGCACCACGGTCACGTCCTTGCGCGCCTCCACCACTTCGTCCAGATAGCAGATGCCCCCTTCGCGCACGGCCCGGGTCAGCGGACCGTCCACCCAGCGGGTCTCCCCGCCCTGGAGCAGGTAGCGCCCGGTCAGGTCGGCGGCGGTGAGATCGTCGTGGCAGGAGACGGTGAACAGAGGCCGCCCCAGGCGGGCCGCCATGTGGCTCACGAAGCGGGTCTTGCCGCAGCCGGTCGGACCCTTGAGCAGCAGCGGCAACCGCTGGCGGAAGGCCCGCTCGAACAGATCGCATTCATGCCCGACCGGCTGATAGAACGGCGCGTCCCGCTCCATGTCACCCTGGGTTGCTGTCAGTGGCATACGATGGCTCCGGGATAAAGGGGCCGGGCCGCAGCAGTGAGGCTGCGGCCCGGCCCGGCACCGTCAGTCCGCGGACGCCGCAGACGCCTTGGCGTAGGCGGGCACCTGTTCCCTTGCGGGTCCGAAGATCGCCCAGAAGAACATCAGGGCCGCGATCACGACCACGATGCCCGCCCCCAGACGCATGACGTAGAACATCTCGATCTGGCTCTGCACCTCCATGAAGTTCATGCCCATCACCCGCTGCAGGTGGGTCTGCACCACGCCCGCGAAGGTCAGCGTGAAGGTCATGAAGGCCATGGCCGAGGTCATGATCCAGAAGGACCACATGTTCAGCACCTGGTTGTAGGGCTGCACACGCCGGATCTGGGGCATGGCGTAGGTGATGATGGCCAGCACCAGCATCACGTAGGCCCCGTAGAAGGCCAGATGGCCGTGGGCGGCGGTGATCTGCGTACCGTGAGTGTAGTAGTTGATGAACGACAGGGTATGCATGAAGCCCCACACCCCGGCGCCGAAGAAGGCGATGGTCGCGCAGCCCAGGGTCCAGAGCATGGCCGCCTGATTGGGGTGGTTGCGGCTGCCCTTCCAGAACATGTAGAAGGCGAACACCACCATGGCGAAGAACGGAACCACCTCAAGCGTCGAGAAGATGCTGCCGATGGGCTGCCAATAGGCGGGCGTGCCGATCCAGTAGTAATGGTGACCGGTGCCGAGCAGGCCCGAGAACAGGGCCAGGCCGACAATGACGTACAGCCACTTCTCGATGATCTCGCGGTCCACACCCGTCATCTTGATGAGCAGGTAGGCCAGCAGCGAGGCCATGATCAGCTCCCAGACGCCCTCCACCCAGATATGCACGATCCACCACCAGTAGAGCTTGTCGAGCGCCAGATTGTGCGGATTGTAGAAGGCGAAAAGCCAGAAGATGGCCGCCAGCCAGAGCCCCAGCATCAGAACCATGTTGATGGCGGTCTTGCGGCCCTTGACCATGGTCATGGAGGTGTTGAACAGGAACATCAGGAACGAGATGGTGATCAGCACCTTCACCCACAGGGGTTGTTCCAGGTAATGGCGGCCCTCGTGGATGCCGAACTGATAACCGATCAGCGCCGCCGCTCCGGCGAAGGCGAAGATGGCCAGCTGGATGTAGGCGATCTTCGGGCTGTAGATCTCGTTCTCCGCCTCTTCCGGCATCAGGTAGTACGTGCAGCCCATGAAGCCGATCAGCAGCCACACCAGCAGGAGGTTGGTGTGGCTGGTGCGCATGATATGGAACGGCATCGCCTCGGAGAGGAAGTTGGGCGCCACGTAGACGATGGCGCCCAGCGTCCCGAACACCAGTTGCAGCGCGAACAGCGCCATGGCCACCATGAAGAACGGGTAAGCCACCCTTTGCGTTTCATATTTCATTGAGTTGTCTCCCTAGCCCTTGAATTGCAGGTTGACGCAGGCATCCGTCTCAGCCGGACGGATGGGGTGGCCAGCCCTGGGTGTCGATGGAGTCGGTCCACTGGAGGAAATCGATGAGCGCATCCATCTCCTCGTCGTTGATCTCGAAGTAGGGCATCTGCCGGCGCCCTGGAACCCCGGTGGGCATGGCGCGCATCCACGCCGCGATGGCGGCACGCGCCCCTTCCGGGTTCTCCCGTCCGCCGAAGCGGGTCCAGACGTTGCCGATCTCCGGGCCAAAGTAGGCCCCCTCGCCGAGGATCGTGTGGCAGTTGATGCAGTTGTGCTGCTCCCACACCTGCTTGCCGAGTATCACGGAATCGGTGAAGCCCTCACGGTCCGTGGAGACATTGACGATGTAAAGATGACTGTGCACCGTCAGTGCGGCGAACAACAGGAAGAAGAACAGCGAGCCGCCGTAGAAGATATTGCGCGCCGCCGCCTTGGTCAGCCCCTCGGTCATGTGCGCACCTCCTTGACACAGGTGGGAATGGTCGTGTTAACCGCGATCGCTACAGACTCCTGGCCGCCGCCGGGAACACCCGACGGGGACCTTGAGCAAGCCTAACATGCATCTTACATTCATGTTATGTCAGTGCAAACTCAATCCGGAGTATAGACAGGAAAATGCATGCGGCTTGATACCAATCAAGCATAGATTCCGATGGTCCAGCTGGGAATTGACGACGGGAACAGTCCTTAGGGCCTGGCCCGGGTAGTGTACTCCGGGCCTGTCTCGCGCCGTCTCTGGAAGGAGAAGTGTAGTCATCGGGCGGCCCGTGGCCGCCTGCTGACGGCGGCCACGGGCCGCCCTATGGGCAAGCGAGACAGGCCCATAAGCCGCAAGCACCGCGATAGGCCGGCGGGGATGGCCCGGCACGAAAAAGGGGGCATTTCGCCCCCTTCTTTCGTGCCTGCCAGTTAACGGCTGTGCGTTACGAAAGATCTTCCGCCAGGGAATCCCTGACTGCCTGGGGCAAGGGCTCCAGCTGGTGGCGATAGTTCTCGTGATCGACACCCACGCTGATGGCCGCCCCGGACCTGGCCGCGGCCACCATGTCCGGCGTCAGCTCGAAACGCATGAAGTGCACGGAAGACGTCTTCTCGTCGGTATCTCGCTCCATGTCCTCGTCGGCGATGGCATAGACGCGGTCGAAGCCGCTCACCTGCACCCAGGTGCGGTCCTCGATGCCGATCAGGCGCGCCAGCTCAAGCTTGCGCTCCTCCACGTCATCGAACTCCACCATCATGGTGGCCTTGAAGTTGCTGCCGTCGGGGATCAGCGGATTGTAGGCGTCCAGTTCGTCCTGGATGCCCTCGGCCTCGTAGATGCGCTCGACCCGAAGCATTTCCTGTATCTGGTACTGCATGGTGAGCCGGTCCTCGAAATGCAGGGTCACGTTCGGGCCCACGGGCACGACACGCTCACGCTTGTGCTTCATCACGTCGGCGCGGAACTGCGGCCGCACCTCTGCGTACTTCTCCAGGGAATAGAGATCGTCTCGGGTCAGCTTGTCCATCATCAAATCACCTCGTTGCTTGACTTTGAGGGGCGAGGCACGGCCCCCGCGCGACGAATGCGCGGGCAGGCATCACGGGTGCGCTCAGCCCTTGTGTTCGTGTTCCAGACTGGCGATGGGCTTGTCCGTGAACAGGTAGTCGCGCAGCTCCTTGTCGAAGGTCTTGTCGCGACGCCGTATCCACTCCAGCACCATGGCTGCGTGCTCCTTCTCCTCGTCCCGGTTGTGGGCCAGGATGGCCCTGAGCTCCTCGTCCTTGCAGGCGTCTACGCGCTGCTGGTACCAGTCCACCGCCTCCAGCTCTTCCATCAGGGAGATGATGGCCCGGTGCATGTCGCGGGTTTCGTCGCTCAGTTCCTCGTGGGGCTCGTGATAGCCTTCGTTTGCCATCGGGTGTCTCCTGTTTCGGTTTCGGTGGTCCGGGCTAGAGTCCGTAGGCCTGGCGCAGAAGGGTGAGCGGATGCTCCGGGACCTTCTCGTCCTTGAGGCCGTTCTCGATCTGGTGCCCCGCCATGGGACAGTCGCTGGAGTAGTGATCCGCATCGGCCTTCTGCACGCGGCTCACCACCGGGCGGCAGATCTTCATGGAAATCTCGTGGAACTCGCTCTTCACCGCGTAGGTCCCGTCGTGACCCGAGCAACGCTCGATCACGTCGATCTCCGTGTCGGGCACCAGTTCCAGTACTTCCCGCGTCTTGAGACCGATGTTCTGCACGCGCAGGTGACACGCGGCGTGGTAGGCGATCTTGCCGAGCTTCTCCTTGAACTCGGTGTTCATCTTGCCTTCCTTGTGCCGGATCATCAGGTACTCGAACGGATCGAAGATATGCTCCTTGACCTTCTGCACGTCCGGGTCATCGGGAAACATCAGCGGCAGTTCCTGCTTGAACATCAATACGCAGGACGGCACCGGCGCCACGATGTCATAGCCGGCATCGATGGCCTTCACCAGCACCGGGATATTGTGGTTCTTTGCCTGCTCGACGGCCTCCAGGTCGCCCAGCTCCAGCTTGGGCATGCCGCAGCAGCGCTCCTTCTCGGCCAGCGTCACGGGAATGCCGTTGTGCTCGAAGACCTTGGTGAGGTCTTCGACGATATGCGGTTCGTTGTAATTGCCGTAGCAGGTGGCGAACAGGGCCACCTGGCCCCTGGTGCGGCCCACCGCCTCGGGCGTGCCGGAGGAGCGATGATGCTTCAGACGCTTGCGCCCGGTCCGGCTGTGGTACTCGGGCAGGATGGCGTCGGGATGCACGCCCATCACCTTGTCCAGCACCTTGCGCACGGGCTTCATGCGGTTGGCGGCATTGACCGCCTGGGCCACCACCGGGATGCCCGCCAGTTTTCCGACGGTATCGGTGGAGGACATGAGCTTGTGGCTGGCCTTTGCACCTTCCTTTTTGTAGCGCACGGCCTTGGCACGCAGCATCAGGTGCGGGAAGTCCACGTTCCAGGGATGCGGGGGAACGTAGGGGCACTTGGTCAGGTAACAGAGGTCGCACAGGTAGCAGTGGTCCACCACCTTCCAGAAGTCGCTCTTGGCGACTCCGTCCACCTCCATGGTCTCCGACTCGTCCACCAGGTCGAACAGGGTGGGAAACGAGTTGCACAGACTCACGCAGCGACGGCAACCATGGCAGATATCGTAGACCCGCTCCAGTTCCTGCATGAGCGAGTCCTCGTTGTAGAACTCGGGGTCGCGCCAGTTGAGGGGATGACGGGTGGGCGCTTCCAGACTGCCTTCTCTTTGACCTTCAACGGGTGCGGACATCTCGGCCTCTCCCAACGGCTGCCGTGTGGAAATTCGGGGATCGGAAAGTGCCAGGGCCGGCGAACCGGCCCTGGCGGGTGCCGCTTGTCAGGAACCCAGGGTATCCAGGGCCTTCTGGAAACGGTTGGCGTGGGAACGCTCGGCCTTGGCCAGCGTCTCGAACCAGTCCGCCACTTCGTCGAAGCCTTCTTCGCGGGCGGTCTTGGCCATGCCCGGGTACATGTCGGTGTACTCGTGGGTCTCGCCGGCAATGGCGGTCTTCAGGTTGGCCTCAGTGCCACCGAAGGGCAGGCCGGTGGCGGGGTCACCGCAGGCTTCCAGGTATTCCAGGTGGCCGTGTGCGTGGCCGGTCTCACCTTCGGCGGTGGAGCGGAACACGGTCGCCACGTCGTTGTAACCCTCCACGTCGGCCTTGGCCGCGAAGTACAGGTAACGGCGGTTGGCCTGGGATTCGCCGGCAAAGGCCTCCTTCAGGCTCTGCTCGGTCTTGCTGCCTTTGAGTTCCATAGTGGTTCTCCGTCTTCAGCTGTGGGTTGAGTGGGAAACACACGATTTAGAATGGTTCTAAAACGTGCGCATACTTTAGACAAAGTCTAAATCGATGTCAACCGGGTCGGGCTTGAACGACGGGCAGTTTCGGACCAGACCCGTCCCGGGCCCACATAGGGATTCATGGTGGTCAACCCGCCAGTTTCAAGGCCCTGCAACGGGCTGTCGGGCCCCCACGGGATTCCTTATACTCTAGAACCTTTTCGGGAGTGTTGATCTTGACCAAGAAAACCCCACCCGCCGCACCGGCAGATTTCGAGCAGGCCCTGGGCGAGCTGGAATCCCTGGTGGAACGCATGGAACAGGGGGAACTGAGCCTCGAGGCCTCCCTCAAGGAGTTCGAACGCGGCATCGCCCTGGCCCGCCAGTGCCAGCGGGCGTTGCAGGACGCCGAGCAGAAGGTGCGGGTGCTGACGGAAAGCGGCGAGGAAGAGGATCTGGACACCCCACGGGCCGCGGATACCGACGAGCGGGACGACGCGTGAGCGGCGAGCAGGACGTCGCGGCGGTGCGCGAACGCGTGGAGGAGGCGCTGGATCGCTGGATTCCCCCGGCGCGCACCCATCCCGCCCGGCTTCACGAGGCCATGCGCTACTCGGCGCTGGGTGGCGGCAAGCGGGTGCGCCCGATCCTCGTGCATGCCGGGGGCAGGGCCATGGGCGCGAACCCAGGCCGCCTGGACGGCCCCGCCTGCGCCGTGGAACTCATCCATGTCTACTCCCTCATCCATGACGACCTGCCGGCCATGGATGATGACGATCTGCGCCGGGGCAAGCCCACCTGCCACAAGGCCTTCGACGAGGCCATGGCCATACTGGCCGGCGACGCCATGCAGGCCCTGGCCTTTCAGATCCTGGCCACCGATCCGGACATGATCCCGAACCCCGAGCGCAGGCTGCGCATGACCGAACTGCTGGCCCGTGCCGCCGGCTCGCGGGGCATGGCCGGCGGCCAGGCCATTGACCTGGCCGCGGTGGGCCGTGTGCTGGACATTGCGCAGCTCGAGGACATGCACGTCCACAAGACCGGGGCCCTGATCCGCGCCAGCGTGCTGCTGGGCGGTCTGAGCGCCGATGCCCCGGACGAGGGGCGGCTGGAACAGCTGGACCGCTTCGCCAAGAGCGTGGGGCTGGCCTTCCAGATCCGGGACGACATCCTGGACGAGGAAGGCGACACCGAGACTCTGGGCAAGGCCCAGGGCGCCGACCGGGCCCTGAACAAGCCCACCTACCCGGCCCTGATCGGCCTGGAGGCCTCCCGGGAGGAGGCCCGCGCCCTGGTAGAGCGCGCCCTTTCCGCCATCGAGGACTTCGGCCCCGAGGCCGACCTGCTGCGCTGGATCGCCCGCTATATCGTTGAGCGGATGAATTAAGGCGCTAGCCCGCATATTTC
>NZ_MVBK01000077.1:0-9484 GCF_002000365.1 Thioalkalivibrio denitrificans | reverse complement strand
ATCATTCGCGATCCTTGATGAAATATGCGGGCTAGAGACAAGATGCAAGAGACAAGAGGCAAGTAAGATCACCCTGGCCCGACAGCCGTTTCGGCGACCGCATGCCGCCTCTTGTATCTTGTATCTTGACTCTTGTCTCTCGTGTCATAATTATTTTCTTTGCCGCATTTCCTCTCCATGACCCAACCAGCGCCCTATCCCCTGCTTTCCAGCATCAGCGCACCGTCCGACCTGCGGGAACTGCCTGCCTCCGAACTGACGGTACTTGCTCGCGAGTTGCGGGCCTTTCTGCTGGAATCCGTGTCTGGCACAGGGGGGCATCTGGCCTCCAATCTGGGAAGCGTGGAGCTGACCATCGCCCTGCACTACGTCTTCAACACCCCCGAAGACCGGCTGGTATGGGACGTGGGTCACCAGAGCTACCCCCACAAGATTCTCACCGGGCGGCGCGAGGCCATGCCCAGTCTGCGCCGGAAAGGGGGGCTGGCGGGCTTCCCGCGGCGCGCCGAGAGCCCCTATGACACCTTCGGCACCGGTCATTCCAGCACGTCCATCAGCGCGGCGCTGGGGATGGCGCTGGCAGCGCGCCAGAAGGGCGAGGACCGGCACACGGTGGCCGTCATCGGGGATGGCGCCATGACCGCCGGCATGGCCTTCGAGGCCCTCAATCACGCCGGTGACGAGAAGGCCGACCTGCTGGTGGTGCTCAACGACAACGAGATGTCCATCTCGCCCAACGTGGGCGCCATGAACAATTACCTGGCCCGGGTGCTGTCCGGGTCCTTCTACTCCACGGTGCGCGAAGGCAGCAAGCGGGTGCTGGACCACATGCCGCCCATGCGCGAGTTCATGCGCCGCGCCGAGGAACACGTCAAGGGCATGATCGTGCCCGGCACCCTGTTCGAGGAGATGGGTTTCAATTATTACGGCCCCATCGACGGACACGATCTGCCGTCGCTCCTGAAAACCCTGAAGAATCTCAAGGCCCTTCCCGGACCGCGCCTGCTGCACGTGGTCACCCGCAAGGGCCACGGCTACAGCCCCGCCGAACAGGATCCCTGCGGCTACCACGGGGTGGGCAAGTTCGACCCCGAGGTAGGACTCGCCCCGTCCGGCGGCCCCGGGAACCCCACCTACACTCGGGTCTTCGGCCAGTGGCTGTGCGACATGGCCGAGACAGACCCCAAACTCATGGCCATCACACCTGCCATGCGGGAAGGCTCCGGCCTGGTGGACTTCTCGGAACGCTTCCCGGCGCGCTACTTCGACGTGGGCATCGCCGAGCAGCATGCCCTCACCCTGGCCGCCGGGCTCGCCTGCGAAGGCATGAAGCCCGTGGTGGCCATCTATTCCACCTTCCTGCAGCGTGCCTACGATCAGCTCATTCACGATGTCACGCTGCAGGATCTGCCCGTGCTGCTGGCCATCGACCGGGCGGGACTGGTGGGTCCGGACGGACCCACCCATTCCGGCAGCTTCGACCTGAGCTACCTGCGTTGCCTGCCCAACATGACCATCATGGCCCCCGCCGACGAGAACGAGTGCCGGCGCATGCTCACCACCGGCTTCCTCCTGGACGGCCCCGCGGCGGTGCGCTACCCGCGCGGCAAGGGGCCCGGCGTGGCCGTGGAGCCGACGCTCGAACCCCTGCCGGTGGGCCGCGCCGAGATCCGGCGCCATGGCCGGCGGGTGGCCATGCTGTGCTTCGGTGCCGTACTCGCCCCGGCACTGGAGGCGGGCGAAACGCTGGATGCCACGGTGATCAACATGCGCTTCGTCAAGCCGCTGGACGAGGCCGTCATCCGCGAGGCCGCCGAGGGCCATGAATTGGTGGTTACGATCGAGGACAACGCCGTGGCGGGCGGGGCCGGAAGCGCGGTCAACGAGGCGCTGCAGCGGTGCCGGCTGACGGTGCCCGTGCTCAACCTGGGCCTGCAGGACCACTTCCAGGAACACGGCACCCGGGAGGAACTTCTGAGCGAGGCCGGACTCGATACCCCGGGCATCCTGGCCGCGGTCCGCCGGCGTCTGGCGGACCAGGGGAAGGGCGAGCAGGATTGCAGTGATCCCCGCGCCCGGGTAATATCCTAGCGTTTTACTAAAGATTACACATGGCCGCCAAGTACACCCTCCGCGTCGTCACCGACTTCGCCTCCGCCCACACGCTCCGCGAGTACCCCGGGGCCTGCAGCCGCATGCACGGCCACAACTGGAAGGTGGAGGCGGAGGTGGTGGCCACGCGCCTCGATGACGTGGGCATGGGCCTGGACTTTCGCGACATCAAGCAGGCTGCCAGAGAAATTGCCGGACGCCTGGACCATCGCTATCTGAACGACCTGGAGCCCTTTCGGGAGGTCAACCCGACGGCGGAGAACATCGCCGCCTGGTTCTACCGGGAAATGGCCGACAAGCTCAACGGGCCCCGGGTTCGGGTGCATGCCATCACGCTGTGGGAGACCGAGCGGGCCTGCGTCCGGTACACTGAAGAAGACTAACGATACGAACACCGGAAGAATTCATGAGTACAGTTGCCCCCAAGGTCATCTCCAGCGGCATGCCGGACGTGCAGGCCAGCGCCGACACCCGCCGGATTCCCATCAACAAGGTGGGTATCAAGGACATCCGCCACCCGGTGCGGGTCAGCGACCGTGACGGCGGCGAGCAGCACACCGTCGCGCGCTTCAACATGTATGTGAACCTGCCCCATGACTTCAAGGGCACCCACATGTCGCGCTTCGTGGAGATCCTCAACAACCACGAGCGCGAAATCACGGTGCAGTCCTTCAAGCAGATGCTGCACGAGATGGCCGAGCGCCTGGAGGCGGGCTCGGGCCATATCGAGATGAGCTTCCCCTATTTCGTCAACAAGCGCGCCCCGGTTTCAGGCGTGATGAGCCTGATGGACTACGACGTCACCTTCATCGGCGAGATCCACGACGGCGCCGCGCAGATGAACATCAAGGTGGTGGTGCCGGTAACGAGCCTGTGCCCCTGCTCCAAGGGGATCTCCGAGCGCGGTGCCCACAACCAGCGTTCGCACGTCACCGTCAACGCCCGCGTGCGGGATTTCGTCTGGATCGAGGAGATCATCGACCTGGTGGAGAGCGAGGCCTCCTGTGAACTCTACGGCCTGCTCAAGCGCCCCGACGAAAAGCACGTCACCGAGCGCGCCTATGACAACCCCAAGTTCGTGGAAGACATGGTCCGCGACGTGGCCGCCCGGCTCAACGCCGACGAGCGCATCACCGCCTACTCGGTGGAATCGGAGAACTTCGAGTCCATCCACAACCACTCGGCCTACGCGCTGATAGAGAAGGACAAGGAAGGATAAGTACGAAGTGTGAATTGGGAAGTGGGGATGGGGTGCCCACATGCCGATTCGGTTATGAAGGCGGTTATACCGGGGTCCCACATACCTGCGCCGTAAAGCCAAACCGGAAAGGTCGTGAAGGTATGCGCTAAGGACGCAAAGGACTTCTGATCGATAGACCTTCCCTGGCGCCCTTCGCGCATACCTTCGCGCCCTTCGCGGTTCGCTTTTTCTTGTTGCCGCATACGGTGCGGTCCGTCAAACCACCCGCCAACCAAACCCCTCGTCCTGCCTAGCCACGTCCAGCCAGTCCGGGGTGCAGCCCAGGGCACGTGAGAGGCTTTCCAGGGCGAGGGCCTCGGTGTTGTTCTTCTCGGACAGGTGCATGCCGATCACGTGGCGCAGCCGCGAGGTGTCCAGGGCGGCGAGCAGTGCCTCGGCCTGGTGATTGGCCAGGTGGCCCAGGCCTCCGCCCACCCTGCGCTTGAGCGGCTCCGGGTAGGGGCCAGCGGCGAGCATCTGCGCATCGTGATTGCACTCCAGCAGCAAGGCATCACAACCATCCAGGGTGCGCTGCATGTGCGGCGTCACGGAACCCGCGTCGGTAAGCAACCCCAGTCTTTTGTCGCCGTCGCTGAACATGAACTGGCACGGCTCGCGGGCGTCATGGGGCACCGGATAGGGCTCGACCTGCAGGTCGCCGATGGCCAGGCGCTGGTGGGCATGGAAGATCCGGGTCGCGTGGAACGCGGTGTCCCTCAGGGCGTTCAACGTACCCGCCGTCAGCCACACCGTCTTGGCGAAACGGCGGGAAAACGCCGCCGCGCCACCCACGTGATCGCTGTGTTCGTGGGTGATCAGCACGGCGTCGATGGAATCGGGGGTCATGGACAATCGCGCCAGCCGGCGCACGACCTCGGATACGGAGAACCCGCAATCCACCATCACCCGGGTGCGCCCGGTACAGATCACCAGGCCGTTGCCACGACTGCCGCTGCCCAGGGAAGCGAAGCGGACGCCGCGCACCGGCCCGGAATCAGCCGTGGCCACGGGGTGAACCTCCGCCGGTGGCAGTGCAGACCGTGTCCGGCACGGATGCCGATTGCCAGGAGCCGCTCGGTGCGCGTTTACGCCCGGCCGACACGGCGTCAGCGGATCTCGTCGCGCAGCAGTTCAAGCACGGTACGGGCATCACCGGTACGCAGGGGCTCACCCTCGCGATCCCGGGCCGTGATCCGCACCCAGCTGTCGTCCTGGACCAGGCGGATCTGGTAGCGCCCGTCACCGCCAACGGGATCCCGGCGGAACATGCGTGCGAACACTCCGCCGCGGGAGCCGGTCACGTGCGGGCTGTAGGTCACATGGAATATGCCGTTGCGGCGGTCCTGATCGTCCACCAGCAGACCGGCGCGGTCCAGGCTCAGGCCCACCTGCCGCCAGACCCGCGTGTATTCACCGCGCATCTCCAGGACGGGTTCGCCGTCCACCTGCCGCTCACGCACACTGGGTCCGGTGTCGGCGACGTGGTCCACGATGCCGCGCACCTCGTCTTCGTCCCGCCCCAGGAACACCATCAGGCGGGTGAGCATCTCGGCCTCCAGGTTGGGATCGGCGGGACGCATAGCCCAACGGATGCCGCCCACCTGCGGATCGTCCACCGTCTGTTCAACGCCGCGGTGGGCAATGAACACGCTGGTGAGGCCGTCGTCGTCGCGCTCAAGCCTGACGCGGAACTTGTCCTGGTACCCGGCATCATGCCGCGTGCCCAGCACGCGACCCAACGCCGCGCGGAACTCGCCGATATCCACGCCGGCCTCGCTTTCCTTCCAGTCGGTTTCCATGACCCCGACAGCCGGTTCGTCGCGCACCAGGTCGAAACCCTGGTCCCGCCAGAAGGAGCGCAATCCCTGCCACAGTTCGTCCGGGGCTGCGCGCACCTCCAGCCACCGGATGCTGCCTTCCCGGCGCACGCTCATCTCGCCGATCTCCCTGAGCGCTACGCGGTCCGCCGTGACATCGGGGGCGGGCGCAGCGCCAAGGATTCCGCTGGGCTGCTGCTGGCGTCGCTCCGCTTCCACGGCACTGACGCGCCCGTCCTCACGGGGCGGTACCCGGTAAGTGGCATCCAGTTCAGGCGGCAGCAGATCCGGCGGGATCTCCAGGGCACGGCCGCTCTGGGCACCTTCGTGGGCGGTGTCCCGGCGGTCTCCGAGCATGCCGCAGCCTGCGAGTGAGATGACGAGCACGGGGACAAGGATCCCCGCAAGGGAAACGGACGACAGGGGTTTGGCTTGCATGAGTTCCGGTATCAGGTGTTTAAGGTGACGCCCGCCGCCTGCAGGGCCTGCCTCAGCGGCGTGCGACAGGACTCGGACAAGGGGGTCAGCGGCAGGCGGATGCCCGCGGGGATCAGACCCATTTCATGGAGGGCCCACTTGACCGGGATCGGGTTGGCCTCCAAAAACAACGCCTGGTGCAGCGGGTCGATGCGCTGGTTGATCTCCTCCGCCGCGGTCCGGTCACCGCGCAGCGCAGCATCACATAAACGGCGCATCTCGCCGGGCACCACGTTGGCCGTCACGGAGATCACACCCCGGCCACCGAGCAGCATGAACTCCATGCCGGTGGCGTCATCGCCGCTGAACAGGTCAATGCGTTCGCCGCAACGGGCCACCAGGTCGCGGGCCCGGTCCAGGTCACCGGTCGCGTCCTTTAGACCGACGATGTTGGAAATCTCCGCGAGGCGCACCACCGTGTCATTGTGCATGTCCACGGCCGTGCGGCCAGGTACATTGTACAGGATCTGCGGGATCGGCACCGCCTCGGCTACCGCCCGATGATGGCGGTACAAGCCTTCCTGGGTGGGCTTGTTGTAATAGGGGGTGACCAGCAGACAGGCGTCCGCCCCGGCCTGCATGGCGCAGCGCGTCAGCTCGATGGCCTCGGAGGTGGAATTGGCGCCGGTCCCCGCAATCACCGGTATGCGCCCGGCCACCATGCGCACCACCTGGCCGATGACCCGGCAGTGCTCATCGAAATCCAGGGTGGCCGATTCTCCGGTGGTGCCCACGGCAACGATGGCGTCCGTACCCTGTTCCAGATGGAACTCGATCAGCCTTGCAAGGGACGCCTCGGAAACCGATCCGTCCTCGTCCATGGGCGTCACGAGGGCCACCATACTGCCGTGAAACATCGGATTCTCCGCTCAATACAAGTGGGACATGGTACTCAGCGCGCGGCCCCGGGATCAAGCGACCCGAACGCCTGCGCAAACGTAGCGCAGGGCGGCCGCAAACTGGTACGCTTGAAGCCGACACGCCCCGCCCGGAACCGCCGGCCATGACCCCCAAAACCAGCCAGAACCGCAGCACGCACCTGGTCGTCTCGGCCATCGGCGAGGACCGCCCCGGGTTGGTGGAGAGCCTGTCGCGGGCGGTGCTGGAGAGCGGTTGCAGCATCGAGGACAGCCGCATGAGCGTGCTCGGCGGCAGTTTCGCCGTGATCATGCTCACCACCGGCAACTGGAACACGCTGAGCCGTCTGGAGAACGCGCTGAACGGCCTGCGCGAACAGGGCGCCCTGGAGATCAACACCCAGCGCACGGGCCCCCGCAAGCACCCGGAGCGATGTCTGCCCTACGGTGTCGACGTGGTGGCACTGGACCAGCCCGGCATCGTGCACCAGCTTGCGGGATTCTTCTCCGCTCGCAGCATCAACATCCAGGAAATGAGCACCCATGCCTACAACGCCGCACACACCGCCACGCCCATGTTCGCCGCCCACCTCACGGTGGAGATACCCGCCTCCGAGCACATCGCCACCCTGCGCGACGACTTCCTCGATTTCTGCGACGAGTTGAACCTGGATGGGGTGATAGAGCCGATTAAAGGGTGAAGGATGAAGGATGAAGGATGAAGGATGAAGGATGAAGGATGAAGGATGAAGGCAGAGCCTGCTTGACCCGAACGGTCTGTCAAGGGCCTTCATTCCACCTTCAACCTTCTGCCTTCATCCTTTGCGGGTTGAAACCGCATGGCTGGGTACCCTCCCAAACCACAGGAGCCATCAATGCCAAAGGTCGCCCCCAACAAACCCGTCCCCGACTTCGAATGCCCGGCCACCGGCGACAAGACCGTGCGCCTGTCGGACTTCAAGGGGAAGCAGCACGTGGTGCTGTATTTCTATCCCAAGGACGACACCTCGGGCTGCACGACGGAGGGCAAGGACTTTACCGAGGCCTATAACAAGCTCAAACGCAAGAAGGTGGCCGTACTCGGTGTCTCGCGGGACAGCCTCAAGTCCCACGAGAAATTCAAGGCGAAATACGAATTCCCCTTCGACCTTCTCTCCGACGAGGACGAACGCCTGTGCAAGCTCTTCGACGTAATCAAGATGAAAAACATGTACGGCAAGCAGGTGCGCGGCATCGAGCGCAGCACCTTTCTGATCGACAAGGACGGGGTACTGCGCCGGGAGTGGCGCAAGGTGAAGGTCCCCGGCCACGTGGACGAGGTCCTGGAGGCGATCGGCGAGCTATAGAAGATATGAGACTGCGGCCCGCTCGCACACAAACACAACAAGCCATTACCGACGCCGCACCTCCAGCACGAGGCTGCGGCGTTTTTTGTCCTGCCCACGCACCACTGCCAGGAGCCGTTCAATGGTAAAAAAGGAGATCCGCGGCAAACGCCTGTTCGTGCTCGATACCAACGTCCTGATGCACGATCCGACCGCGCTGTTTCGCTTCCAGGAACATGACATCTATCTGCCCATGGTGGTGCTGGAGGAACTGGACCGGGGCAAGAAGGGGGTGTCCGAAGTGGCGCGCAACGTGCGTCAGGTCAGCCGCTTCATCGATGAAATGATGAGCGACGCCAGTCACGCCGAGATCGCCCAGGGCCTGCCCCTGAACAGCGAGAGCCTCTCGGAGGCCGCCTTCGGCGGCAGCGGAAGGCTGTACTTCCAGACCCGGGCCATGCCGGCTCATCTGCCCGACAGCCTGCCGGGCAATACGCCGGACAACACCATCCTCGGCACCGCCCTGGCCCTGCAGCAGGAGCGCCCCGATGTGGATATCACCCTGGTATCCAAGGACATCAACCTGCGCATCAAGGCGGCCGTGCTGGGAATCCATGCGGAGGACTATTTCAACGACCAGGTCCTCGACGACGTCAATCTCCTCTACAGCGGACGCAGCGAGTTGCCCGACGATTTCTGGGAGACCCACGGCAGGGCCATGGAGTCCTGGCAGGAGAGCGGCCGGACCTGCTACCGCATCCACGGACCCCTGGTGGGTCAGTGGTTTCCCAACCAGTTCCTGCACCTGGGCGGGGAGGAGCCGTTTTCCGCGCTGGTGCGCAGCGTGGGTGCCGACACGGCGGAGATCGAGACACCGATGGATTACCTCAATCCCCGGCATACCGTGTGGGGCATCAACGCCCGCAACCGGGAACAGAACTTCGCCCTGAACCTGTTGATGGATACGCAGATCGACTTCGTGAGCCTGGTGGGGGCCGCGGGCACCGGCAAGACGTTGCTTACACTGGCAGCGGGCCTGGCGCAAACCCTGGAAGAAAACATCTACAAGGAAATCATCATGACCCGGGTGACCGTGCCGGTGGGTGAGGACATCGGCTTCCTGCCGGGCACCGAAGAGGAGAAGATGACGCCCTGGATGGGCGCGCTCATGGACAATCTCGAGGTGCTCACCAAGTCGGAGATCGGGGGCGACTGGGGCCGCGCCGCCACCAACGACCTGCTCAAGAGCCGCATCAAGATCCGCTCGCTGAACTTCATGCGCGGGCGCACGTTCCTCAACCGCTTCATCATCCTGGACGAGGCCCAGAACCTGACCTCGAAGCAGATGAAGACGCTCATCACCCGTGCCGGCCCCGGCACCAAGGTGGTCTGCCTGGGCAACATCGCCCAGATCGACACGCCCTACCTGACCGAGACCACCTCCGGCCTCACCTTCGTGGTGGACCGTTTCAAGCAATGGGAACACAGCGGCCACATGACCCTCACCCGCGGCGAACGCTCCCGCCTCGCGGATTATGCCTCGGCGACGCTGTAGTTTGAGTACTCTGAAGGACGTTTAACCCGGAACAGAAAAATATGTATCTCTCGCAAAGACGCAAAGCCCGCGAAGGCAATCTATAGAAACTATGAAGGGCC
>NZ_MVBK01000076.1:11897-23223 GCF_002000365.1 Thioalkalivibrio denitrificans | reverse complement strand
GGCCCTTCATAGTTTCTATATCATGTATCTTCCTTGCGGGCTTCGCGCCTTTGCGAGAGAAATGTCTTTTAGAAATGTCTTTTTATTCGTGCGCTTCGTGGTGAAAAGGTTTTCATGAAACAGCCCATGCACCACAATGGGCTCCCCATTCATCCATTCAAAGGCGAGACACCATGGCGACGGCAAGCGCGCGACACATCCTTGTGGACTCCGAAGAGCTGTGCAACGAACTCAAAGCCCGTATCCAGGGGGGCGAAGACTTCGCCGCGCTGGCGAAGGAGTACTCGTCCTGTCCTTCCGGCAAGCAGGGCGGGGAACTGGGGTCGTTCGGGCGCGGGCAGATGGTGCCCGAGTTCGATCAGGTGGTGTTCTCCGCGCCGGTCAACGAGGTGCAGGGGCCGGTCAGGACCCAGTTCGGCTATCACCTGCTGGAAGTCACGGCGCGCGAGGACTGAAGCGCGCCGTTCACACGAGCCGGTCGCGGGGTTCGCGTCCGGCGACAATGGCGTCGAGGTTGTCCAGGGCGCGAAAGCCCATGGCGTCACGGGTCTCCCGGGTGGCGCTGCCGATGTGCGGCAACAGGAAGGTATTGGGCAGTTCCCGGTAGCGGGGATCGATGTGCGGCTCGTTGTTGAACACGTCGAGCCCCGCGGCAAACAGCCGACCCGAGCGCAGCGCGGCAATCAGTGCGTCGTCGTCCACCACGGCACCCCGTGACGTATTGACCACCACCGCGGATTCCGGCAGCAGTGCGATGCGTGCCGCGTTCAGCAGGTGACGGGTGTCCGGCGTGGCGGGGCAATGGATGGAGAGAAAGTCGCAATGGGGCAGCATGTCCTCGACGCGCTCGTGAAAGATGGCGCCTTCCTCCACCTCCGGGGGCAGTCTGCGGCGGTTGTGGTAATGGATCTCCATGTCGAACCCGCGCGCACGCCGCGCCATGATGCGTCCAACCCTGCCCATGCCGACAACGCCGAGGCGCTTGCCGGTGACCTGGATGCCCAGGTTGTGGATGGCGCTCCATTCCGCCCAGGTGTCGGTGCGGATTTCACGCTCACCCTCGAAGGCCCTGCGCGCGGCGCCAAGCAGCAGGAGCATGGCGATTTCAGCGGTTGCGTCGCTGAGCACGTCCGGCGTGTTGGTCACCACGATACCCCGCGCCTTTGCCGCATTCAGGTCGATGTGGTCGTAGCCCACGGAGAAGCTGCAGATGGCGCGTACGGTTTCCGGCAGCCGTTCGATCACGCCGGCGCTCAGCTTCTCCGTATGGCAGGGGATGACGGCCACGGCACCCGTGGACCGTTCGATCAGTTCCTCGCCGGAGTAGAGCCTGTCGTCTGCATTGAGGCGCGCATCATAGTCGCGATCGAGGCGTGCCTCGACCGCATCCGGAAGCTTGCGGGTCACGAGTACGGCGGGTTTGTCGGCCATGGTCGGGGCTCTCTTCGCTGCTGTTTCGGGTCATCATAGTTCGATCCGGCAGCGGCTGTCCGGGGCCTGTCTCGCGTACATCCAATGGGTCAGGGTGCCCGGGCGTAATCGGCGGCGCCCACGCGACTCAGGGCCCACAGGCCCAGCACCGGTCCCGGCAGCATCAGCCAGAGCACGGCCAGTTCATTGTCGGGCCACAGGCGGGTCACCACGGCAATGGAAGGAATCGTGAGTCCGAACCCGATGGCATTCATCAGGGCCAGCGCCGCGCCCAGACGGTCGCGGGGTGCGCTGAGCGAGGCCAGCGCCGTGAACTGGGGGGAATCGGCGATCACGGTGAATCCCCAGACGAGCAGCAGGCAGAGCAGCAGCACGGGGGGCAGTCCGCCCAGCCAGGGGTAGAGCAGGCACAGGCTGCCTGATATGCCCAGGGCCCAGCGGGCCACGGAGAGGCTGCCGGTACTGCGGCTGATGCGCCCGCCCAGCACGCAGCCCGCGCCACCCACGGCGATGACACCGAATGCCAGCCATGGCAGCCAGTGAACCGGCCAGTCCAGGCGGGTGATCTCCCGGAGCACCAGCAGGGGCGCCAGGGTCCAGAAGGCGAACAGCTCCCAGCAGTGGCCGAAGTAGCCGAAGGCCGCGGCCCGGAAGGGCCGGCGGGCGAAGGCGGCGAGTCCGGCCCAGGGCGGGCCGGATCCGGCGGTCGGGGGCAGGTGGGGGCCGTCTCCGAGTCGGTGCACCATCACCGCTGCCGCAAGGGCCAGGAGCGAGGCAATCAGGAGCGGCCACTGCCAGTGCAGTTCCAGGGTGGCCCCGCGCAACAGGTGGGGCAGGGCGATGCCCAGGGTGAGCATGCCCAGCAGCCAGCCCAGGGCGAGACCCGCGTGTTTGGGTGTCCAGCTCACAACGAGCTTCATGCCCAGGGGATAGATGCCGGCAAGGCACAGGCCGGTGGCAAAGCGCAGCAGCCATGCGGCGTGCAGGTCGTGGGCGGCGGGAATGAAAGCGCCGTTGACCAGGGCGCCGGTGACGGCGGCCAGGGTGAACAGGCGGCTGGCGCGAACGCGGTCGGCGAGACCCGTGGCTGCGAGCAGCACTGTGCCGGTGATGAAGCCGGCCTGCACGCCCACCGTGAGCAGCCCGAGGTCGGCCTCGCTCATCCCGGTTTCCCGCTGCAGCGACAGGGCCACCCCGTTGATGCTGAACCACAGGGAGGTCCCGAAAAGCTGCGCCAGTACGATGACGGTGATCGGGTATCGGTGCAGGAACGTGTCCGGGCTCGAGTGCCCCGTGCTCATGGTGTCGGGTTCGATTTGCTGGCGGAGAGCGTCACGGGTGTTATCAGGTGATATGGTGAGTTGAGATTGGGCCGGAGCAGAAAATGTACGCCATTTGCAGAAGCAGGATCACCTTCGTCGGCGTGTTGCTGGCCTGCGTCATCTGGGCCGCCGGCGCCGGATGTGCGCCGCAAGCGGTTGATGACCATGAGGGCACGCCGGTCGAGGTGCGGCCGGGTCGGGTCACCGACATGGCGGCATTCGAGGCGTTCATCGCCACCCGGCCGACAGCGGAGGATTTCCGCCGGGTCTATCCCGACGTGATGCTGGTGATGCGGGGCGACATCACGACACAGGAATACCGTACGGACAACAGCCGCTACTTCGCGCGCTTCGACGAGGCGGAGCGCATCACCGGCGGCGAGTTCCGTTGAGCAATTCTGTCGGGGCCGGCGTGATGGCGTATCATGGGCGCCGCTTCACGCGGTGGTCCGGGAGTCCGTTTCACACAGTGCTCAGAATACTCACATTTCTCATTCTGGTGGCCTTCGTCTGGTGGCGGGTGCAGCGCTACCTGCACAATCGGCGCCTGCGCCGCCAGGGGATTGAGATCCCCGAACAGAAGGGACCGCGGGCCGTCACCCTGCTGGCCGGCCTGATGCTGGCGGTCTATGGCGGCTACATGCTCTGGCACCTCTTCGGCACCGTCTCGCAGGGTCCCTGACCCACGGATCCCGGGACGTTTCGCCTGACGGCGATGTACACACTGTCACCGCGGCTTTCTGACCGGATCGCCAATTCGGAGCATCCGTTCCAAGATATTCTCTTTATAAGTCAGCCTGTTGCGTACTGGCCGATATCCGCCCGGCGAGACATGCGGGCCAGGGGAAAGCTGGCGAGGGCGGACCGTTTCGTGCATAGTCCACGCCAGCATTTCAGAAATTACCCTTACGTTAGATAAGGGAATTACCACCGAAGGGGTTGTCATGCCGTCCAGTTCCTCCAACAGGGAGACGGGGTCCGCGCGGCCGCGTTTCTACTCGAACCGGGACATTCACGAGGCGTTCGCGCAGTTTCTGGGCATCGGCGAGCGGGATCGCCGGCTGCTTGCGCGTCACCACGACGCGTTGCTGCAGGGCAGTGAGCGCTTCGCAAAGGTCTTCTACGCCTATCTGCTGAGTTACCCCGCCACCGCGCAGATCCTCGAGCGCTTCCAGGCGGCCGGGGGCGAGATCGATTCCCTGGTGGCCTCCCAGCTGGCACATCTTTGGCGCCTGCTCTCCGGGCGCACCGACGAGGACTCCTCGCAGCGATTGGCCCACATCGGCGACGTGCACTACCGGTTTGGTGTGGAGCCCGTATGGGTCATGGGGGCCTACCTGCTCTATTGGGATCATCTGCGCGAGCGTATCGCTGACAGTGAGCGGATTCCGGATGCCGAACGGAGTGAGCTCGAAAATGCCGTGACCCGTTTTCTGTTCCGTGACATGGGCCTGATGCTGGAAGGCTACTGGGACGCCGCGCTGGAGCAGGTGAGCAACGAGCGCAACAAGGTGCATATGTTGCAGGAGCAGATCACCAGCCTGCTGTCCAATCTGCCCCAGGTGCTCTGGTCCGTGGACGTGGTCAACAACAGGCCCCTGTACGTGAGCCCCAGTAGCCGCCGCATCTGCGATCTGGACGTGGAACTGCCGATCCCGTGCCTGAACTGGACGCTGGAGGAGGACCGCGAGGCGGTGCGCGCGGCATGGCAAAAGGCCCTGGACGGTCGCGACGTGGAAGTGGAGAGCCGGGTACGATCGCCGGACGGCAAGCTGCAGTGGTTCAGGCGCGTGTTCCGCCCGTTCACCGATGATGCCGGCCGGGTGGTCCGGATTGACGGCCTCATGGAGGACGCCACGGAGGCGAAGCGCACGCTTGAACGCCTGCACACCCTGGCCACCACGGACAGCCTGACGGGCCTCGCCAACCGTACCCTGTTGCTGGACCGCCTGAGTCATGCCCTTGCCGTGGCCCGGCGCAGCCGTCCGGTCAGGCAGGTGGCCCTGATGATCATGGACCTGGATCACTTCAAGGAAATCAACGATACGCTGGGCCACCCGGTGGGTGATGAAGTGCTGCGCGCCGTGGCGCGGCGACTGGCCGGAAAGCTCCGCAAATCCGATACCCTGGCCCGGCTGGGCGGCGACGAGTTCGCCGTGCTTCTGCCGGAGATGGGGGCCGCCTGGAAGACGGCCGAGAAGGTGGCCGGGAAACTGCTGGAGTGCTTCAAGGCGCCGTTTCGCGTCGGTGGGCAGGACCTCTTGCTGGGGGCAAGCATCGGCATTGCGCTGTTTCCCGAACACGGCGAGAGCGTGGACAGCCTCATGAGACGCGCCGACGTGGTGATGTATGACGTCAAGCGCGCCGGTCTTGGCTTTGGTTTCTACGATGCGGGAAACGACCCGCATACGCCCCGGCGTCTCAGGCTGATGACCGAACTGCGCCGTGGCCTGGAAAAGGAGGAACTTCGCCTGCATTACCAGCCGAAGGTGGATCTTGCGTCGGGGCACGTGACCGGCGTGGAGGCGCTGGTGCGCTGGCAGCATCCCAAGCACGGATTGCTGTATCCCGACGAGTTCCTGCCCATGGCATCACGCACCGGGCTGATCAATCCCCTGACCGACTGGGTGCTGCAGGCGGCCCTGCGGCAGTGCATGGACTGGAGGGCGCAGGGCATGAGGGTCCGAATCGCCGTCAACGTGGACGCGATGGCCTTTCAGCAGGCGGATTTGGCCGAGCGTATCTTCGCTCTGCTGACCCGCACGGGAGCGCCGGCCGAATGCCTGGAGATCGAGATCACGGAGAACCTGCTCACCGGCGACCTGGACAAGTGCAGCGCGGTGCTGGCGCGGTTGGCCGATCGGGGCATCACCATAGCCATCGACGATTACGGCACGGGTTACTCCTCGCTCGCCTACCTGAAGCAACTGTCTCTCCACACCCTCAAGATCGACAAGTCCTTTGTCATGGACATGTGTCACGACGAGAATGACGCGGTGATCGTGCGCTCGACCGTGGACCTTGCCCACAACCTGGGGTACACGGTGGTGGCGGAAGGCGTGGAGGACGCGGAGATCCTGCAGTTGCTGGAGATCCTCGGTTGTGACAGCGCGCAGGGTTACCATATCGCGCGGCCCATGGAGCCGGACGCGCTGGCCGCCTGGCTCAGCCAGCGACCTGCCGGTTGAGTCCCGTTCCCGCGGCGGGGCCATGTACAATGTTTGACCGTTCCCATGGCCCGCAGCGAAGACCCGACCATGTATCTTGACGCCTTCCATGTCTCCGACGGAGACCGAATACGAATCTCCGCAGCGCAGGGCAGTCGTTTCGCCAAGGAAGTCGCCGGCGATTTCAACCCCATCCACAATCCCGATGCGAAGCGGTTCGTGGTGCCCGGGGATCTGCTGTTCTCCCTGGTGCTCGATCGCTACGGTCTCAGCCGGCGTATGCACTTCGCCTTTACCGACATGGTGGGCGCTGACGTCGACCTGTTGTTGCCCGATACCCGGGCTGCTTCGTTCGAGATCACCGACACATCGGGCCGCGCCTGCCTCAGGGTGACCCGGGAAGGACCGGTCATTGAAGACCCGCGCGTGCTGGAGAAGTTTGCCCGCGCCTACGTGGCCTTCTCCGGGCAGACCTTCCCCCATGTACTGGTGCCGTTGATGCGCAGGCACGGGGTGATGATCAATCCGCAGCGTCCGCTGGTGATATACGAAGGCATGAGCCTCGATCTCCATCGTCAGGACTTTGCCGCTCCGGCATTGACCCTGGAGGGGTCCTCGCTCGACGTCATCGGCAAGCGCGGCGATGTCCGGCTGAAGTTCGTGATTCATGCCGAGGGCGAGGCGGTGGGCACCGGCGAGAAGAAGCTGGTGCTGAGCGGTCTGCGGGAGTACGACGAAGCCCAGGTGACCGCGTTGGTGGACCTCTACGCCGACTGGAAACGGGCCTACCGTTCAGGTGATCCGCGGGGAAAGGCTGACGTGGAATCCGGCGGCGGGTAAACGGTCCTCGTGCGGCGTTGCGCCGCCGGTGTCAGCCCAGCCTGGAACGCAGGTACCGGCCACCCACCAGCAGAACCGCCAGGACCAGCAGGGGCAGCAGCGAGACCGGATCGATGCCCTCTCCATCCAGGCCGGGTCGGACCAGGGCCGCCACTGCAAAGGCGTATACCGTCCACTTGATGCCCAGTCCGATGGCCGCGGCGGCCAGGAAGCTCACGAGGGGAAGCCTGAGGGATCCGGCACCATAGTTCACCACCGAATGGGGGAAGCCCGGCAGGACGCGCAGGGCCACCTGTGTCACGAAATCGCCCTGGCGCCTGAGGAGCTTCAGCGCCCGCTGTCCCGTCGGACCGGGATGCCAGTGACGACCGAACCATCCCGCGGCCAGGTACGCCCCCAGTGCGCCCACGGTGCTGCCGGCGGTCAGAATGGCGGCGGCCGCAAGCGGGGGGTAGAACGGGGCCACGACCCACAGCATGAGGGTCCCCGGCAGGGCCAGTGCCAGCAGCAGGGCCTGGATCAGAATGATCAGCGCGATGGTTGTCGGATAGTCGGCCAGCCCCTCTCCCCAGGCCACCGCGTCGGCGATGGCCACGGGCTGGCGAATGGCCACGATGACTGCGACCGCGGCGAGGGTTCCCAGCACCGCGAGGCGCAGGAGATGGCGCCGCCGCTCACCGCTGCAATCCAGGCATCGATCCTCCCCGTTGGTTCCGTCTGTCGGCAAGCGCAGTACTCCCTGTTTACCACATGAGGTCGTCGGGGACCTCGTAACCGGCATACGGATCGTCCTCGGCCGGGGGTGTGTCATTTTCGTGGTGCGGTTCATTGAATACGACGACGCGGTCGGCATCCCTTTCACGCACCTTCTCGAGTGCCTGTTGCGGCAGGAGTTCGTAGCCGCCCGCGAACGTGACCACTCCCAGCCGCCCTCGTGCCAGACCGTCACGCTGTTCGGCGGTCACGTGGACCGAACGGATCCGGTCGCCATGCGGGAAGTGGTATGCCTGGTCGGCGTCGTCTCTCGACAGCCGATGTTCCCTCACGATCTGGCCGATCTCGGCAGCCAGGGCCTTGCGCCGGGCGGCTTCCTGCTGCTTGCGGTTCAGCTCCCTGGAGCGCTGCGCCTGTTGCTCCCGGGCCTTGTCTGCGCCCGGTGCGCGACGGCCGGTGTCTCGCTTTCGGCCGCCCTTGTGCTTATTCCCGGCCTGGCGGCTCTGGCGCAGCTTCTTTTCGTCTACCAGCCCTGCCTTCAGGAGCTGTTCGCGCAATGAATCGGACATGGGGAGACCGGAATTTTCTGGTGGGCGGACCATTCTAAGGCCTGGGCCGAGGTGGTTCCATGAACTTCTGTCCCTGGCGAGGGCGTGGTCCTTGCGCCCGCTGCTGCCGGCGCTGGGGTATGCTGTCCTGAGGCGGGTGGACATGTGATGGAGGGTTTTCAGCAATGAGACGTCGAGTGCCGGGAATCAGTGCCCTGATGATCGTCCTGTGCATCCTGCTGCCCTGGGCCACGGCAGCGGCGCAATCCGCGGACGGGAATGAGGTTCTCGAGGCCATTCATCCTCCCTGGTTCAAGGAGAGCCTGCTGGATTTCCAGGCGGACCTGCAGGACGCCATTGATGACGGAAAGAAGGGCGTGATGATGTACTTCGGCACCCGCGCCTGCAGCTACTGTCATGCCCTGCTGACCCGGACGTTCGCCCAGGAGGATCTGGTGGAACGCCTACAGGCGTCGTTTGACGTGATTGGCCTGGAGGTGCTGAGCGACGACGAGGTCAGGGATTTTCAGGGACGTTCCCACTGGGCGAAGGATTTCGCGGTGCAGGAAGGCGCCCGGTTCACGCCGACGCTGATCTTCTATGGAGAGGACGCGGAGGTGCTGGTGCGCCTGGTGGGCTACGTGGCGCCCGACCGTTTCAGCATTGTGCTGGACTACCTTGAGAACGAGGTCTATCGGCAGCAGAGCCTGCGCGAGTATGTGACCGCGGCCGAGGCCGTTACTCGAACGGACGCCGGGACGATCGCCCGGGACGAGGCGTTGTTCGCACCGCCGCCCCATGACCTGGACCGGCGCAGTCCGGCCGAACGGCCCCTGCTGGTCCTCTTCGAGCGGCCCGACTGCACGGCCTGTGAACGCCTGCACCGTACGGTTCTGCCGGTTCCGTCGGTGCGCGAGCAGATCGGGCAATTCGACGCCGTCCAGCTCGACATGACCGACACGGAATCGACGCTCACCCTTCCCGACGGGACATCCATGAGCCCTGCCGCATGGGCGGATCGGCTGGGACTGTTGCACGCGCCGGCCCTGGTCTTTTTTGATGAACAGGGGGCGGAGGCGGTGCGCGTCGACTCCGAACTGCTGATCGACCACTTCGGCGCAGCCGTGGACGACACCACGCCCAGACTCGTCGCCAACGTGGAGGCGCGTTTGCAGTATGTGCTTGAACGCGGCTACGTGGAGCAGCCCCAGTTCCAGCGCTGGCGCAGCCGCGTGATGGCAGACTCACCACGTTAGCAGCCAAAGGCGTTTCAACCACGACGCTCACGAGGCAACTTCAAAAGCCTTTTCTCTCTCGCGAAGCCGCAAAGCACGCCAAGAACCCCCAAGGGATCTCTTTTTTATAAGGCATTAATGTTTTCTTTGCGTTCTTCGCGGCTTTGCGAGAGGAATATCTTTTGAATTCCTTCGTGAGCTTCGTGGTTGGACAGGCAGCTCGTGCCTTCGCTAGGGCATCCGCCGGCCGGTGACCAGTGCGGCAACCAGCAGCACCAGGAACACCAGGAAGAGCACCTGCGCCATCCATGAGGCCGCGCCCGCCAGCCCCGAGAAGCCGAGTGCGGCGGCGACGATGGCGAGGACCAGGAAGATCAATACCCAACTGAGCATGGTGACCTCCTCGCACGGGCGGGTGGGGGCGGCAGCGATGGCTGCGAGGTTACGGGCTCAGTCGTCCGCGGCCTCTTCCATCGCCTCGTCGATACGGCGGCCGGCGCGTTCCGCGGGACCGGGCGGATCAATGGCGTCCTCGGCCTCGCGGGTCGCCTCCTCGAGGCGTTCGCCGGCCTCTTCCACTGCGTCGTCAATCTGCTCACCGGCCTGCCAGTGTCGTGTCCCGTCCATATCTTGAGTTTCAGAGCCCCGCAAAAGCGCCAAGGCAAGGCGCGCGCCGCAGGCAATGGCAGGTTCCTTGGCAAGGTGTGCAACGCGGCATTGGCGCTTTTGCGGGGCTCCCTTCGGGCGCGGCCGTGCGGGCGTGTGGCGGTGTTACGCTTGCTCGAAAGGGGATGGCCCTTCCAGCGCAAGCGTGCCTGGCCACACACCCGCACGGCCACGCTGAAACGCAAGATATGGACGGGACACGACACTAGTCCGGCCCCTGCTCTGAACAGCCTGCCAGAGGCACGAGCGCAAATGCGGCGCACAGGGCGATAACGCTGAGAGAGGCCGGTCGGATGAATAAGGGCATAACGTGGTGTCCTTTGTGATGTGTGACGGGGAGCGATCCGCACCTGGCGGTATCGCACCGGTTGAAAGAGAAAAAAGAGAACCGGTCACCCGAGTCCTGACGGGAGACCGGCCCAAGCGCCGTCGGGGGAGACGGCTCGGCGGGCAGATGAGGGCCAGGGAGGAAGCCCAAGGGGGGAGGGCCCGCCGATCGGACCGGGAGGTCTTGGCGTCCTTGCAAGCCTGCTGTGGTCCCGAGACGTCATCCGCGACCCTTGAGTGTCTCGTGTACGGGCGCGGACAGGCTTTTTTAGGGGTTCCCCGTGTTCCGGGGCTGTATACGTTGTTCATGCCTGGACATAAGCACGAGCCGTGCCAAGGGTTCGGTCGGGATGCACGAGGCGCGGGAGTGCACTGCAGCGCGGTTCTTTGCCGTTTTCGAGGGTGTCATCGCCCAAATGGGGCATCGCCACCGGCCCGATTCGAACCTGGACCGTCGGCGCTGCCCCACAGTCCATGCGCATCGCACCGTCTGGTAAGCGGGTGGGCACCGCCGGGACCCGGAGACGGCAAGGCCGTCGGCACCTTTCCAGAAACGTCAGGCACATCGGATGTGTGCCAGGGTGCACGCCGGGGCTCGGCACCTGTCGTTGGCAGGCGACAGGTGGAAACGATCTTCAATTCAGACGGTTAGCCGCGATGCGTTGAGCCCGGGTGTCGTGGACAGGCGACAGCTGCGGCATGTCGGATTTGGCCTTGTGTGACATAACATCTTGATCTTAATGTACTTTTCATCATGGCATGGAGATCGCATTGGATCTGGTGAAGTCGACGCACATGACCGGCCCTATGAGGGGCCACGGTTCATTCACCAAAGACGATTCAGGAGTAAATGCCATGAGCAAACCCACTTCGATGAAGACCCTGTTGATCGCCATGTTCGCCGCCGGGGCGCTTGGTGCGGGTGCTGCTTCTGCCGGCGCGCTGTCCTACGGACAGGGCGAAAGGGACAAGGACAAGGAGGAGGAAACACGCGATTACATGGAGATCCGTGATGGTCTGCAGATGAGCGGTGTACACGAGGAGGACGAAAAAGACGAGGACCAGGACCGTCAGCA
>NZ_MVBK01000076.1:0-11838 GCF_002000365.1 Thioalkalivibrio denitrificans | reverse complement strand
GAGGAGGAAAAGGATGAAGAGGATCAGGACCGTCAGCAGCGCGGTATGTCCGGTCTGCAGCTGAGCGGTTGGCACGATGAAAACGACGAGAAAGACGAGGACACCGATCGACCCGGTGCCCGCATCAGCTGATCGCCATTAGTTCGCTCCGGTGCGCCCAGAGCTGACGGAGTGTCCCGTGCGCATCGGGCGATCAGGTTTCTCCCAGGAACGCCCGTGCCCAGATCCGGTCCGCATGACCGGTGACGGGCCGGGCGCCTTTTCGGTCCCGCGTTTAACAAGGCGGAGCATCCGTCCCGGTTGATTGAAGTGCGAAACACGCATGGGAAGAGCGCTTGCACCTCGTTTGACCCCCGCCCGGGCCCTTGTTATAAGTGCGCGGATCGTGGCCGCGCCGCTCTCTTTCTATCGTTCGCTCACCATCCTTCAGCTGATCCTTCTGGGTTTTTCCCTGGTGACGCTGCCCCTTGCCTATGCCCTCGCGACGGCCCTGATTTCCGTGGACCGTCTGACCCATCAGGGTCAGCAGGCGGTCCTGGACGCGGTGCAGGCGATCCAGGCCAGCCGAACGATCATGGAGGATGTCACATCTCTCGAGCGCCATGCGCGTCAGTATCACGTGCTGGGTGATTCGGCCCTGCTGGACGCTTATGCGACGCGGCGCGAAAGTCTCGAAGAGGCGCTCGGTCGCATGTATCGCCTGGAATTGGGTACCCCTGTCTGGGAACAGCTACGACTGCTGGAGCGCCGTGAGGCCGACGCTTTCAGGGCGCTCAACGAAAGCGTGCCGGGAAGTGACGAGCTGCGCGCAGTGCTGGAGGACTTCGCCGCTTTCAACGATCTTGCGCGGGGGGTGTTTCAGGAGAGTACCCGCGCCGTTTCCCGGGAGGTGGAGGCCATGCAGGCGCAGGCCAACGAAGTGCGGCAGGAGCTGCTCTGGCAGGCCTCTGCCCTGATTCCCGCCGTGCTGGTGCTGGTGGTGGTGTTCACTGTACTCATCGTTCGGCCGTTGCGCCAGATCAACCGCTCCATTCACACCCTGGGTTCCGGGCGGTTCGATAACGCCATTCGCATTACCGGACCCCATGACCTGGTGGAGCTGGGCGAGCGCCTTGACTGGCTCAGGCGGCGACTGGTGGAACTGGAGCAGCAGAAGGTGACGTTCCTGCGCCATATCTCCCACGAACTCAAGACGCCGCTGACCAATATCCGCGAAGGCACCGAGCTCCTCACCGACCGTGTGGTGGGGGATCTGAACAGGCAGCAGGGCGAGATCGTGGAGATCGTGCGTGACAACAGTGTGCAGCTGCAGCATCTGATCGAGGATCTGATCAGCTTCAGTGTCGCCAACACGGCGCTGCCGGTCATCGAGTCCCGGCCCATCGACCTGGATGCCGTCATCACCGAACTGGCCGAACAGCACAAGCTGGCGGCGCGCGGCAAGGACGTGCGGATCGAACTGAACCTGAGTGGCGAGAGAGTGAACTCCGACCGGGAAAAGATCCGGGTTATTCTGGATAATCTCTTGTCCAATGCGATCAAGTTTACGGCGGAGCAGTCCTGCGTGAAGATCAGTACCGGTCAATCTGGGGAGCAGGTTTTCGTGGAGGTCCACGATCAGGGCCCCGGCATTCCAGGGGTGGAACGGGAGCGCGTCTTCGACGTGTTCTACCAGGGCGAGGCACGTCCCAGCGGGCAGCGCGCGCATGTGCGCGGCAGCGGCATGGGGCTCGCCATCGCCCGCGAATACGCCAAGGCCCTGGACGGACACCTGGAGGTCCTGGATGCCGAGTGGGGCGCGCGCCTTCGGCTGCTGTTGCCGCGGGACTGGGTGGCGCCTCCCGAGTCTCGTTCCGATGACGAACTGCGGGAGGGCACATGAGCCTCGCCCGCTCCATGGCGTTGTCGGGCATGGCGATCCTCACGTCCGGATGGCTGGCGGGCTGTGCCCTCACCGACGAGTCCCGCGACGGCCTGGAGTCCTGTCCGGAGGGGGCATCGGTGCAAGCGGCCTATCCCGCGGTCACTCATTGTGTGCCCGGCGCTCGTCACATGCATCATCTGGGGGAACTCATGGCTGAGGTGGCGGCCTTGTCGCAGCAGGGAGAGCAGGCGCTGCGGGATGCGCTGGCGGCTCCCGGCAACGAACCGCTGCGCAACGCGCTGCTGCACCTGGCGCTGGACGACAGTGATCACGAGAAGCAGGCCCTGGAATCCCTGGAGGCACACCTTTCCCGGGATATGACTCCCGATGGTGAAAAGCTTCTGGCCAGCCTGTTGCGTGACCAGATCCTTGCCCGCCAGGCCTTGCGATCGAGCCTGACCGGAGCCCGCACGGAGCGCGATGCACTGCAGCGTCAACTGGACGAACTGAAGGCTATCGAACAACAGATCCGGGATCGCTCAAGGGCACCCGAAACCGAACTGAACAGTCCGCCATGAACAACGAATGTGCACGCGTACTGCTTGTAGATGATGACGAGGGGCTTCTGCGCCTCCTGTCCATGCGGCTCGCCGCCGCAGGCTACGAGGTGAAGGCCGTGGGCAGCGGAGAGCAGGCCCTTGCGACCCTGCCCCAGTTTCAGCCGCACCTGGTGATCACGGATCTGCGCATGGACGGCATCGATGGCATGGCGTTGTTCGACGCCGTGCACAAGGATCACCCGGCCCTGCCCATCATCATTCTCACCGCCCACGGCACCATCCCCGATGCCGTGGAGGCCACGCGTCGCGGTGTATTCGGCTACCTGACCAAGCCCTTCGACAGTCAGGAGCTACTCGACTATGTCGATCGTGCTTTGCGCCTGGGCGGATTGGGGCGGGATTCCGGCAAACGGGCGGAGGACGGCGACTGGCGTGCCGGTATCATCAGCCGCAGTGCGATTATGGAGGAGGCCCTGCGCCAGGCGCGACTGGTGGCGGACAGCGAAACCAACGTGCTCATCCAGAGCGAAAGCGGCACAGGCAAGGAACTGCTCGCACGGGCCCTGCACCGGGCGAGCCGGCGCGCCGCCGGTCCGTTCGTGCCCGTCAATTGCAGCGCCATTCCCGAGACCCTTCTGGAGTCGGAACTGTTCGGACACAGCAAGGGTTCGTTCACCGGCGCCACCCAGAGCCGCAAGGGGCTGTTCGAGTCCGCCGACGGCGGCACCCTGTTCATGGACGAGGTGGGTGACATGCCGCTGGCGTTTCAGGCCAAGCTGCTGAGGGTGCTGCAGGAAGGTGAGATACGCCCGGTGGGCGCCAACCGTTCGGTGCCCGTGAACGTGCGCGTGGTCTCGGCAACCCACAGGGATCTGGAGGAGGCCGTCGAGGCCGGCAGTTTCCGCGCCGACCTGTACTATCGTCTCAACGTGGTGCGCCTGGACCTGCCGCCGCTTCGCGAACGTCGGGACGACATCCCGTTGCTGGTGCGCCATTTTCTGACAGAGATCAATGAACGCAACGGTCGGCGTATCGAGGGCTTCGCGCCCGATGCCATGGAAACACTGATGGCGGCGTCCTGGCCGGGTAACGTCCGCCAACTGCAGAACGTGGTGGAACAGGCTGCGGCGCTTAGCACCACGGAAATCGTACCCGCGAGCCTGGTGCAGCGGGCGCTGCGCTCGGATCCCAGCGGCGTACTGCCGTTGGCCGAGGCCCGTGACCGCTTCGAGCGCGATTACCTGGAAGAACTCCTGCAGATCACCGGCGGCAACGTGAGCAGCGCCGCGCGCCTCGCCGGTCGCAACCGCACCGAGTTCTACAAGCTGCTCAAGCGCCATCACCTCGAGCCGGAAATGTTCCGCGCGTCGTGACTGGGTCGCTTCAGGCATGGGCGTTTTCTAACCACGAAGCTCACGCAGAACTTCAAGAGCATTTCTCTCGCAAAGCCGCGAAGCCCGCCAAGAAACCTTAAAGCCTTATTAAAAAGAGATCCCTTTGGGGTTCTTGGCGGGCTTTGCGGCTTCGCGAGAGAAAATTGTTTTTCTTCGTGGTTAGACAGTCAGTTCGTTCCACCCAAAGCGTGCACAGTGGCGGAAGGTCGGCTATAGAAAACCTGTGAGACACGGGGACACCGGGGCCAATCATGGCGAACAACGACAGCACCGACCAGGTGGCACAGGAGATCCGCCAGATCGGATTCATCCGCTGGCACTCGCGCACGCTGATGCGGGCCCACCTGCACCTGATCACCTGCATTCTGGGCGTGGTGGTGATCGGAGTGGGGTTCGAGGCCTTCAGCGATCCGCAGGCGTGGTGGGAGTGGGTGCGGCGCTACGGCACGATGGGGTTAGGGGCCCTCCTGGTGATGTTCGGCTGGACCCATTATCTGGTGCGTATGCAGCGCGCCCAGCGCCGGGCTGATCGTGCCAACTGCCCCAAGTGCGGCGTCTACGGTTCGTTCGACGTGAAGATGCACGGCGAAACCCCCGCCGACGACGACGAGCCAGAGGACGATCAGGCCGCCGGCTGGATCCGCGTCGTCTGCCGCCGCTGCGGCGAGCAGTGGAATATCTGATCTGCTGATCTCAGAGTTGGTTTAACCACGAAGCTCACGAAGGACACGAAGAAAGAATAATTTTCTCTCGCAAAGCCGCGAAGAACGCAAAGAAGACCTTAAGGCCTTATCAAAAAGATATTCCTTGGGGGTTCTTGGCGGGCTTTGCGGCTTCGCGAGAGAAATGCCTTTTGGATTTCTTCGTGCTCTTCGTGAGCTTCGTGGTTAAAGAAAGCCGAGGAATCCTCAGCGCGCCGCCTTGGGGCCGAGCAGGAGCCAGAGGATGAAGCCGATCAGGGGGAGGATCAGGATCAGGACGATCCACAGTACCTTGGGGCCGACGCCGGCTCTGCTGGAAATGGTGGACACGATGGCCCAGATGTTGAGGATCAGCAGGATCAGGCCCAACAGGCCGGTGACCTCGATGCCCATTTTCTTCTCCTTGGAGATTGACGGGGCGCACCCTCTGGGGACCCTGTAATTGTACGCATGCTCCCCCTGACGGCCTCAGGGTCGTCAGCCCGGCGGTGCGTCTTGTGACCGCGGGTGATCCGGGAAAGCGGTGTTCAGCGGCGGGCGCCAAACAGCAACAGTACAATACCTACCGCTGCAGCCACGCCGCCGCCCACCAGGTAAGCGGTCGTGGTGTCGGAATATTGGCCGGTGACAGTCTGGCGCAGTTCCTCGCCGACTGTCTCGGTGGCCGAGAAGCCCATCCATAGCAGGATCCCGCCGCCGACCAGCAGGGCGATACCCAGGATTCGGGTCCAGTGCATCAGGCAGTGCCTCCACTCCGATTGCGTTTCCCAAGTATAGTGCCCGGGAATGACATCAGCGCTCCTGTTCCAGCGCATCGGCCAGATCTTCGGCGCTGACATGGCCGTACAGCACACGGCCCTTCGGGGTGACGATGGCCGGTGTCCCCATGAACCGGTTCCTGAGAGCGATGTCCAGCTGATCGTCCACGGCACTGCTCTGGCAGTTGTCCGGGTTCTCTATGGTGTTCCCCTGTTTTGCCCGGGTGATGGCGTCCTTGCGGTCGTCGCTGCACCAGACGGCATGCATCTGTTCCAGGGCGTTGTCGATAGAGGGGAAGGCCGCGTAGCGGATTTCGATATCGAACAGGAGGTAATCGTCCATCTCGGTGTGCAGACGGCGACAGAACGGGCAGTTCACGTCGGTGAAGACCGTCGCATGGTAGCGAGGTTCGCCGGGGCTGTAGATGATCAGGTCCGATTCCGGGATCTCTTCGACCTGCCGGGCCAGGTCTGGGTCGGCTGCCTGAGCGGCACTGAACCAGAGGGCCCCCAGGCAAATCAGCAGTGGCATGGCGATGCTTTTGACCATTGACTGTCTCCTGTGATCCGATGAAGCGTGCCCGCGGTCCGTCCCGGTCAGCGTACGGCTGCCGGCCACGGCAGGGCCGGCGCTTGCGATATCCTCTCCTGTGTGGCCGTATTGACCGACCGAGGTTCCCGTTACTTTGTCGACAGCGGGATGATGACAAGAGTTGAGACGTTGCGAAAAGTGTATTTCTTCCAGCTGAATAGAGGCTTAATGAACGCCCCAGAGCTTAACACGGGATTCGCGTATGGCGAATGTCGCCAGTCCGGGTGGCGGAGGGGCGCATGAAGCGCCGGCGCACCGATACCGGGCTGGTGCTTGTGGGGCTGGTGCTGGTGGCCGTGGGTGGCTACGTGCTGTTCAGCGGGGAGATCTGGCTCAGCCGGCTCACGGTCAGCGAGGGGCAGTCCATGACGGGTGTGGGCGCCCTGCTGGTGGGCGCCGTGTTCGTGGGGCTGGGCCTGTATTTCCTCTACGAGTCGCGTCGCTGAGCGGCGGGCGCAGGGTCAGCCGTCGTCGCGGATGGCCCATTCCACGGCGCGTCGCCGGCCTTCCTCCACCACCTCGGGCGACAGGCCTGCCTCCAGTTGCAGCCGCAGGCGTTTGCCGTAGGGGTCTCCGCCCGCGGCCGACAGGTTGGCCCACTTCACGGCTTCCGAAAGATCGGGCTCGAGGCCCTCGCCGTTGGCATACATCCGGCCCAGCCAGCCCTGAAGCCGGACATCACCCCGCTCGGCACCCAGGCGCGTAAAATGCAGGCCGCGCGCCGGGTCGTGGGGTACATGTCCGATGCCTTCCAGGTACAGCCGGGCCAGGAAGTAGCTGGCCAGCACCGGTTCCCGGGGCAGGGCGTTGATGAGAAGCTCTTCGGCCTCAAGGGCGCGTTCGGGGGACAGGCCGCCCAGGGCATCGGCGATCAGCACCGAGGCCAGGGCAATTCGGGCCGGGTGGAAACCGGCCTCGATGCCTTGGCGGAACCAGTCCTCGGCCCGCTCACGGTCCCTCGCGACGGGTTCGCCCCGAAGGTATGCCCAGCCCAGGCTCAGGGTGTGCTGCAGTTCCCCCGCGGCCACCGCCCGCTCGTACCAGTAGACTGCCCGATCACCCTGCCGCGCAACGCCGTACCCCTGCTGGTAGAAGTAAGCCAGGTGCGCCATGGCGCTGCCCGAGCCGGCCTCGGCGGCGGCGTGCAGCCAGAGCGCGGCCTGTTCCAGATCCGGGATCTCCCGGTCCAGATGTGCCCGGGCCGTCTCCTCCAGCGCATGCGCGGACAGCCCCGCAGACGCCTCCGTGCTCCAGGCGGCGGGCGCTTCGGCATGGACGTGCATGGGCGCCAGGAGGGCCAGGCACAGGATGAGCAGGGGGACGGCAGGCCGGTATTTCATGCCCCGGAAGCTTAAGGCGGGAATGTGACAGGCCAATGACAGGTTGGAAGTACGAAGTGGGAATTGGGAGTTGGGAAGGGCGAATTGGGAAGTGGGAAGCGGGGGTGCTACATTGATGGCACGACCCGTGTGGGCTTCGCACTTCCTACTTCCCACTTCCCACTTCCCACTTCAAGAGCCTAGATGCCCGACGACGTCAATCCATCCCGCCACCCGAAGTGCTTCGGAGGGGCGCAGGTCGCGGTCTTGCTGGGGCTGGCGGTGCTGGTCACGGCGCTGGTCAGCGTGTGGGTGACGCGCGCCTGGTTGCAGCCGGCGCCGCTGGAGCCGGTGGTCCTGAGTGACGTCGAGCGGCGCACGCTGGAAGGGAAGCTCGATGCACTGCAAGGAACCGCCGAGCCGCCCACGCCGGGCACACGCAGTCCCATCGTTGACCCCCAGGCCCGGGTTGAACCGCTGGTGGATCCGGATGCGCCCGGGGAACCGCTCATTCCGGAACTCTACAGCGAGGATCCCGCTGCGCGCGTCCTCTACTTCACGGAGCGCGAACTCAACGGGCTCATCGCGGGCCACCCGGACCTGGCCGGCCGGCTGGCGCTGCACCTGTCCGATGACCTGGTCTCGGCCACGATGCTGGTGACCGTGCCCCCGGACTTTCCGTTTCTCGCCGGGCGGCCGGTGCGCGTGAATGCCGGCCTGGGGCTGCGCCACGAGGCGGGCAGGCCAGAGGTGGTTTTGCGGGGGGTGAGCGTCATGGGGGTGCCATTGCCGGAAGCCTGGCTCGGCGGGCTGAAGGGGCAGGACCTGGTGGCCCTTTACGGGGCGGAACCGGGATTCTGGCGGGTGTTCTCCGACGGGGTCGCCGATCTGCGGGTTGAGGATGGGCGCCTGCGCGTGGAACTGGCTGAGTAGCCTGCATAGCGCATCGCAGCAGGAGAGCGGCGGAAGCAATCTTAAATAATGAGGTTCACAGCCATTCCATGGAATGTTTCTTGTATTTTCAGTATGTTGCGTGCCAGACGATGTCCGGCAGGTGAGATACGCGGGCTACCCGACTCGCGCGATGTCTGCTGTGCGTCCACCGGTCAGGTCAAGGAGATCCCGGGGTGCGAGCTCGATCTCCAGGCCTCTGCGCCCCGCGCTGACGTACACCGTGACGTGATCCAGGGCCGAACGGTCCAGCCATAGGGGCAGGCGGCGCTTCTGACCCAACGGGCTGATGCCGCCGACCACGTAGCCCGTGGCCCGCTGGGCATCCGCGGGCGATGCCATGGCCAAGCGCTTGCTTCCGTGGGCCGCGGCGAGGCGCTTGAGATCCAGCTGGGCGGTGACCGGCACGAGCGCCACCAGCAGACCCTCACTGTCATCCCTGGCCACCAGGGTCTTGAAGACCCGCTCGCCGGGCACCCTCAGCGCCTGGGCCGCCTCCAGACCGTAGGAGTCGGTCCCCGGGTCATGTTCATAGGCATGGAGGGTGTGCCGGATGCCGGCTCTTTGCAGCGCCATGACCGCGGGCGTCACGAGGAGGCACTCCTGTCCGGAATGCCGTGACGGATCAGCCCGGCCAGCAGGAGATACAGCAGCCAGCCATTGAGCACGTGCCACAGGAAGTGGGTGCCGACCGGTACCAGGTCGCACAGCAGCGGGTCCGCGATCCGGAAGCCGAGGGACACGGCGAACAGCGCGCCGAAACCCAGGTAATCGCGCCAAAGCGGGTGATCCCGAAGCCGCAGTCCGGCGCCCATCAGCCACAGGAACAGGACCACCGGCAGGTAGCCCGCCGAATCATTGAGGGCCCCGGCCGGCGTTAGGTACAGCACCAGGAAGGTCAGTGCCTCGTAGGCGACGAACACCGCGATGATGGCGGGCCAGCCCAGGCGGGCCAGTCGCCACAGGAAGCTGAACAGGAAGACATGGATGAAGAACGTAATGGGCAGCGCGTCCAGCCAGAACGCCCAGGGCCGGGACACGGTATGCCAGAGCAGGCTGCCGATGCCGATCAAGGCCAACAGGGCGATGAGCAGGCCAATGTCGGCCTGATGCCGCCATGAGGCCCCGGGCTGGGCCCGCCAGCGCCGCCAGGCCAGCCAGGCGGCCGCCAGGAAGGCCGCATTGGTTACGGCGTTCAGGGGTTCGGCCAGTAGCCCGTCCGAAGCCCGTTCGCAGTAGGTGGGCAGATCCATGGCCGGGAGTGTACCGGGAAACATGGCAGGAAACCCCGGTATGGTGCGGTGGGGACACGCGGAGTTCCGGGTTGCCACCGGTCAAGAAAAAACCGGTTTCGAGCGGGTTTTTGGGCGATTTTGCGAACCCGTAGGCTTATCATGGGGCGCAATCAGTGATACGAGGGAGTCGATGTGTCCGGGCAACAGCCCCACAGACCGGTGCGTACCAACCGACCCGCGCGCCGACGGCTGTTCGTGGAGCTCATCCTGTGGATGGTGGGGCTGGGCCTCTTTGCGGGCATCGTGTTCCCGCCGTTCGTGGTCCTGCTGGGGGTTCCCACCGAGCTGGCCTTCTCGCCGCCCTTCTACGCCGCCTGCCTGTCTGCCGGCCTGCTGGTGGGGGTTTTCAACTTTCTGGTGACCTGCCGCGTGGTCAGGCCCCGCGTGAAGATGCTCTCCGAGGGCATGCAGCGCTTTCGTCAGGCCATGGTCGATGAGGAGGGCCCCGGGGTGGCGCATACCGGTGCCGCGGAACGCTTCCATGTGCCGGTGGACTCCCAGGATGAACTGGGCCGCGCGGCGGAATCCTACAACCGGCTGATCGACGTGCTGGTGAGCGCCCGGCGTATCGAGGAGTCGGTGCGCACCTTCTCCAACACACTGGCCTCGCAGCTCGACCTGGCACCGCTTTGTCGCGAGGCCCTGGGTGTGATGCTGGCCCGTACGGGGGCGCTGGCCGGGGCCCTGCTGGTGGTGCGCGAGGGCAGGCTGGAGTGCGCTGCTTCCTATGGCCTGGATGATCCCGACGGCCTCGTAGGGCGCAGCGACGTGCGCCATGCACTCGAGGATCTCAAGACCCGCCAGGTGGAGTCGCCGTCGGGCGTGTTGCTCACGGACGGCCCGGAAGTCTTCCCCAGGGAGATGTTGCTGTTGCCCCTGGAAGGCAAGAAGGGCGGCATGGGCATGCTGGTACTCGCCTCGCTGAGCTCGTTCACCCCCGAGGTCTTCCGCCTGCTTGATTTCTTCCGCCAGAGCCTCAAGCTTGCCCTGCAGAATGCCCTGAGTCACGAGCGCCTGGGCCGCATCGCGGCCATGGATTCCCTGACGGGATGCTACAACCGACGCATGGGCATGGAGCGGCTGACGGAGGAGTTTGCCCGCGCTGTGCGAAACGGCCAGCCCCTGGGTGTGATCATGTTCGACATTGACCATTTCAAGCCGGTCAATGACAACTGGGGACACCTGGCGGGGGATCGCATCCTGGTGCAGACGGCCCGCACGGCGGAACACGTGTTGCGCGACGGGGATGTGCTGGTGCGTTTCGGAGGTGAGGAATTTCTCATCATTCTGCCTGGTGCGGCCCAGCCGGAAGTGGAGGCCATTGCCGAACGGGTGCGCGCGGCGGTGGCCTCCATGGATCTGCGCGACGAGGGCCCGGCTCGCGTCACCGTGAGCCTCGGTGCGGGTTCCGTGCCGGCACAGGGCGTGGACAGCGCGGAGGTGCTGCTGGAGCAGGTGGACAAGGCCCTCTACGAGGCCAAGGCAGCCGGCCGTGACTGCGTGGTGTCGATGTCCACCGGGGAAGCGATCAGGGCCTGAACCCGGGCGTCTGTGTCCCAACGGCCGCTTTTGTGCAATGTCCGTATCAGCGCTGTCTCAGCAGTGTTTCCAGGTCACGGTCCGTCAGGTTGCCCAGATGGCGGAATCCGTCATCCCCCAGGGGTTGGAAGATACCCATGTCGCCCTCTTCCAGGCGCACGTCCGCGGCCTGCCGGATATTGAGGTTGTGACCCACCAATACCGTATTGGTGTCAGGATCCGGCGGTGGCGTGGCGAGCATCTCCCGAAGTGCGCTGATCAGTTGCGGTTTCCGGCCTGGCGGTGCGGGCGGCCAGTTGAACAGGTCTTCCTCGATCCGGTAGCGGCCGAAGGCCAGCTCCGCCGTGTCGATGTTGCGGCAGAACGGGCTGGAGATGACTTCACCCAGGGGTACACCGAGGGCGATCAGGGCCTCGCCCATCGCCCTTGCCTGTGCCCGCCCGGCCTCGGACAGGTTGCGTTGCAGCTCACAACGCGTCATATCGCTGAAATCCCGGTCGCGTTGGCTGCGATCGGTGATGGCGTGACGCCAGTAGATCACCAGCCCGCCATCGCGCAGTGACTCCAGCAGGGCGTCCCGTTCCAGCGTGTCCGCCTGGGCCGCGGTCGTCCATGCGGACAGGGCAACCAACACCATGCAGAGCCAGAACATTCTCAATGCCTTAACCCGCATAGCTCATCACCCTTCTGCTGCTTTCGCCGATCTGCGCGCCTTCACGGTGCACCTGCCGCACAGTAGGCGCGGCGTCCCCCCGCGAACAGCCGGGGCCTGATTAACATTGCTTCGGCCCGGAGGCGGGCCTCCTGCTCCCACTTTCCAACCAGAGCCTCCCCGATTACCCTCATTTGACCACTGACCACTGAC
>NZ_MVBK01000075.1 GCF_002000365.1 Thioalkalivibrio denitrificans | reverse complement strand
ATCAATGGCCTGCCGGTGATGATAATCACCGGCAGGCCATTGATGCGCTCGTGGATGGACTCCCGGATTTGGCGCAGGAGCATGAACCCGTTCATGCGCGGCATGACAAGGTCCGTGAACACCACCTGGACGCGGGGATCGTCCCGGACGATCTCCCAGCCCGTATCCCCGTCGTCGGCCTCCAGCACCTCGAAATCGTTGCTCAGCAGGCGGCGGATCGCCTTGCGCATGGTGGTGGAATCCTCCACCACCAGGATGCGGGGCTTCTCGATGGTATAGCTCTGTGCGCTCTCCGGGCGCTCGGCAATGGTCGCTGACATGGCCTCTCCTCCTCCGATTTCCGGAAGGTTATCACCAACATAGCGCCATGGAACATTGCGCCGGCTCACAAACATGACCGTTCGTCGGCCATTCGGCGGGAAATGCGCCGAATGGCCGAAGGTTAAAGGATAGAGGAAGGAGGCGGGAGGCGGGAGGATGAACTCAAGTCCCCCATTTAGAAGGATGAAGGTTGAATTCATCCTTCATCCTTCAACCTTCAACCTTCGCGCAGCGCAGCGCGCCTTCAGCTCGCTGCGCGCGACGCCCGCTTGCGCTCGTGTTCCAGCAGCAGCTTCTTGCGCACCCGGATGGATTTCGGCGTGACTTCCACGAGCTCGTCGTCATCGATGAACTCCAGGGCCTGCTCCAGCGTCATGCGGATGGGGGGCGTGAGGATGATGTTCTCGTCGGAGCCGGCGGCACGGATGTTGGTGAGCTGCTTGGCCTTAAGCGGGTTGACCACGAGGTCGTTGTCCCGGCTGTGCAGGCCGATGATCATGCCCTCGTAAACCTCCTCGCCGGGGCCGATGAACAGCCGCCCACGCTCCTGGAGGTTGAACAGTGCATAACCCAGGGCCTTGCCGGCCCCGTTGGCGATGAGTACGCCGTTGTTGCGCGCCGCCACGGCGCCTGCCCGGAACGGGCCGTAGCTGTCGAACACATGATGCAGGATGCCGGTACCGGAGGTGGCGGTGAGAAACTCGGTCTGAAAGCCGATGAGCCCGCGCGACGGCACCTTGTAGTCCAGGCGCACCCGGCCCTTGCCGTCGGGGATCATGTCCAGCAGTTCGCCGCGACGACTGCCCAGTTTCTCCATGATGGTGCCCTGGTGCTGCTCCTCCACGTCCACGGTCACCATCTCGTAAGGCTCTTCCTTCACCCCGTCACGCTCGCGCACGATCACCTCGGGGCGGGAAACGCCCAGCTCGAAGCCCTCGCGGCGCATGTTCTCGATG
>NZ_MVBK01000074.1 GCF_002000365.1 Thioalkalivibrio denitrificans | reverse complement strand
CCCTCTCCCTCAGGGAGAGGGCCGGGGTGAGGGTGGTTTCATTCAACCTTCATCCTTCCTCCTTCAACCTTCCAGAGGGGGGCCCTTGCCACTTGAGACTTGCCACTGCCTTTAAGCCGCATTGAGCCAGATCAAGGCAAGGGCGCGGCCTTTGTCACATTCTGGCCAATGTTTTTGGCCAGGAATGCTGTATCCATGAGCGCAATTCATGAACGTACGGAGCTGCTCGTCGGCTCCGAAGGGTTGGATCGTCTTTCACGAAAACATGTACTCATCGCCGGTTTGGGCGGGGTCGGCAGCTACGCGGCCGAGGCCATCGCCCGCGCGGGCGTAGGTAGGGTCACGCTCATCGATCACGACGTGATCGACGCATCGAACCTGAATCGCCAACTGGTGGCCCTGCATTCGACGCTGGGCCAGCGGGTGTCGGACGCGATGGCGGCCCGGGTGCGTGATATCAACCCCGACATCGATGTGCGCACGATCGGCACGTTCCTGTGTCCGGCCAATGTGGACGACGTGATCCCCGCGGAACTCGATTACGCACTGGACTGCATCGACTCCATCGCCGGCAAGGCCGTCCTGGTGGCGTCCTGTCAGGAGCGCGGCATCCCCGTGGCTTCCAGCATGGGTGCAGGCGGCAGGCTCGACCCCACGGCGCTGCGTACCGGACCGCTGGAACACTCCACCCTCTGCCCCCTGGCCCGGGAACTGCGCAAGCGACTGCGCCGCATGGGCGCCAGCCTCGATTACCCGGTGGTCTATTCCATCGAAAAACCGCTCAAGGGAACCGAACACCGTCCGTTCAACGGTTCAAGGCCGGGGCGCAGCCGCACCGTCAACGGCACGATATCCTACCTGCCGCCCCTGTTCGGCTACATGCTCGCCGGACTCGTGATCCGCGGCCTGCTCGCTGAAGCGAACGCCGGCCGGGTCAGACCCGCGCGCCTGCGATCTGCGTGACGCACCTTGCAGCGAAACACCACAGGCGCGCTGAACACGACCATACATGGATGACACGACACTCGGCCCACATTGGGCTATAGTCGCAAGCGGGGATACTCACAGGGAATTTCCGGACCTTGAGCCACGAGGATGCACCAGACGACCGCGCCGGGGTCACCGGTGATCTGTTTCGGGCGGCAGACCTGCAACCGGGCATCGCCCGGGTGCATCAGATGGAGAGTCACTCCGAGGGCGGCGCACTCACGGGGCTGGTGCCATACCTTGCGGTCCCGGACGACGCGCTGACGCGCCTCTATGTCAGTCCGCTGTTCAAGTCACTGGTAACCCGGCCCGTCGGTCAGGGCCGTTTCATCAAGGATCACGACCGCTGGCGCAGCCACCTGCACCCGGATGACAGGGAGTCCGTCCTGCAGTCACTGCTCGCCACCCGTGCGAACCGCGAGCCATTCAGCCTCGAGTACCGCCTGAAGGACGGTGACGGCACCGTACGCTGGGTGCGGGACATGGGCGTCTACGTGGAAGACCCCCAGCGCGAGGACCTGGTCATCCAGGGTGTCATGGTGGACATCACCCGGGAGCACGAACTCGAGGAGCGTCTCGAGTCACTCGAGTCGGCGGTCGACACCACATCGAAGGATGACGCGCGGGGAGTAGTCGGACAACTGACACGCCAGATGCACGACACCCTGGAGCGGGCAGAGACCGGCATCTACCGGCTCGACAACCAGGGCTGCGTCACCTACATCAACCGGGTCGCACTGAAGCTTACCGGCTATGAGCGGGCTGCCGTACTGGGCATGTCCGCCACAAGATTTCACCAGGCCCCGGGCGACACACCCGACGACCTCGATGAACTCACGCGGGAACTCGTCCAGGCCCTCACTACCGGCAAACGCCACCACATCATGGACGCCACGCTCTGGCGGGCGGACGGGCGACCGGTGGCCGTGCATTGCCGGGTGGAGCCTGCCGGCGACGGCGAAAGCGTGGTCACGATCCAGGACGCCACCGAGCATCGCTCCCTGGCCACGCAGCTGGAATACCAGGCCACCCACGATCCCCTCACCGGTCTGTTCAACCGGCGCGAACTCCTGATTCGCCTGGAACAGGCGCTGCACCGGGCGCGTTCGCGGGACATGGAAGCCGGGCTCCTGTACATCGACGTGGACCAGTTCCGGGTGATCAACGACACCAGCGGCCACGCGGCCGGCGACGAACTGTTGCGCCAGGTGAGCGGACTCATGACCGCCTATGCCCGGCCAAGCGACGTGGTGGCGCGCCTCGGCGGCGATGAGTTCGCCATGATCCTGAACAACTGCACGACCAGCGAGCTGCTCGAACATGCCGAGACCCTGCGTGACCGCTTCGCCGAATTCGGCTTTCGCTGGGAGGACAAGACCTACACCATCAGCACCAGCATCGGCATCGTGCCGCTCAACCGCGAGAGCGGCAACGTCATCTCCGTGATGAGCGCGGCGGACACGGCCTGCAACACCGCCAAGGAAAGGGGCCGCAACCGGGTGCACATGTTCAAGCAGGACGACACCAGCCTGATTCGCCGCCAGGGCGAGATGCGTTGGGTGGCGCGCATCCACCAGGCGGTGCGCGAGGGCCAGCTGGCCCTGTTCGCCCAGCCCATCGAACCCGTAGGCGAAGAGGCCCGCGCCGAGCCCGGAAAACATCTCGAGATGCTCATCAAGATGCACGACGGACAGGGCGGCCTCATCGCGCCGGGGGTCTTCCTGCCCGCCGCCGAGCGTTACAACCTCTCCGCCACCATCGACCGATGGGTGGTGCAGCACAGCTTCGCCTGGATCTCGGACGAGGGCATCGGGCCCGAGCAGCTGGCGCTTTGCGCCATCAACCTGTCCGGCCATTCCGTCGGAGATCCCACCTTCCTCGAGTACGTCGTCGCCCAGCTCAAGCGCCACGCGCTGCCCGCAGACCGCATCTGCTTCGAGATCACCGAGACCGTGGCCATTGCCAACCTCACCCAGGCGCGCGAGATGATGTCGACGCTGGGCGGCATGGGCTGCCGTTTCGCGCTGGACGACTTCGGCAGCGGCATGTCCTCGTTCGGCTACCTGCGCACGCTGCCGGTGGACTTCCTCAAGATCGACGGCCTGTTCGTAAAGGACATCGCCCACGACCCCACGGACCTCGCCCTGGTGAGATCCATCAACGACATCGCCCACGTGATGGGCAAGCGCACCATCGCGGAATTCGTGGAATCCCGGGAGATCCTGGACCTGCTCAAGGATATGGGCGTCGACTACGCCCAGGGCCACTTCCTCGCCGAACCGGTGGCGGTGGCGGATCTTCGGATTTGACCCAATCCACGCTTGACAGCGCCGTGGAGACGCGGAAGAACGGAATGGACAGGATTAACAAGATTCACATGATTTTTTGAAACGCATTTAATCCTGTAAATCATGTTAATCCTGTCAGATCTTTTCTTATCCTGTTAATCCTGTCCATTTTCACTATTCCCTGCGCAAGACCCTGTCCACCAGCGCATCCACCAACGGCAGGGGGCGGAACTGCTTCTTGAGGGCCTTTCTGTCGTAGCGGCTGTCCACCCATTCAAGCAGACTCATGGGTTCGGTGGCGCTGTCGGCCAGATAGCGCTCAATGAAGAAGTCCAGCAGGCCGGTCTTGGCGTAGCGGTAATGGAAGTAGGGCCACAGGCGCAGCTGACGGGTTTGGGCCAGCGGAACACCCTCGACCCAGTGCAGGTAGAAGGTGGACATCAGGCCCACGCGATCCGCGCCGGACTTGCAGTGCAGGAGCGCCGGGTACTCGATGCGTTGCAACAGTTCATGGGCCGAGTGGATCGTCTCGCGTGAGGGCAGGTCGCGGGAATGCAGGCGCAGGTGCTCCAGGCGCACGCCGAGTCGCGCGCAGGTTTCGGTCTCAAGCGCAAGCATCGGGTTGTCGGGATCGTCGCCGCGCAGGTTGACCACGGTGCGGATGCCGTGGCGGGGAATGCGGCGCTCCAGGTGCCGGGGCGAGGGTTGTCCGGAACGAAAGGCTCTTTCCGAGATGCGATGGAAGTTGTTGAGTCCGAACTCGCGCACCCAGCCGTCATCGGCCCACAGGGCCCGGACATAGACACGCCGTCGCGCGGCAGGGGTGGACAGGTCGAAGCTCACGGGCGCTCCACGGCGTCCAGTTCCTCCTGGCGCGACTCGATCCATGCCTCCACATCCCGCAGGATCGCGTCGGGCTCGCGGTCCCGGGCCTCGATGGGCGGACCGATCTCCACGCGTACCGTGCCCGGGTACTTGATGAAGCTGTGGCGCGGCCAGTACACGCCGGCATTGTGGGCGACCGGTACCACGCGCCGCCCGGTGCGCGCCGCCAGCACGGCCCCGCCCTGCTTGTACCGGCCCCGGGTCCCCGGGGCAACGCGGGTGCCTTCCGGGAACATGACCACCCACAGGCCGCGCTCCAGCCGATCCCTGCCCTGCTCGACCAGCTGTTCCAGCGCACGGCGCCCGGCACCCCGGTCGATGGCGATGGGCTCCATGACGGCCATGCCCCAGCCGAAGAACGGGATGCGCATGAGCTCGCGCTTGAGCACATACACCTCCGGCGGAATGAACCGCTGCAGGGCAATGGTCTCCCACGTGGACTGGTGCTTGCAGAGCAGGACCCCGGCCTCGCCCTCGAGATGCTCCCTGCCCTTGACCTCGTACTTCAGCCCGCAGGTCACGCCCAGCCACCAGACATTGAAGCGTGTCCACTGGGACATGATCCGATAGCGCCCGTGCCAGGATAGCGGCAGGGTCAACGGACCGAACACCGCGAACAGAACCGTCGACGGCGCGAACCCCAGCCAGAACAGCGCGGCGCGCATGTAGAGCAAGGGCCTTGAGTGCCTACGCCTGGTGGTCATGGTTGCCGGTATTTTGAGCCGTGGCGATGCGAATTGTAGAAAAGCAATGGACAGGATGAACAGGATTTTTCTGGATGAACAGGATTAAAGAATTTTTGAGAAAAACCACCTAAACCACGTCCAAAACGCTTTTTCCTTAATCCTGTTAATCCCCAAAAATCCTGTTCATCCTGTCCATTGCATTTCTTAACCCTCGCTGCCCGGCTGCAGCCTGGACATGTCGGCCACTTCCAGGAACAACCCGCTCAGGTTGTTCAGCAGCGCGAGGCGGTTGTCGCGCACGGCGGCATCGTCGGCCATGACCATGACCGTGTCGAAGAAGCGGTCCACGGGTTCGCGCAGCGCGGCGAGTGCCGCGAGGCCCTCGGTGTAGCGGCCCTCGGCAAAGAGCGGCCGCGCCGTAGCGCGCAGTTCCTCCAGGCGTTCGTGAAGTGTGCGTTCCGCCTCCTCGGTGAAGCGTGCCGCATCGATGCGTTCGGGCAGCGTGCCCTCCACCTTGCGCAGGATGTTGTGGATACGCTTGTGTGCGGCGGCCAGGCTCTCGGCCTCGGGCAACGCCCGAAAATGCTCCACGCCGCGCACCCGGCGGTCGAAGTCCAGCGGGCGCATCGGGCGGCAGGCCAGAACCGCCTCGAACACGTCGGCGCCAATGCCCCTGTCCAGGTAGTAGGCACGCAGGCGCTCCATCATGTAGTCGAAGACCGGCTCCTCGGCAGCCGCAGCTTTCACGTCCGTCGCCTGGTAGCCCTGCGCGGCCGCATGGATGAGAGCGCGCAGGTCCAGGTCCAGTTCGCGCTCGACGATGATGCGCAGCACGCCCAGCGCGGCGCGGCGCAGGCCGTAGGGGTCCTTCGCGCCGGTGGGCTTCTGTCCGATGGCGAAGATGCCGACCAGGGTATCCAGGCGGTCGGCCAGCGCCAGCACCTGGCCGACGCCGGTTTCCGGCAGACTGTCCCCCGCATGGCGCGGCAGATACTGCTCTTCCATGGCGCGGGCGACGCCCTCGGGCTCGCCGGCGTGCTGCGCGTAGTAACGGCCCATGGTGCCCTGCAGTTCGGTGAACTCGAACACCATGTGGGTCTGCAGGTCGCACTTTGAGAGCATCGCCGCGCGGTGAGTCTCGCCATGGTCGACACCCAGCAGGTCCGCGACGTGGGTGCTCAGGCGCGCCACCCGCTCCGTCTTGTCGTACAGACTGCCAAGACGTCGCTGAAAGACCACCTGACGCAACGCATCCAGGTGTGATTCCAGCGGTTGCCTGCGGTCCTGGTTCCAGAAAAACTCGGCGTCGGAAAAGCGCGGTCGAATCACCCGCTCGTTACCTTCGCGCACACGCTCCGGTTCCCGGGACTCGATGTTGCTCACCGTGATGAAATGGGGCATGAGGCGCCCGGCCTCATCCACCACGGGGAAATATTTCTGGTTGTCCTGCATGGTGGAGATGAGCGCTTCCTGTGGCACCTCCAGAAAGCGCGTCTCGAAATGGCCGGCAATGGCACAGGGCCACTCCACCAGCGCGGCCACCTCGTCCAGCAGTTCCGGCTCCATGAGCGCACGACCACCCAGCCGGTTCGCCGCCTCTTCCACCTGCCCGACGATGGCCTCGCGGCGCGCCTCGAAGTCGGGCATGACACGGCCTTCGGTCTCCAGCAACGGCGCGTACGCTGCCGGCTCCGCGATGTAGAGGGTCGCCGGGTGATGAAAGCGGTGGCCGCGGGTCTCCCGGCCGGACTCCACACCCAGGATCCGCGCAGGCACCACTTCGTCGCCCAACAGCAGCACGACCCAATGCACCGGGCGGACGAACTCCGCGTCCGATTCGCCCCAGCGCATGCGTTTCGGAATCGGCAGCGCCGCCAGCCCGGCCTCCACCACCCCCGGAATCAGCTCCGACGCCGCCTTGCCGGGCTCCACGTGGCGGTGCACCAGCCACGCGCCCTTGTCGGTCTCCAGCCGTTCCAGATCCTCCACCGCCACGCCGCAGGAGGCGGCAAAGCCCTGTGCGGCGCGGGTGGGATTGCCGTCGTCATCAAACGCGGCGTTGAGCGCCGGCCCGCGCCGCTCCTGCGCCTGGTCCGGCTGACGCAGCGGCACGTCACGGCACAGCAACGCCAGACGCCTGGGTGCCGCGTAGGCGTGCACCTTTCCCGGCCCGACGCCCGCCTCGGCCAGCCCGCCTGCCACACTCTCCGCAAAAGCATCGCGCAGCCCCTTGAGCGCCTTGGGCGGCAGCTCTTCGGTGCCGATTTCGATCAGGAGATCTGTTTTGGTACTCATCAACGGAAAACCCTTCTTAGCCACAGAGGGCACAGAGGTCACAGAGCAAGGCGCTTGATCCCGTTCGCCAGACGTGACTCACCGAAATTCAGCAACAGGGCCCGTCGCAACCCGGTGGCCCTCAGATAGGACAGCGTTTGTGCTGTGGCGACTTCCGGGAGTTTCCTCACCACCTTAAGCTCCACAACCACTTCCTTCTCAATCAGCAGATCCAGTACCTGACCTGCGATAGATCTGCCCTTATAGGTGACAAGCACAGGTACTTGCCGCTCGAACCCGATGCCTCGCAGTTCAAGCTCATGGCATAAGGCCTGTTCATAGATTGTTTCCAGTAACCCGGGGCCCAGAAATGAGTGCACTTCCAGGGCCGCTGAAATAATGCGTCGAGTCAACGGGTCGTCTTCCATGTCGATCCCCCAAATCATTTTCTTAACTCTGTGACCTCTGTGCCCTCTGTGGCTAAGCGCCGCTTGAGTTCCTGCCCCCCAGCATAGGAAACCCTAACGCCTCGCGGGCATTGTAATAGGCCTCGGCGACGGCGCGGGCGAGGTCGCGTACGCGCAGGATGTAGCCCTGGCGTTCGGTCACGGAGATGGCTCGGCGTGCGTCCAGCAGGTTGAAGGTGTGCGAGGCCTTGAGCATCTGCTCGTAGGCGGGCAGGGGGAGGCCGGCGTCGATGAGCTTTTTGCTCTCGCGTTCGCAGGTCTGAAACCAGTCAAACAGGGCCGGCACATCGGCGTGTTCGAAGTTGTATGCGGATTGCTCCACCTCGTTCTGGTGGTAGACGTCGCGGTAGGTGACGCGGCCCTGGGGGCCTTCTGTCCAGACGAGGTCGAAGACGCTCTCCACGCCCTGCAGGTACATGGCCAGACGTTCCAGGCCGTAGGTGATCTCGCCGGAGACCGGCCGGCAGTCCAGGCCGCCCACCTGCTGGAAGTAGGTGAACTGGGTGACCTCCATGCCGTTGAGCCACACCTCCCAGCCCAGGCCCCAGGCGCCCAGCGTCGGGGACTCCCAGTTGTCTTCCACGAAGCGGATGTCGTGCACCAGCGGATCGATCCCGATGGCCTCCAGCGAGCCGAGGAACTGCTCCTGAATGTCCGCCGGCGAGGGTTTGAGGATCACCTGGAACTGGTAATAGTGCTGCAGGCGGTTGGGGTTCTCGCCGTAGCGACCGTCGGTGGGCCTGCGCGAGGGCTGCACGTAGGCGGCGCGCCAGGGCTCCGGGCCGATGGCGCGCAGGAACGTGGCCGAATGGAAGGTGCCCGCCCCCATCTCCATGTCATAAGGCTGCAGGATCACGCAGCCGCGCTCCGCCCAGTAACTCTGCAGGACGAGTATGAGTTCCTGAAAGCTCAGGTGACGGGACTTGGCGGTCTTGGTCCGGGGCATGGGATCGAAGGAACGCTGCAGTGGCGCAAAGGGCGTGAGTATACCGTCCGCGCCGCACCACAGACCAGCCGTCCGGGATGGGCTGGAAGCTGGCCCGGTTGATGCTATGAAATATTGGCAGGAGCCCGGGCGTGCCGGAACCGGCGGTTCAGCGGCCCGGTCCCCGCAGTCATCGACCCGGCCCCTTGCACAGTGACGGAGGAAACATGCCTGAACTGATCATGGAACCCACGCCCGCCGCCCAATGGCAGCGCCTGGTGCAGGAAGCGG
>NZ_MVBK01000073.1 GCF_002000365.1 Thioalkalivibrio denitrificans | reverse complement strand
GTCCGACAGGCTCCTAGGCTTTACATCATGCCCATGCCGCCCATGTCGCCCATGCCGCCCGCCGGCATGGCCGGCTCGTTCTTCTTCGGCAGTTCGGCCACCATCGCCTCGGTGGTGATGATCAGGCCGGCGACCGAGGAAGCGTTCTGCAGCGCGGTGCGGGCCACCTTGGTGGGATCCAGGATGCCCATCTCGATCATATCGCCGTACTCGCCGGTGGCGGCGTTGTAACCGTAGTTACCCTTGCCTTCCACCACGGTGTTGAGCACGACCGAGGGCTCCTCGCCGCAGTTGGCCACGATCTGGCGCAGGGGCTCTTCCATGGCACGGCGCGTGATCGCGATGCCGATGTCCTGATCGTGGTTGGCGCCCTTGAGGTCATTGAGCGCCTGCACGGCACGCACCATGGCGACACCGCCGCCGGGCACCACGCCTTCCTCCACCGCCGCACGGGTCGCGTGCAGGGCGTCCTCGACGCGCGCCTTCTTCTCCTTCATTTCCACTTCCGTGGCGGCACCCACCTTGATCACGGCCACGCCGCCGGCGAGCTTGGCCACGCGCTCCTGGAGCTTCTCCTTGTCGTAGTCGGAGGTGGCATCCTCGATCTGGGCGCGGATCTGCTCCACGCGGGCCTTGATGTCGTCGTGCTTGCCGGCGCCGTCGATGATGGTGGTGTTTTCCTTGGTCACCACGATGCGCTTGGCGTGGCCGAGATCGTCGATGCTGGCCTTCTCCAGCGACAGGCCGACCTCCTCGGAGATCACCTGGCCGCCGGTCAGGATGGCGATATCCTGCAGCATGGCCTTGCGGCGGTCACCGAAACCGGGGGCCTTGACGGCCGCCACCTTGACGATGCCGCGGATGGTGTTGACCACCAGCGTCGCCAGCGCCTCGCCCTCGATGTCCTCGGCGATGATCAGCAGCGGCTTGCCGGCCTTGGCCACGCCTTCCAGCACGGGCAGCAGGTCGCGGATGTTGGAGATCTTCTTGTCGTGCAGCAGCACGAAGCACTCATCCAGCTCGGCGCTCATGTTCTGCTGGTTGTTCACGAAGTACGGCGAGAGGTAGCCGCGGTCGAACTGCATGCCTTCCACCACATCCAGTTCGTTCTCCAGGGAGGAGCCTTCTTCCACGGTGATCACGCCTTCCTTGCCCACCTTCTCCATGGCGTCGGCGATGATCTGGCCGATGGACTCGTCGGCATTGGCGGAGATGGTGCCGACCTGGGCGATGGCCTTGCTGTCGGTGCACGGCTTGGAGAGCTTCTTCAGCTCCTCCACGGCGGCGATCACGGCCTTGTCGATGCCGCGCTTGAGGTCCATGGGGTTCATGCCGGCGGTCACCGACTTCATGCCCTCGCGCACGATGGCCTGGGCCAGCACGGTGGCGGTGGTGGTGCCGTCACCGGCCACGTCGGAGGTCTGGGAGGAGACCTCCTTCACCATCTGGGCACCCATGTTCTCGAACTTGTCGTCCAGTTCGATCTCCTTGGCCACGGACACGCCGTCCTTGGTCACGGTGGGGGCGCCGAAGGACTTCTCCAGCACCACGTTGCGGCCCTTGGGGCCCAGGGTGACCTTCACGGCGTTGGCCAGTATGTTGATGCCCTTCACCATGCGGGTGCGGGCATCATCGCTGAAGCGGACTTCTTTCGCGCTCATTGCTGTGTTTCCTCTTCTTCAGGTTCGGTTCTGTACATGGGCGGATCGAGTCACGATCCGGCCCGGCAGAAAATTTCGGATCCGGGAGTTCAGCCTTCCAGTACGGCCATGACGTCTTCCTCGCGCATCACGAGGAGATCCTGACCGTCGACCTTGATCTCGGTGCCGGAGTACTTGCCGAACAGCACCTTGTCGCCCACCTTCACGTCCAGGGGACGGGTCTCGCCGTTCTCCATGATCTTGCCCTTGCCCACGGCCAGGACCTCGCCACGGACCGGCTTCTCGGCAGCGGTGTCGGGAATCACGATGCCGCCGGGGGTGGTACGCTCCTCCTCCATGCGCTTGATGATCACGCGATCATGCAACGGACGGATATTCATGAGTGTCAGCTCCTTGAAAAACAGGGATTTGGAAGTGTTTACACGGCGGAACGAGGCCTGTTAGCACTCGCCCTTGGTGAGTGCCAATAATAGTGTTGAAGCGGGGGATGTCAAGGGCCGGGCGATGCCCGGCCCTTGAAGGATGAAGGTGGAAGGATGAAGGATGAATAGGATTTGGTCCGTTGTCAGTTGTCCGTCGTCAGTTGACTGGCATCCGGCCCGGTGCCCACGATGGACAACTGACTACTGGCAACGGACCGCGCCCTCCCCTCATGGGGAGGGCCGGGGAGGGGTGGTTTCATTCATCCTTCATCCTTCCACCTTCATCCTTTGTGTACTCCCCCTCGATGGTCCGCCCCCCGGGCCCCTGCGGACCGGGTCCGCCGGGGGGTGGGCCGCCGCGCGACGAATGCACGATGAACACGCCCTTGGAGAGCAGCCACGTGGCCATGAGCCGGCGACTGGGGGGCAGGAGGCAAGCGAAACCCACGGCATCGGTGAAAAATCCGGGGGTCAGCAACAGGGCGCCGCCGAAGACCAGGAACACCCCCTCCAGCATGTCCCGGGCGGGGATCCGGCCCTCGTCGAGACTGCGACGCACCCGGGCCAGCGTCGCCAGCCCCTGCATTCGAAGCAGAAAGGCCCCGACCAGGGCCGTCAGCACCACCAGCCCGATGGTGGGCCACACCCCGATCCAGCCGCCCACCCGGATGAACAGGTAGATCTCCAGCAACGGCACGGCAAGAAACAGCAAAGCCAGGATGGGGAATGAGCGCATGGCGTCTTGAGAAAGAAAAGGATGAAGGTGGAAGGATGAGGGATGAAGAAATACCCTCGGAATGTACTGCCGAGATCAGCAGGAACCGGGAGTCTTCCCAGAAGCTGAGGGCATCACCCCTCAATTGCAAGGCGTCAGGGAGGTTTTCATTGTGGCCCGTGAAGGGCCACCACGGGGCAAACGGAGGACGGATCTGTCGCGAAGACGCGAAGCTCGCAAAGTAACTGACTCGTGGGCGGCCGGCGCCCCGATATGCGCCGGTTGATTAGGCCGGGGTTCGCGGCTCACCCCAACCTGACCATTCTTCGGTTTTCTTGGCGTGCTTCGCGCCTTCGCGAGAGAACAAGCTCTTTTTCACTCTTCGCGATGAACCACTACCGCCACTGCGCCACAACATAACCGAGTCGGCTGAGACCGTCCTCGGTGCGCGTGGTCCAGGCGATGTGCAGCCGTCCGTCCGGGCCGAAGACCGCCGCGGGCCTGGTATGGGCACCGGGGCCATAGGCCGGGGCCACCTCCACGTCGTCACTCCATTCGTCCGTTTCCCGCCAGGACATCCACACGTCCGGGGTGTCGTCGCGCGGGTCATCCCACACGGCCAGGGGCAGGCCGTCGGGGCTGATGGCCACGCCCGGGTGCCATTGGGGGATCTCCGCCCCGAAGACGTCCTGAACCATTTCGTTGGCGCCGAAGCTTTGCCCGCCGTCTTCGCTCAGGGCCGCGAACACGTCATAACCGGACTGATAATCGCGCTTGTCCAGCCACACGGCCGCAATGCGCTCTCCCTGCGCCGCCAGGGCCACACGCGTCACCCCCGACCCGGCGCCATAGGGCTGCGTACGCGGGCCCTGCCGCCGATCGTTGAGATCCTGCATGGGACCGAAGCGGCCGTTGTGCGTGCGGAACACGTAATGCAGGCGCGTATGCCCCTCGCGACGGTCTTCCCAGGCGACGGCAACGCCCGACGGGGTGACGGCGGCCGTGGGGTAGATCTGGTCCCGCTGCGCAGGCTCGGGATCCACCGGGACCGCTTCGCCCACCTGCATGACACCCGCGTCGTCCACCGCGACCGGTGCCGAGACGACACGCAGGGCGCCGTTCTCGCGCCGTGACCAGGCGGCGACGACGCCGTGCTCGGGATGCGCCGCGAGACTGGGCTGGGTGGATTCCGCGGCGTCGGCCTGAATGGCCGGGTGTGCTCCTTCGGGCCCGGCCACCCGCATCCAGACCCGTTCGTCCTGCTCCCAGGCGAACAGGAAGCGGCCGTCGCCCAGAGCGACCACCACCGGGTGGTAGGCCTCCTCGCCCTCGCTCAGGGTATGCACGTCGCCGAACCCGCCATCGCCGGACAGATGTCGATAGGCGACCCGCACCTGGTAGCTGCCGTCACGGTTATCGCCCCAGGTCAGGGCCACATGGTCGCGGTCCGCAGCCAGGTGCTGGCGGGCGGCGCCGTCGAGTTGATGATAGATACCGGAGCGGGCCTCACCGGCCGGCCAAAGGGGTTCGCCAAACTGCCACTGGGCCTGGACGGGCGCCAGAGCCAGAGCCGCCGCCAGCCACAGCCACCTCATCGTGACTCGCTCGCCAGGTACTCGAACAGGCCCTGCTCCCGGTAATGCCCGCCCGACACGAAGCGGTGGTAATCGCGGAACTCGTCCGCCGTCTTGAACCCGGGGACGGTGAAGATGGTCTCGCCGTCGGGCATCAGGAAACCGAACACGGGAGTGGCATAGACGTTCATGCGCGCCCCCAGCTCCATCTCCGTGATGCGCTCGCCGCCCGGCAGGGTCATGCGCCGCCCGCTCTCGGCGTCCACGTAGACCAGCACGTAGTTGTCCGTGTAGAGGGCCTTGAGATCCGGGTCGGAGAAGCTTTCCTGGTTGGTCTTGTCGCACCAGCCACAGCCGTAACGCCCGAAGTACATGAACACGTAACGATCCTGCTCGGCCGCCTTGCGCAGCCCCTCGTCGAAAGCGACGAACGGGTAACCCTCCGGCGCATCCGCCGTAACCGGTCCGGCCAGCGCCAGCAGCAGCGCCGCCGCCAGGCATGCGCCATATCGCGTGAGACTGAACATCAGGAATGGTCCTCCCGGCATGAAAAAACGGTGCGGAATGGCCGGATCTGGCCTGCCCGCCCCATTGAAGGTATTTTATGCGGCTGTTTCATTGACTTGAGACAAGCAGGCTTCAGTGAAGGTTGCACCGACGGGGTAAAACCCGACAAATTACGGAACTCTGCCGATCGACCGCTGGTCTGAGCGCAACAGAACAACCCCCGACCGGCGCGCATGGCCGAACCCTAACCGGGATGCGGCCCGAGGTGAACCCCATGACACACCGACCCGACCCGAACCCCTCCTCCGGAACCCGGCGGCTTGCACCCCTGGCGTCGCTGGCGCTGGCCACCCTGCTTCTGCTGGGCACGTGGGGGTCCGCGTCCGCCGGTCTCGATCCCTACGATCACTTCTTCGAAACCACCTTCGGCGACTTCCAGGAGGAACTGGAAATCACCCGCGAGGAGGACAAGAAGGCCCTGTTGATCTTCTTCGAGATGGACGAGTGCCCATTCTGCCACCGCATGAAGGAGACGGTGCTCAACCGGCGCGAGGTCCAGGAATTCTACCGCGAGCACTTCCGCATACTCAGCGTGGATGTGAACGGGGACGTGGAAGTGGTCCATTTCGACGGCCAGCCCATGCGCCAGGCGGATTTCGCATTCCGCGAGAACCGTGTACGCGCCACCCCGGTGTTCCAGTTCTACAATCACGACGGCGAGCCCATCGTGCGGTTCACCGGCGCCACCTCCGGCGTGGAGGAATTCATGTGGCTGGGCGAGTTCGTCGCCGAAGGCCATTACAAGGAAACCAACTTCAACCGCTACAAGCGGGATCGTCAGGCCCAGGCAAGGCAATGATTCCGTCAGGGGGGAACGCGAGGCGGGCGTGGGGGCGCCTGTTTCTGGCTCTGGCACTGGGGCTCGCCGGCCCGGCAAGTGCCGAGTCGCGTCTGCCGCAACCCCTGTCGCTGTCCGATGCCCTGGCCCTCGCCGACGACACGCACCCGGCCGTGAACCGGGGCCGCGCCGGGATCCTGCGCAGCGAGGCCGAACGCCTGTCCGCCGACAGCGCCAATGACCTGCACATCGGCCTGCGGTTGCATCCGCGCTGGATCGAGCCCAACGACGAGGTCGAAGACCAGTCCCGCAACGACTCCCGCGCCATCCTGCGCCTGAGCAAACCCCTTTACGACTTCGGTCGCACCAGTCTCGCCCTTGAGGCGGCAGACACCGCCGTGCGCAGTCAGGAAGAGCGCTACCTCAGTCTCATGGGACGCCAGCGCATGGAGATCATGCGCCGCTTCTTCGAGGTGCTGCTGGCGGACCTGACCTACACCCGCGACAACGAGGCCATGGCCATCGCCTTCGTGTCACTGGACCGGGCCCGCAATCGCAACGAGCTGGGACAGGTCTCCGACATCGACCTGCTGGCCCTGGAGGACCACTTCCAGGAGACACGGCTGCGCCGCATGGCGGCCCTTCAGGACACTCGCGCGGCCCGCGACCGCCTCGCCCTGGCCCTCAATCGCCTGGGGCAGGGACCCGCCGATCTTCGCCACCCGGAACTGCCGGGCAATGACCGGGAGCTGCCCGATCTGGACACCCTCTACGCCATGGCCGAGGCGGGCAACCGCCAGCTCGCGAGCCTGCGCCTGGAGGCCGAGGCGGCGAGCCAGCGCATGGCAGCCAGCCGTGCAGAGCGCCGGCCGACCCTGAGTGCCGAGGTGGAGGCCGCCCATTACGAACGCGTGCTGGGGGGGCGCGACCCGCTGGCCGCGGGCATCGTGCTCGACATTCCGCTCTACAGCGGCCGGCGCGTGGACGCCTCCGTGGCCCGCCAGCAGGCGGAGCTTTACGATGTCCAGACACGCATTCGCCAGCATGAGCTGGATCTGCGCCAGGCGGTGCTGGAGACCTGGCAGGAGATCCAGCGGCTCCGGACCCGGCGCGAGCAATCGCAGGTGCGCAGCGATTATCGGGAGCTCTACCTGGACCGCAGCCGCGCCCTTTATGAGATGGAAGTGCAGACCGATCTGGGCGACGCCATGACCCAGTGGTCCGCCGCCATGCTGTTCGCCGCCCGGACGGAATTCGAACTGGCACTGGCCTGGGAGCGCCTGGCCCTGCTGACGGGCCAGCCCAACTTCAGCCCGGTGCATGCCGGCATGTCCGCGGACATGCCCTGATGAACCAGACTCGGGAGTCTCGTTCCATGTTGAGCACGATATTCACCCCGCGCCGCGCCACGCCGGCGGCACTCTTTCTGTGCCTGACCCTGTTCTCCGGTCTGGCCGGCGCACGGGAGCTTCCGGCGCAGATCGACTGGGCAGAGCGCCTGGAACTGGGCACGCCGCTGTCGGGCATCGTGGCGCGCGTCAGCGCCGAGGCCGGCCAGCGGGTCAGGGAAGGAGACGTGCTGGTGCGCATGGACGACCGGGGCATCCGGGCCCGGCTGGAAGAGGATGAAGCGCAGCTGCGGCGCCTGGAGCTTGCCCGCGACGAGGCGGAACTGGAATACGAGCGCCAGCAGGAGATGTACGACCGTACGCTGATTTCCGTGCGGGATCTCAGTCTGGCCGAGATCGGCTTCGCCATGGCCGACGCCGAGTTCATCGCGGCCCGGGCGCGCCTCACGCGCACCCGGCTGGATCTCGAGTACAGCGAGGTGCGTGCGCCCTTCGACGCGCTGGTGGTGGCCCGCCACGTGCGCCCGGGGCAGACCGTGAACAACGAACTCCAGATCGTGCCCATGGTGACCCTGGCGGCCACGGACCCGATGATCGCCCGTGCCCGGGTGCCGGAAACGGATCTGCCCGGCCTTGAGATCGGGCAGCGTCTGGACGTGCGCGTGGGTGAACGGCACTACGAAGGCACCCTGCAGGCCCTGGGCCTTGAGCCTGTGGACAACACCGACGACACACCCCATTATGCGCTGACGGTGCATTTCAGCGCGCCCGCACAGCACGGCCTGAGGGCCGGTCAGCGGGCGGCTGTCATTTTCGGCAATGACTGACCCCGTCGCCGGCAATCCCACCGGCACCCTGCTGGTGCTGACCACGCTGCCCGACACGGACAGCGCCTTGAGCCTGGCCTCGTCGCTCGTGACACGCCGTCTGGCCGCCTGTGTGAATATTCTGCCCGCCGGCACGTCCGTCTATGAATGGCAGGGGGAAATCCAGCGCGACGCCGAGCACGTATTACTGATCAAGGCGCCGGAGGCGGGCTATGCGGCGCTTGAGGCCGCCCTGCGGGAACTGCACCCCTATGAACTTCCGGAGATCATCGCGGTTCCAATAACCGAGGGGCTTTCCGAATATCTTCAGTGGATCAAGGACTTGACTGCATCATGAAACGACTGCTTGCCCTGCTGTTCCTGTTCTTCACGGCGCCCGCGCTGGCCCTCATGGGCGACGATCTGCTGGAGCCGGAGAAGGCCTTTGCCCTGGAGGCGAGCGTCGAGGACGACACCCTGGTGGCCGAATGGCGGATCGCCGACGGCTACTACATGTACAAGGAGCAGTTCGCGTTCGAATCCGAGACCGAGGGCGTGACCCTCGGCGAACCCCGCATCCCGGACGGCACCATCAAGGAGGACGAGTTCTTCGGCCGTGTGGAGACCTACCGGGATCACATCCGCATCGAGGTGCCCATCCAGAGGGCCAACGGCGCGACGGATCGCTTCGATCTCAAGGCCCGCTCCCAGGGCTGTGCCGACATCGGGGTCTGCTACCCGCCCCTCTACCAGACCGTGTCACTGGACCTGCCGGCGGCACCCGAGACCACCCGCGAGCGGCGCAACGGGGCAGTGGGGGCCCTGAGCGGCCTGGCCGGCATGCTGGGCGGTGGCGCGGACGAGTTGCTGGAACCCGAGAAGGCCTTCCAGCTCTCCGTTGAGCCCATCAGCCAGAACGCGGTGCTTGTACGCTGGACCATCGCCGATGGTTATTACCTCTACCGCGACAAGCTGGACTTCCGGATCGTCGACGGCGACGGCAACCGGGTCGGCCCCGTCAACCCGCCCGAAGGTGAAAAGATCGAAGACGAGTTCTTCGGCCTGACCGAAACCTATCGCCATGAAGTGGAGATCATGGTGCCGATCCTGCGCGAGGACGGTGCCGCCAACCGCGTGACCCTGGAAGCGGATTACCAGGGCTGTGCGGACCTGGGCGTGTGCTACCCGCCGCTTGCCCAGACGGCCAGCTTCGAGTTCACCAGCGAGCTGGCCGAGTCCGTGGACATCGATACCGCCGCGGCGCCGGACACCCGCCCCGCCCCGCCCGTGTCCGAGCAGGACCGCATCGCCGCCCAGCTGGCCGACGGTCGGCTGTGGCTGGTGGCACTGGCCTTCTTCGGCTTCGGCCTGCTGCTCACATTCACGCCCTGCGTGTTCCCGATGATCCCGATTCTCTCCAATATCATCATCGGGCAGAAGAATCTGACCACCCGCAAGGCGTTCTTCATCTCCCTGATATTCGTGCTGGCCATGGCGCTGACGTACACCGTCGCCGGGGTGTTCGCGGGCCTGGCGGGCGCCAACCTGCAGGCAGCGTTCCAGAACCCGTGGATCATCGGCGGCTTCGTGGCGGTGTTCATCGCGCTGGCGATGTCCATGTTCGGCTTCTACGACCTGCAGATGCCGGCCGGTATCCAGACGCGGCTGTCCAACCTCAGCAACCGCCAGGAGGGCGGCACCTTCGTGGGCGCCGGCATCATGGGCTTCCTCTCGGCGCTCATCGTCGGGCCCTGCGTGACCGCCCCGCTGGTGGGCGCGCTGCTCTACATCAGCCAGACCGGCGACGCCTTCCTCGGCGGTCTCGCCCTGTTCGCGCTGTCCATGGGCATGGGTGTGCCGCTGCTGATCATCGGCACCGCCGGAGGCAAGATCCTGCCCCGGGCAGGCGCCTGGATGGATGCCGTTAAGGCGGTGTTCGGCGTGGCACTGCTGGGCATGGGCATCTGGCTGCTGGAACGCGTGGTGCCCATGCCGGTGGCCATGTTCCTGTGGGGCACGCTGCTGATCGTCTCCGGCATCTACATGGGCGCCCTGCACTCGCTGACCCCCGAAGCCAGCGGCTGGCGCACCCTGTGGAAGGGTTTCGGCCTCGTGATCCTGGTCTGGGGCGTCCTGCTCATGATCGGCTCCGCGTCGGGCGGCCGCGACGTGTTCCAGCCCCTGCGCGGCATCATGCCCACGGCCGCGGTGACCTCCGCCGACGGCACCGTCCAGCCGACCCGCCTCGAGTTCCGCAACATCGACAGTGTCGCGGACCTGGAGCGCGAGGTGGCCGAAGCCAGCGCCCAGGGGCAGCCGGTAATGCTGGACTTCTATGCCGACTGGTGCGTGGACTGCGTGCGATTGGAGCGCACCACGTTCCGCGATCCCGGCGTGATTCAGGCACTCTCGGGCACGCGCCTGCTGAAGGCGGACGTGACTGCAAACACCTCGGAGCACCGGGATCTCATGCGCCACTTCAACCTCTTCGGTCCGCCCGCCATCGTCTTCTATGACGACCAGGGCAACGAGCTGAGGGACTACCGCCTGGTGGGCTTCATAGCGGCCGGCCGGTTCACCGAGCACGTCACCAACGCCATCGGGGGCTGATCCATGGGTAGTGTCCTGAGTCAGAGATTCGTTGCATTTCAGCGGGCCTGTACGGGATGCACGGCAAGGCGCTCGAGCGAAGGACGGGCAGGCCCATTCGAGCGAGAGCAACGCGGCCGCGCGCCCGTACAGGCCCGCCCGCAGGGAGCCCCGCACAAGACCCAATGCGGCGTTGCGGGCCTTGCCAAGGGCTTGCCATTGCCTGCGGCCCGCGCCTTGCCTTGGGTCTTGTGCGGGGCTCTGAAATGCAACGAATCTCTGACTCAGAACACTAGAACCGAACGCGGAATGACCCAACCGGTCTTCCTGGCCATCCTGGTGCTGGTCGCCACCCTGGCCGGCATGGCCGGCTTTGGTTTTTATCACTTTACGGGAGCGCCCGAAGCCGCCCCCCCGACGGCCCCGTCGCTGGCGAGTCACCTGAACGAGATCAAGGGCAGCCAGCGGCCGGACTTCAGTCTCCCGGACCTGGATGGCGACATACGCCATATCAGTGAGTGGGACGGGGACGTGGTGCTGATCAACTTCTGGGCCACCTGGTGTCCGCCCTGCATCAGGGAGATGCCCGCCTTTGTGGAGGTGCAGGAGACCTACGGGGAACAAGGCGTGACCATCGTCGCCGTGGCCATCGACAACGAGCAGGACGTGCGCGATTTCTACGAAACGTACGGCCTGAACTTCCCGGTGCTGCTGGGGGAAACGGCGGGGATCGCCGTGTCCCGGGACTACGGCAACCGGATCGGCGCGCTGCCCTACAGCGTGCTGCTGGATCGTGAGGGCATCATCCGCTTCGTCAAGCCGGGCGAACTGCACCAGGAAACCCTCGAGGACGAACTCCGCCCGCTACTTTGAAGAACGAGGTCCAAAATTCAAGATTCAAAATTCAGGGGAGGGGCGGGGACGATGCACGACGTCTGGGCCGCACACATGGCTTCCCCTTGAATCTTGAATCTTGAATCTTGAACCTCGCCTTCGTGACACGCCTCACAGTTTTGCCCCCAACTTCTGCCATCAGGCGGCTATCTTCGCCGTTTGGCAGCGAATCCCCCCTTCCTCTATAGACTCCCCCATACCGGTGAGGCACAATGCCCTGGCCTGCCGGACTCATACCGACAATTGACAAGTTTCCGGCTCATTCCCAGCCAGTTCGTGGAAAATCATGGCAAAGTTCCTGTTGCTCAACGGCCCGAATCTGAACCTGCTCGGCTCCCGGGAGCCCCATATCTACGGGTCCATGACCCTCGCCGAGATCTGCGACGGCCTGCGCGAGCAGGCCCGCGCTGCGGGCCACAGCCTGGAGGAATTCCAGTCCAACGCGGAACACGAACTGATCGACCGCACCCACCAGGCCAGGAAGGACGGCGTCGATTTCATTCTCATCAATCCGGGCGCCTTCACCCACACCAGCATCGCCCTGCGAGACGCCCTGCTGGGGGTCGGCATCCCCTTTATCGAGGTGCACCTGTCCAATGTCCACGCCCGGGAGGATTTCCGTCAGCATTCCTTCCTCTCCGATGTGGCCGTGGGCGTCATCACCGGACTGGGCCCCAAGGGTTACGAGCTGGCGCTGCAGGCGGCCATTCACCTGACCGGAAAGAACTGACCATCCATGGATATCCGAAAGATCAAAAAACTCATCGAACTGCTCGAGGAGTCCGGGATCAACGAGATCGAGATCCGCGAAGGCGAGGAATCGGTGCGTATCACGCGCAGCGCCCCGGGCTCGACCCATGCGTTCGTCATGCCCCAGCAGGTGGCCTCCCCCGGACCCGCAGCGGCGGCGCCCGCGCCCGTGCACGGCGAGGGCACCGATGGCGAAGCCTCCGACACCTTGCCCACCGACGGCCACGTGATCACTGCGCCCATGGTCGGCACCTTCTATCGTGCGGCCTCCCCGGGCGCCCGGCCGTTCGTGGAGGTGGGCCAATCGGTCACCGTCGGCGACACCCTTTGCATCATCGAGGCCATGAAGATGCTCAACCAGATCGAGGCGGACCGGACCGGCGTCATCAAGGCCATCCTGATCGAAAACGGCCAGCCGGTGGAATACGGTCAGCCCATGTTCATCATCGAGTGAATTGACTGCGGAATGGACAGGATGAACAGGATTCTTGAGGATTAACAGGATAGAGAAAGAAAAGCATCAGACAGGATTAACATGATTAACAGGATGAAGCGCCTTTAAGAAGTGATCATGTAAATCATGTTAATCCTGTCTTGTCCTTTAGATTCCTTACATCCTGTCAATCCTCAAAAATCCTGTTCATCCTGTCCATTCCAAACCCCACCCTGGAAACCCGACCATCTCCATGTTCGACAAGATTCTGATTGCCAACCGGGGCGAGATTGCACTTCGCATACTGCGGGCCTGCCGCGAGATGGGTATTCAGACCGTGGCCGTGCATTCCGACGCCGACCGCGACCTGAAGCACGTGCGTCTTGCCGACGAGTCAGTGTGCATCGGACCGCCCAACTCCATGGACAGCTATCTCAATGTCCCGGCGATCATCAGCGCCGCCGAGGTCACCGACGCGGGCGCCATCCATCCGGGTTACGGATTCCTGTCCGAGAACGCGGACTTCGCCGAGCGCGTGGAATCCAGCGGCTTCGCGTTCATCGGCCCGCGCGCCTCCACCATCCGGCTGATGGGCGACAAGGTGTCGGCCAAGGAGGCCATGATCAAGACCGGCGTCCCGTGTGTGCCGGGATCGGGGGGCGCGCTGGGCGAGGACGCCGACGAGAACCTGCGCATCGCCCGGGACATCGGTTATCCCGTTATCATCAAGGCGGCCGGCGGGGGCGGCGGACGCGGCATGCGCGTGGTGCATACGGAGGGCGCGCTGCTCAGCGCCATCAGCCTGACACGCAACGAGGCACGCACCGCGTTCAACAACGACGCGGTGTACATGGAAAAGTACCTGGAACATCCGCGCCATATCGAGTTTCAGATGCTCGCGGACCAGCACGGCAACGCCGTACACCTGGGCGAACGCGACTGCTCCATGCAGCGCCGGCACCAGAAGGTACTCGAAGAGGCGCCTGCCCCGGGCATCACCGACGAACAGCGCCGGCGCATCGGCGAGCGTTGCGCCGAGGCCTGCCGCGACATCGGCTATCGCGGTGCGGGCACCTTCGAGTTCCTCTATGAAAACGGCGAGTTCTACTTCATCGAGATGAACACCCGCGTCCAGGTGGAGCATCCCGTCACCGAAATGGTGACGGGCATCGACATCGTGCGCGAACAGATCCGCATTGCCGCCGGGGAGCCCCTGAGCTTCACGCAGGACGAGATCGTCTTCCGCGGGCACGCCATCGAGTGCCGGATCAACGCCGAGGACGCGCGCACCTTCACTCCATCGCCCGGCACCATTACCCAGTACCACAGCCCCGGTGGTCCGGGCATTCGGATGGACACCCACATCTACAACGGCTACGCGGTTCCTCCCTACTATGACTCCATGATCGGCAAGCTCATCGGCTGGGGCTCCACCCGCGAGATCGCGATCGCGCGCACCCGGGGCGCCCTGTCGGAGATCGTCATCGAGGGCATCAATACCAATATCCCGCTGCAGCGCGACCTGCTAAACGACGCCGCATTCCAGGCCGGCGGTACCGATATTCACTACCTGGAGAAAAAGCTCAAGGCCGAGGGGTGAAGGCAGGTACAAGGTACAAAGCACAAGGGCAAAGGGAATGAAATCCCTTGTACTTTTTGCCTTGTACCTTGTACCTGAAGTTTCATGTTCAAACTCAAACTGACCGTTCACGGTGATCGCGCGGATTCCGTCGAGGAGCTGCTCCTGGAACTGGGCGCCCTGTCCACCTCGCTGGAAGACGCGGGTGACCATGCCCTGCTGGAGCCGTTGCCTGGCGAGACACCCGTCTGGCCTGAGGTAACGGTCGGCGGCCTGTTCGGGGCGGAGCTGGACGCGGAGGCGATGGTGCACGCCCTGAGCGAACGGCTGGGTATCCCGCCCGGTGCCATCACTCGCGAGCACGTCGAGGATCGCGACTGGGTGCGGGCCTGGATGGAAGACTTCAGGCCCATGCGCTTCGGTGAGCGCCTGTGGATCGTCCCCACGGGTTACGCACCGCCGGACCCGCAGGCCGTCAACCTGCTGCTCGATCCGGGTCTCGCCTTCGGCACGGGCACCCACCCCACCACTGCCCTGTGCCTGGAATGGCTGGACGCCCATCCGCCGACGGATGCCACGGTCATTGACTACGGCTGCGGCTCCGGGGTGCTCGCCATCGCCGCGCTGAAGCTCGGCGCGCACCACTGCATCGGCGTCGACCTGGACCCCCAGGCCCTGACCGCCACCCGGGAGAATGCCCGACGCAACGACATCGCCGACGAACGTCTGCCTGTCTGCCTGCCAGACGACCTGCGCACCGAACCCGTCGACCTGGTCATGGCCAACATCCTGAGCGGGCCGCTGGTGGCACTCGCGCCCGCATTGAGCGCCCTCGTCCGCCCCGGCGGACGACTGATCCTCTCCGGCCTGCTGGAAGCACAGGCCGAGACGGTCACCGGCGCCTACAGCGGCACCTTCCGGATGGCGCCCCCGTCACTCAAGGAAGGCTGGGCCCTCCTCGCCGGCACAAGGTGCCGGCCCGCCGGGCCCGGGCAATCGTATCCCGGAGGGAGCGAAGCGTAATCCGGGATTCCGGGTCGATCAGGCATGGGCGTGTTCGCGGCGAGGGCGCCGCTCCTGCAGAGTCGTGCCCACCGCCACGGTGCGAAGACATCGTACCCATAACGAGCCGGCCCGGATATTGTCACCGCCGTCTGAATCCACGAATCTTGGACTCAGGAACCGATATGCCCCACAGGAGATGCACGCCATGACGCAGGCGTATGTGCACGGGTACGACCCCAAAGAACAGACTCGCCTGCAGGACCAGGCGATGACCCTCGTCGATCTGCTCCATTCGGACACGGCTTATCCGCCCGGAAGCCAGATCCTCGAGGCCGGCTGTGGCGTCGGTGCGCAAACGGTGACGCTGGCGAGGAACAGCCCCCGGGCCTCGATCGTCGCGATGGACATCTCCGAGACCTCGCTCGCGGAAGCCCGACACCGGGTCATGTTGGAAGGATTGACCAATGTCCGCTTCCAGCGGGGCGATATCCTCGATCTGCCCTTTGATCCGGGATCGTTCGATCATGTCTTCGTCTGCTTTGTCCTGGAGCACCTGAAGGAACCGGGGCTCGCGCTACAGAATCTCAAGGCCTGTCTGCGGCCGGGCGGGACGATCACGGTCATTGAAGGTGATCATGGATCGGCCTTTTTTCATCCGGACAGCGATGCCGCCCGGGCCGCGATCCGATCCCTGGTTGAACTGCAGGCCCGCACCGGCGGCAACGCGCTTATCGGGAGATCGCTGTACCCCCTGCTGAGAAGGGCGGGCTATCGCCAGATCAGCGTATCTCCCCGCACGGTGTATGCCGATGCCGGCAAGCCGGAAATGGTCGATGGTTTCACGAAGAGAACATTCACCGCGATGATCGAGGGTGCACGTCAATCCGCGATCAGGGAGGGGATCGTGGAGCCCGCCGTTTTCGATCGCGGCGTCCGGGACCTGTACAGAACGGCAGAGCGCGATGGCACGTTCTGTTACACCTTCTTCAAGGCGGTGGGAACGGCTTAACCCGCATATTTCACCAAGGCGGCCGGCGGCTTCGTGTAACCTTCTGAATGAGTGGCATAAATTGGCGTATCTGGCGGAAATGCCGCGGTGACGGTTTGTACCTCCGCCGCCGGCCTATCGCGATGCTTGCGGCCTCTGGGCCTGTCTCGCTTGCTCTTCAGTCGAACCNNTGGTGAAATATGCGGGTTAACCCGGACCGGCGCCGCACGAACAAACCGTGACGCAGTCGGTCGCGCCTCGGGCCATGCAGACTAACCTCTGACACAGGGTTCAGTTCCCGGGAGTGCATCATGCTGGCCATTCTCATGAACGCCACGGGCGGCACCGAGGTGCTCTCGCTCAACGAAGTACCGGAACCACGGCTCTCCGGCGAACGGGACATCCTGGTCCGCATCCGGGCCGCCGGGGTGAACCCCGTCGACGCCAAGCAGCGCGTGCTCGGGCCCTACAAGTCCCGCGACATGCCCGTGATTCTCGGCTGCGACGGCGCAGGTGTGGTCGAGCGCACGGGCCCGGAATGCGAGCGCTTCGAGCCCGGCGACGAGGTGTATTTCTGCTCGGGCGGCATCGGCGACGCACAGGGCAACTACGCCGAATACACCGTGATCGACGAGCGTTACTGCGCGCGCAAACCGCGCTCCCTGAGTTTCGTGGAAGCCGCTGCCGCGCCGCTCGTGCTGCTCACGGCCTGGGAATCGCTGCATGAACGTGCCCGCCTGGAACGCGGGCACCGGACCCTCATCCACGCGGGCGCAGGCGGCGTGGGGCACGTGGCCGTGCAGCTTGCCCGGCAAGCCGGTGCACGGGTGGCCACGACCGTGGGCAGCGAGGACAAGGCGGAGCTGGTCCGGGAACTGGGGGCAGAACTGCCCATCCTGTACAGGACCACGGACTTCGTCGAGGCGGTCAGGGAGTGGACAGGAGGCGAAGGCGTGGACGTGGCGCTGGACGTGCTGGGCGGCGACACCTTCACCCGCACGCTGGGCGCCGTCCGACCATACGGAGAGCTGGTGACGGTCCTGCAGCCCGCACCGGACACCGACTGGACCGAGGGCCGGCTTCGCAACCTGCGCATCGGCCTGGAGTTGATGCTCAGCCCCATGTACTACGGTCTGCACGAGGAGCGTATCCGCCAGACCGATATCCTGGAGCACTGTAGCGCCCTGTTCGATGCCGGGCTGCTCCGGGTGGTGGTCACGCGCACGTTCCCCCTGGCGGAGGCGGCCGAGGCGCACCGGGCCATCGAGACCGGCTCCACCACCGGCAAGCTGGTGCTGACCCTGGATTAGCTGTGTTACCCCAACAGGTTGTTCACAGGTAAAGCGTTAGGAGGCTCTCGGGAAGGAGCGAAGCATGTCCTGCGATGCATCTTGTAGGAGCCCAGCCCTCTGGGCGAATCGGCGTTGTCCCAGTGCTGCGTTCGCCCAGAGGGCTGGGCTCCTACAGCCGGCCCTGCCCGCCAGCTGGACCATAGGGCGGCCCGTGGCCACCTGTTGGCGGCGGCCACGGGCCGCCCTATGGCTATGCTTCTCCTTCCAGAGGCGCCCCTAGCGAACAACCTATCAAGAAATCACAACTAGCCCGCATCAGGCGTCGTAGCTGACCAATACCATGTCAGCCGCGCGTTCACGCACGGGAATAAGCGCCTGGTAGGCCTCCGATGCAAACCAGGCGTCCAGCGCGGCAGCATCGGGAAACCGGATGACCACCGCGTCCGGGTGATCGTGCTCCCCGGCCAGCACGGCGCGACGCCGCCCCCGGAACAGCACTTCGCCGCCGAACGGCCCGAGCGTGTCCGGCACCCGGGCGCGGTACTCGTCCCACAGCGCCGTGTCCCGCACGGTCATATGTCCGATCAGATACGCACTCATAGACATCTCCTGGTGTCGTGTCCCGTGAATGTCCCCCCTTTCAGAGCCCCGCCCAGGTGCATCCCCCCGCCCAAAGGGCTAACATCCTTGCCACTTGCCACTTGCCACTTGCCACTTGAATGTACACCCGATGCCCGCATTGCGATGCCGTGTTCCAGGTCACCACGTCGGAACTCACCGCTTACGACGGCAACGTCCGCTGTGGGGAATGCGGGCAGATCTTCAACGGTCTGGACAGCCTGAGCGTGTTGCCGCCGGAGAGTGCGGAGGCACCCGCCCGGCATGATCAGCCCGCCCGCGCGGAAAGCCGGGCCCACGAGCACGCGCCCGTGGCCGTGCCCGAGCCCGACGCCGTACCCGTGCCCCCGGAACCGGTTGCCCGGGACGAGGCCGAAGTCGGTAGCGAGATCCCCGACGCCCCGGATATCGCGGCTCAGATCGATGAGCCGGCTCAGGAAACCGCCACGGAGGCTGAACCTGAAACCGAACGCCAGAGCGCTCAGCCCGCCGCCGCAGTACCCATGGTCATCCGTGACGAAGTGACCATAGCGCCCGCCGGTGACACCCGCAAACACGTAACCCGAACCTTCTCACTGGGCCTGTTCAGCCTGGCGCTGATCGGCCTGCTTGCCGGCCAGGTGATCTACCATGAACGTGCACGGCTGGTGGTGTATCCCGAACTGGCCCCCGCGATCCACTGGATGTGCGAGCGCCTCGGCTGCACCCTGCCGCCTCGTCGGGATCCGGCGGCTTTCCAGATCAGCAGCCGCAACATCTACTCCCACCCGAACGCGGCCGGCGCCCTCATGGTGCAGGCCACCCTGACCAACCGGGCGGACTTTGCGCAGCCTCACCCCCTGGTGGAACTCAGTTTCCGCGACCTGCAGGGGGAGCTCCTGGCGGTCCGCCGTTTCGCCCCGGAGGAATACCTGCAACGGGGACCGACGGAGGAATCGGTGCCTCCCGGCGAGCCGGTGCATCTACTGCTGGAGATCGAGGATCCGGGCCCGCGGGCCGTGGCCTACGAGTTCCGCTTCCACTGATTTGTCCCGCTTGCCGGTATGAGAACGGGTTCACGCTTTAACCCGCGGGGCAGTGCCGTTATCATGCGGGTTCGTCCCGACTCCCCCGAGCCCCACAATGCTGCGCATTGGTGACCACATATTGCCCAACGGCCTGATCCTCGCGCCCATGGCCGGGGTAACGGACCGTCCCTTCCGGCTGTTGTGCCGACGCCTGGGCGCGGACATGGCAGTCTCGGAAATGGTCACCGCCAACACCGACCTGTGGCATACACCCAAGTCCCGGCGACGCATGGACCATGCAGGCGAACCCGCGCCGGTCAGCGTGCAGATCGCCGGCGCCGAACCCCTCATGCTGGCCGAGGCGGCGCGCCGCAACGCGGACAACGGCGCCCAGATCATCGACATCAATATGGGCTGCCCTGCCAGGAAGGTGTGCAACCGTGCGGCGGGGTCCGCGCTGTTGGGGGACGAGCGCCTCGTGGGCCATATCCTGGAGGCCGTGGTGGCCGCCGTGGACGTACCGGTGACGCTCAAGATCCGCCTGGGCCTCGACCGCGCACACATGAACGCGCTGAGCGTGGCGCGCATCGCCGAGCAGTCCGGCGTACAGGCCCTTGCGGTCCACGGGCGCACCCGCGCCTGCCGGTTCAGAGGCGCCGTGGATTACGATGCCATCGCGGCAGTCAAGCGCCGCGTGACCCTCCCCGTGATCGCCAATGGCGACGTCTCCACCCCGGAGCAGGCCCGGGTGGTGCTGGAACACACGGGGGCTGACGGCCTGATGATCGGCCGGGCCGCCCAGGGACGCCCCTGGATATTCCGGGACATCCAGTGCTACCTGGAAACCGGTCGCGTCCCGGATGCGCCTGACGCCGATGCGTTGTGGACGCTGTTGCGCGAGCATCTTGAGGGGCTTTACAGCCTCTACGGAGAGGCCACCGGGGTGCGCGTGGCCCGCAAGCACATCGGCTGGTACCTGCAGGCGCACGCCGCTCACGGTACCTGTCGTGCCGGCATCATGGCGGCCGAGGACACCCGCACCCAGCTGGCCCGGGTCTTCGAATGCCTGCAACGTCATCACTCGGAGGTCATGGCCGCATGAGCCGCGCCGCCGATCACAACAGCAAGACGCTCTCCCGGGCCGTGCACCAGTCCCTGGAGGACTACTTCGCGCGCCTGGACGGCCATGAACCCGACGGCCTGTTCCGCATGGTCATGGAAGAGGTTGAACGCCCCCTGCTGGAATGCGTCCTGCGCCACTGCGAAGGCAACCAGAGCCGCGCCGCCCAGTACCTGGGCCTCAATCGCGGCACCCTGCGCAAGAAGCTGAAACAGCATGGGCTGTCGTAAAGGCTGAAGGCAGAAGGATGAAGGATGAATGGGTTCCTTCAACCTTCATCCTTCAACCTTCATCCTT
>NZ_MVBK01000072.1 GCF_002000365.1 Thioalkalivibrio denitrificans | reverse complement strand
GATCCCAAAGCGTGCGCTGCACGGGTGAGAGCAGCGCGGCGTCGCTGACCGACTTCCAGAATGCGCCGAGCGCCTCCCGCGCGCCGTCCCGACCGCCCCGGTCCATGCCGTCGGCCATGACCACGGCATTCATGGCGCCGGCGCTGGTGCCGCTGATGGTGGCGATTTGGACGCGCGGATCCTCCAGGAGCCGATCCAGGACGCCCCAGGTCAACGCGCCGTGGGCGCCGCCGCCCTGCAGGGCGAGATCGACGGTCTTGCGGCTTTCGTGGGTCATCGGCCTGCCTCCTGATGCATGTGCCTTATATTGCACTGCAACATGACCCGGCCTGTCCACCCCCCTGCAGGGTCGGCCATCGCCCCGCTGTCCGGTCATAACCCAAATGGGTGATTCGCCCGCTCCCCGATCAACCGATCATTGCACCCCGATGCCCGGGAGAACGCGCCGCTGGTTGTCAACACGCCAGGCGGCACCTTTCGGGGAGGCCGTTGCCCGTGTCCGCATCATCGTCGAAGAGGCTGAAGGCCGGGCGGCAACCAACACTGTTGTATGGGTGCAATCGCAGGGAGACACCATAATGAAGTTGCAAAATCTGCTCGTTGCGTTTTCCGTGGTCGGCCTGGCCCTGTTCTCCATTCCGGATCAGGCACAGGCCGGACAAACTGTTGCCAACGCCAATCAGTGCGTCTCCATCGGCAGCAGGCCGCTGCTCGGCCATTCAGGGTCGGACCACACCATCCAGAACCGGTGTTCCCAGGATATTGAGGTCATGTGGTGTGCGGATGGTTATTATGAGAATGCAAGCTCCAACCCCGGGATGAACCGGTCTCACGGAAGGAACTGTGGCAACGGTCGCGTCAGTGACAGGAACACGGCAGGTTTCTATTACACGACGAGCCGCGTTCGTCCCGGGAGCTACGTTGATACCTATTCCGGTACGAGGGGCGGCCAGATCGTTTATGCGGCGTGCCCGGCCGAAGTAAACGGCCGACGCGTGATGCCCTACGCGGGCGCTGGCGGCAGCTTCTCCTGCCGCGTCCGTTAAGGGGTTGTCATCACATCATGCGCATGGAAGCACGCTGCCCCCCCCGCATGGGGGAGTCTCCGGCATACGGGTGCATGAGGCGCCCGGTGCCGGAGAATTCAGTGGCGAAAGTGCACGAGGAAAACGGGACAGCCATGATCGCGCTCGCGGTTCCGGCGTCATGAGCTCCGACTGGTTCTGTCTACCACCCCAGCTGGCTCATCCGTTGTTCAATGATCCCGGCATACCCGTCCATCGCCTGCGGGCGTCGTACCAGGGGTGCGGGCAGTATTGCAGCAAGGCGCATGGCCTGATAACGGGAGAGGTCGGCGGCGGGGATGCCGTAGTGGTATCGCGCTGCGGACTCTGCACCGTAGATGCCGGGGCCGAACTCCACCACATTCACGTACAGTTCGAGGATCCGGTTCTTGCCCAGGATCCACTCGGCCGGTGGCGTCAGTGCCCATTCGTAGACCTTGCGCACCGGGTTGCGGTGTGTGGTGAAGAACAGGTTCTTGATCAGTTGATGGGTGAGGGTGGACGCCCCGCGCATTGGCAGGTCCGTGGCCTGCGCCCGATTCCTGGCTTCCCTCACCTCCTGCCAGTCGAAACCGCGATGCTGGAAGAAACGGGCATCCTCGGCCGCCACCACGGCCCGGGGCAAATGCGGTGAGATCTGCGCCTTCGAACGCCAGCGGTAGTCCCGGACGGGGTGCTGGGAAGAAACCAGTTGTTCCACGGTCCGCTGGATCTGAACCGTTGTGGTGGGTGGCGGGAGATGGCGCAGGTAGACCAGCCCTGCGATGCACAGCAGATAGTATGCGATCGGCAGCAGGGCGATGACCACGAGGGTTCGACGCAGACGTCCGCCGCCGTTGCGGCGGTTGCCGGTATTGCGCCTGGCGCGTCTCATGGAGAGTATCCGGCACCCTGTCCGGACCCCGGCTCAAGGCCATGCCACTGCACAGATCCCATGGGGTCGTGTTTCGCTCGGGAAGGAGATGTCGATGACGGGCCAGAGCGTAATGGCGGGCGGGGAGGACTTCAACCGCGGATGACAGTGACTGAGACATTCAGCCTTCAAAGGGTGATCACGGCCACAGTCGCCACTAGCTGTATTACCCCAACAGGTTGTTCACAGATAAAGCGCAGGAGGCTCTCGCGAAGGAGCGAAGCATGTCCTGCGATGTTTGTTGTAGGAGCCCAGCCCTCTGGGCGAACCGGCGTTTTACCAGCACTGCGTTCGCCCAGAGGGCTGGGCTCCTACAACCGGCCCCGCCTGCCAGCAGCTCACTCCGGATGAACAACGTATTGAGAGATCACAACTAGCCCGCATATCGCACCACCCTTCTACTGCGGCCGCCGATCTGCGCGCCCCGTCACAGCGGCATCTCGACGCCCTCGCTACGAACGGTGGTGAGATATGCGGGCTAGTGGCGAAAGTGCACGAACAGCCGGCCGAAGTTTTTCGAGTCCTTCTCGATGCGGTGATAGCGGGCCTTGATCTCCGGTCGTTCGAGGAACTTCAGCACCCGCTTCTTCAACTGGCCTGAACCCTTCCCCGGGATAATCTCCACGGTGCGGATGCGTTTTTCCTCGGCGTCGTCGAAGACCTGCTGAAGGGCCTGTTCGATCTGCCGGCCCTGATTGAAGATGGCATGCAGGTCGAGTTTCAGTCGTGCCATGGCTGTTGTCCGTGGATGCGTGCGGCGTGATCACCGGCCCCGCCTTACTCGCCGAAGTGTCGTTTCACCAGCTGTGAATCGCCGCTGTCGGGAACGCGCAGTATGTAAAGGTCACCATACTCCACGGGGGGTGGCCCCTTGCCCCCCAGGATTGCGAAGATGCGGTCCAGGTTGGTGATGTTGCCCACCCACAGCACCGTTGCGCCGGGGTGGTCCGAGAGGAGGCGCCTGGCGACCTCGGTCTCGTCGGGGTTGGCGGGCATGCGAATGATCGGCAGGCCCCGTTCCAGCGCCAGCGGGGCGGCGGTGTCGATGTTGCGGCTGAGGTCCGGGCTGTAGATCGCAACAATGTCCAGGTCCGCCACCGCGGCAGGCAGGGCCGCGGCCCTCGCCCGGCCGGCGTCGGTCAGCTCTTCGGTGATCATGGAGCGCTCCGTATGGCGGACGAGAACGACGGTGGTGGTAGTGCCCTCCGGCGACCACATCCTGGGCGCGCAGCCGGCAGTCGCTGCCAGGATCACCAGCAGACAGCAGGTGATGAACCGCTTGTGTGTCATCATGCGCCGCCCCCGGTCTGGTGTCGTCCGCGTTCCCCCTTTATCTTGGCATTCGGTGCCCCCGGGTGCATCCGCTTCGTTCAGTCACAACGTCCCTGTGGGCGACGAACGGGAGGGAACGATCATGAGCAGGCCCGAACGCCCCCATCTCGAACCGGGCCAGGAATGGGTCTGGGATTATCCCAGGCCCCCGCGCGTGGAGGCCGTGCCCCGACGGCTGCGCGTGGTGTATGCCGGAGAGACCATCGCCGACACGGTGCGCGGCTACCGTGTCCTGGAAACCTCGCACCCGCCCACCTGGTACATTCCCCGCGAGGACGTGCGCGCCGACGTACTGGAGCCCCACGCCCGGCGGACGTACTGCGAGTGGAAGGGGGAGGCGGTCTACTGGACACTGGTGTTGAACGGCAACCGCTCTGAAGCCGCCGCCTGGTCCTATCCCGATCCGACGCCCGCGTTCGAGGTGATCCGGGATCACCTCGAACGCGGGC
>NZ_MVBK01000071.1 GCF_002000365.1 Thioalkalivibrio denitrificans | reverse complement strand
GTCGGGCTTCAGCCCGACAAGCGGTCTCTGACCCAGCCGCGCCTGTCGCCCTGAAGGGCGACCTACAGATGGACTTCTCCTGCAAAGACGACGGCGCGAGGCAGGCCCGGAGACCACAATCATTCGCGATCCCTGGTGCAATGGGTCAGAACACTCGCGCCATCCACAGCCTGGCCCGCAGGCCCCAGTTGGTGGTGAATCCCGTTTCCCGGAAACGGATCTCGCCGTCGGCGTCCACCACGAAACTGGCGGGCACGCCGCGCACGCCATAGCTCGCCGCCAGGCGGCCGTCCGGATCCGGAATCACCAGGTGGGTGAGGTCGTTCGCCGCCATGTGCTCGATCAGCTCGTCGACCTCTCCCGATTGGGTGGCCACGGTGAGCACTGGCCAGCTTCGGCTCAATGACTCGATGGACCCCTGCTCGAGCCGGCAGATGCGGCACCAGGTGGCCCAGAAGTGAACCAGCACCGTTTGCCCACGATAATCCGCCAGGCTGATCTCCTGCCCGTGCAGGTCGATACCCGCCAGCGTCGGCGCCTCGCCCGAGATCATGTCCCGCTGCACCCAGGCCTTGACGGCGAAGAACAGCACCACGAAGAACAGGATCTCCGCGCCCCAGATCAGCCATCGTCGGTGCTTGCTGCGTTTGGTGCTCATGTTTTCTCTCGGGGCTTGCTTGCTTCGATCAAAAAGGCAATGGACAGGATTTTTTCTGGATTTACAGGATCAAGAACCAAATAATTAAATGCTCAGACAGGATTTACATGATTAACAGGACTAAGAGCTCGTTGAAATCATGTAAATCCTGTTAATCCTGTCAAATGAATTCTCAGCCTGTGAATCCTGAAAAATCCTGTTCATCTTGTCCATTCAAAGCGAGCCTCAGCGTCGCAGGATGGCCAGCCAGCGCCACAGGTTGAGCATGCTGGCGAGTGAGGCCGCCACGTAGGTGAAGGCGCAGGCCGTAAGAATGCGCCGTGCGGGGGCCAGGTCCTCCTTCGGCAGGTAGCCGCTGGCGAGGATGGGCATGGCCCGGCGATAGCTGGCATCCAGTTCCACGGGCAGCGTGACCAGGTGCACCAGGGCGGCGGCGCCGAAACTGAGCGCGCCGCCCAGCAGCATGATCAGTCCACCGGCGGGCCTGCGGGTGACCAGCAACAGCAGCGGGGCCAGCATCATCAGTGCCGCGCCCAGCTTCTCCGCGCTGCCGGCAACGGACACCAGCCGCGTGCGCCAGGCCAGCGGTGTGTAGCCCCGGTGATCCTGTATGGCATGGCCCACCTCATGGGCCGCCACGGTCACCGCGGTCAGGGAGCGCCCGTTCAGGTACTCCGGCGACAGGCGAACCGCCTTGGCCATGGGATCGTAATGATCCCCGCCGTTCGTCTCCTCCACCTGCACATGCCCCATGTCGAAGCGATCCAGCAGGTGGCGGGCGAACTCGCCTCCGGTGCCCGGATAATCCTCCCGCTCCGTGCTGTAGCGGCGCAACACCCAGCCTGCCCACCAGGACGGCAGGAACAGGGCCAGCAGGACAAGGGCAAAGAGAATGACGAAGACCATGGGAGACCAATCTGGAGTTCAAAGCTCAAAGTTCAATGTTCAAGGGTACAACCCCGGGACCCGCCCCTTGAACCTTGAACCTTGAACATAGAACCTTGAACCTCATCTTTACCTGATCATCTCCATCTGTCGGACAGGCAACGGGTGCTGCAAAGCCTTGAGCCCACGCTCGCCCCGCAATCCGCCGCGAGGCCTCGTTCCGCGCAATGCCGCACAGGGCGCGAGCCCGGGGATGCCAAAGGGCCACCACTGGGGATAGAATCGGAAGTTGGCTGTCCAAAACACTATGAACCAGAGTAACGCAAACTTGAGCACTGTACCCGCACAACCCATCCGGGCATTCGATGTCCCCGAGACGGCCCGGATCACCGCCCTTGCGCCCCACTACACGGGAGCGGAGCTGGAAGCGGTGCGCGATCGCATCAAGCAGCTGCTGCACGAACAGGATGCGGCCCTGGTGGCCCACTACTACGTGGATGCGGAATTGCAGCGCCTCGCCGAAGAGACCGGCGGCTGCGTGTCCGACTCCCTGGATATGGCGCGCTTCGGCAAGGAGCATGCCGCCTCGACGCTGGTGGTGGCCGGTGTGCGCTTCATGGGTGAAACAGCCAAGATCCTCAGCCCGGAGAAGCGGGTGCTGATGCCGACTCTGGAGGCGGAGTGCTCACTGGACCTGGGCTGCCCGGCGGATGAATTCAACGCCTTTTGCGATCAATACCCTGACCGGACCGTGGTGGTCTATTCCAACACGTCGGTGGGCGTGAAGGCGCGCGCCGATTACGTGGTCACCTCCAGTATTGCCCTCAAGCTGGCTGAACACCTCAAGGCGCGGGGCGAGAAGATTCTCTGGGCTCCGGACAAGCATCTGGGCGACTACATCCGGCGCCAGACCGGTGCCGACATGGTGCTGTGGGACGGTTCCTGCGTGGTGCACGACGAGTTCAAGGCCGGCGCCCTGCTGGAATTGAAAGCGAAGCACCCGGAGGCCGCCGTGCTGGTGCATCCGGAATCCCCGGCAGCGGTGATCGATCTGGCCGATGTGGTGGGCTCCACCACCCAGCTCGTCAAGGCGGCCGGCAGCCTGCCGAATCCAACCCTCATCGTCGCCACCGACTCGGGCATTTTTTACAAGATGAAGCAGGCGGCGCCGGGCAAGACCTTCATCGAGGCGCCCACGGGCGGCCACAGCGCCACCTGTCACAGTTGCGCACACTGCCCATGGATGGCCATGAACGGATTGCACAACCTGCTCACGACACTGGAATCCGGGGACAACGAGGTACTTGTGGACGAGGCGCTGCGCGTCAAGGCCCTGCGCTCCACCCAACGCATGCTGGATTTCGCTAAGACCCTCCAGGCCCCGGTGATGGGACGGGGAGACGCCTGACCCATGAGGCAGGGGGATGCCGGGACAAGGGGCGGCTGACCATGAGCGTATCCTTCCGGCATCGTCCGTCTATTCCCATGCGGGTGTTCCGCAAGATGGTCAACTCGCTGTCTCCGGACGAACTCGCCCGCCTGCCGGCCGAAAAGCTCCCCGACAACATCCCTTCCGACTTCATCGAGGAGGTGCCGTTGTATTCCCGCGGCGCCGTGGAGAGCCTGATCCTCGCCGCCAACGCACATCACCTGCAACAACGGATCCGCATCCAGGACGAACACGGCGACGACGTGCTGAACGCCCTGGATCGGGCCAAGCGTACCGGCGACACGGCCAACGTGAAGATCTTCCGGCAGAAGCTTACGGATCTGGAGCAGATGCACGCGGACTGGCAAAAACGCAACGACGCGGATTCGCTCAAGATACTCACCAACAAGGTCAAGTCCCTCAACGGCCTGCTCATGGACGTGCGCACGGAGGCGGCGGAAACGGCCGAGTCGATCCGACTGCTGCGCGAGGAGGAGACCACCGACGACCTGCTGGAAGCCTTCGACCACGCCGCGGAGCGGCTACGCCATCACGCCGAGGACATTGAGCACCTGCTGGCCCGCTATTTCCTGATTCGCGTCTCCGTGACCCAGCACGAAATGCAGGCCAAGGCCCGTCAGATCGGGCTCCTGGACCAGGAGGCGCGCAACCTGGCCGATCAGATCGAGGAGTTGCGCAAGGACCTCGAACGATCGCAGGCCCTGTGGCGAAGGGCGGTGAACCGAGGCAAATCCAACCAGGAGGCGGATCGCCTGCAGCAGCAGATCTCGGACCTGGTGGCCGAACAGCGCGCCCGGGAAGTGACCATCTCGGAGAACGACCTGACGCTGTGGCTGGACGCCATCGTGGACGCCAGCCTGCACCCCTTCACGCGCAGCAAGGTGTCACGCACCATCAGCGAGGCCCGCATGGCCCTTTACACACTGCTCAACCGTTACTGCCTCCAGCAGGAGCAGTCCGCCATGCAGATCGCCCGCAACCCCTTCCTGCAGGTGGACCCGGCCCAGGCCATCCGCTTCATGCTCATGTCCGAGGAGTTCATCCTCAATTACTTTGCGCGCAAGCGTAACCAGAACACCGCATGGATCAGCGACGTCGCCCAGGTGAAGATGGAAGATCTGGACAACCTGGAGCGCGACATCCTCAGCGAACTCAAGCGCTCCAGCAAGTTCAAGCGGAAGTGAAGCTGATTCAAGATTCAAGATTCAAGGGAACAGGCCATACGCGATGCGGACCATCGCCGCCGCCCTCACCTTTGAATCTTGAATATTGAATCTTGAATTCGTTTTTCAACGGTCCGCAAGCCACGCGGCCCACTGGTTGTGGGTTGAGACGTCCACCCCGTCCTGGGTGGCGCGCTCCTGCAGGAAGCGCTGCAGGTCTTCCAGCAACAGGCTGTCCATCAGTTCGGGCTCGCCGGGCAGAGCGGCGTGCAGGGCCTGGTAGATGAGCTTCAGTTCCCCGACGGGGTATTCCTTGAGTGTGCGCATGCGGGTCGCTCCGGCAGGTCGTGTCCGCCATTATGGCCCCTTCGCCAGCCTGTACAAGAAGCCCCACTCACCCAAGCGCAATGGCGCTAGCTGTGTTACCCCAACAGGTTGTTCACAGGTAAAGCGTATGAGGCTCTCGCGAAGGAGCGAAGCATGTCTGCGATGCTTGTTGTAGGA
>NZ_MVBK01000070.1:8195-16913 GCF_002000365.1 Thioalkalivibrio denitrificans | reverse complement strand
CAGATGCGCCAAGTTATGGCGCGCATTCAGAAGGTTACACGAAGCCGCCGGCCGCCTTGGTGAAATATGCGGGTTAGCCCGATGTGCGGAGAACCGCATGGATCTGACGCCCGATCAGTACACAGGTCATGGGAGCGGCCGATGGCCACCGCGGGATGCCCAGGCATGACGCGGGATCGGCGGGCTATCCGGACCGGTCGCACAGGAAGGACAGGATCTCGTCCATCAGCCGGTTGATCGCGTCGTAACGCTCTTGTGGCGCCCCCAGAATCTCCGCCTCGGGCTGAACGTAGCGCCCCGGCTGCAGCTCATCTCTGCAGTGACTCACGATGGCCCGCGCCGACTCCGGCGTGGTCTCCAGGTGAAACTGCAGGCCGATGACGGATGCCCCGATCTGGAATCCCTGGTTCACGCAGCCCTCGCTTTGCGCGATGCGCACGGCGCCCGGCGGGAGGTCGAACGTCTCTCCGTGCCAGTGAAAGGCTTCGACAGAGGAGGGAAAATGAAATACCCGGCTGTCGCCGGAGGGAACCCCGTGCACGGGAAACCAGCCGATCTCCTTATGGGGGTTCGGGTCGACGCTTGCCCCGAGCGAACCGGCGATGAGCTGCGCGCCCAGGCAGATGCCGAGTACGGACGTGCCCCGGTCGATGACGTTGCGTATGAACTGTTTCTCATCGCGAAGCCACGGAAACCGGTCCTCGTCATTCACGCTCATGGGGCCGCCCATGACGATGAGCAGGTCGAAAGCGGCCGGGTCCGGAAGCCCCGTCGATTCAAAGAAGCGTGTGCAAGATATTTCGAAGCCGGCCCCCTTCAGCCAGGGTTCGATGCTTCCCAGACCCTCGAAAGGCACATGCTGGAGAAAGTGGGCGCGCATGTTCTTCAGTCGACCGACTCCCTTTGACGTCACCCTCGGACAGGCTCCTGCATATCTCAGGACTCAACCAGCGCCCGTCTCAGTCGGCCACTGTCGCTACGTAGTTCTTTACGCGCTTCTTCATGGCATCATCCAGCTCGTTGAACTCGATTCCCGCACTCAGGGCGCCGTGGTAGGGATGGGCGCTTACGATGCGTCCGGGCAGTGTGACAGGCGCTTCGCCCTCTTCGAGGCTGAGCGTGATCTCAGCCGGCGTTCCGCCGTCGTCGTCGGACACCGTCGCGGCATCCGGCGCGGAAAAGAAGCAGCGGCAGCCTTGTACGCTGATGTCCACCACCGTCCCTTGCGCCTTCTCTTCCCCGATCTTCACCGTGCAGGGAAGATAACAATCGATGCGCCGGGCCTTGCGCAAGTTGTATTCCTCGATGATCTTGGGGCAGGCGACGAAGAGCAGCCCGAACGGATCGACCACCGTTCCCAGGATCGGGGTCTGAAAACCGAACACACTTCCGTGGTATCGGTACCGGACGACGACCATATTGCCCTTAATGAGTTTGGCCGTAAGGCTTACGCTCGCTCGCGGGATCTTGAAAATGGCATAACGTCCGGCCTCCATTCCGATGAATGTGCTGGGCAGGCGTCCTGCCACGCCTTCGATCTGCATCAACACTTCGGTACCCATCTCGATCGAAACACGTTTGCCGGTCTCAAACTGCTTCTCGACGTGTTCGTCGTAGCTGCTCATATCCTGACCCCTAAAATGAATTGGAATGGCGATTCATGGGAACGCCTGACTCATTGTGCCCGTTTGTAAGCCGAACCGTGTTGATGCGGCGCAACCTCATGACCCCCTAGCTGTGATCTCTCAATACGTTGTTCATCCGGGCTGAGCTGCCGGCAGGCAGGACCGGTTGTANNACGGGTGCAACGCCGGTTCGTTCGCCCAGAGGGCTGGGCTCCTACCACAAGCATCGCAGGACACGCTTCGCTCCTTCCTGTTGGGGTAACACAGCTAGCCTGCGTCCGATGATGACAAAGTGCGCCGGCGATGTCTGTCAGCGGTCGCCCGGGTCCACCATCAGCACATGCAGACTGCGCGGCCCGTGCGCGCCGAGCTGGATGGTCTGCTCCACGTCCGCCGTGCGCGATGGACCGGTGATGAGGTTTACCGTGCGCGGCCAGTCGCCTTCCCTCGCGCGGATTCGGGTCCAGGCGTCCTCGATATGGCTCACCAGGTCGGGCGCGTGCAGTACCACCAGGTGGTGGTCTGGCAGGAAGTTGAGGGTGGTGGGGTTGTCGGGGCCGGAGAGCAGCACGAGGGTGCCGGTTTCGGCGATGGCGCAGAAGGCGCGGCTTACGCACAACACGTCCTCGCCATGGCTTTGGCCGAAGCGGGGATCGAGGCCGGCGCGCCGCCAGTCCAGCGCCCGCAGGCAGGGGGCGACAGCGACGGGGCCCTCCAGATGGCGGCTGTCCAGGTATGCGGCCACTGCCGCGGGCACGTAGGCCTCGCTGCCGAGGGGTTCGTGGGTGGCGGATACCGACTGTAGGCGCGCGCGGAACAGGTAGCCGATGTCCCCCTCGGCAAGCCTCGGGCGCAGGTGCTGATCCGGCTCGACCGTGCTGCGCAGGCGGGCATCCAGTGCCTCTCTGGAGGCGACCGGGAGTGCTTCGCGGCCCAGGCCCTGGCGCACGGCGGCGAGGATACGCTCGCGCGCACCGCTCATGGGTTCTTCCCCCGGCGCCGCCATGCGCGCATGAAGGTCTCGCCTTCGGGCGCGGGCAGTACGCGGCCGCCGCGGAACCACGCGCCGGCGAGGGGCAGGAATCGCAGGCGGCCGCGACGCCCGCCCAGCAGGCGCAGGGTGCGCACCTGAAGGGTCGTCACCCTTCGGTAGAGCCCGGGGCGCTGCGCAAGCCACGCCCACAGCCGCAGCGCCCAGCGGGCCCGGCGTGTGCCCAACTGATGCTGGAACTGGCGGTGGCGCAGGCTGCGCAGCAGGTCCGGCAACGGGATGCGCACCGGGCAGACATCGGCGCAGCGCCCGTTCAGCGTGCAGGCGTTGGGCAGGTCCTTCGCCTCGCGCAGGCCGAGGGTGAGAGGCGTAAGCACCGAGCCCATTGGGCCGGGGTAGACCCAGCCATAGGCATGTCCGCCCACGGCGCCATACACGGGGCAGTGATTCATGCATGCGCCGCAGCGGATGCAGCGAAGCATCTCCCGGAACTCGTCGCGCAGCATGGCCGAGCGGCCGTTGTCCACCAGCACCACGTGGTACGCCTCGGGTCCGTCCGGATCGCCGGGGCGGCGCGGGCCGGTGGAGAGTGTGGTGTAGCTGGTAATCTGCTGCCCCGTGGCACTGCGCGGCAGCAGGCGCAGGAGCGTGGTGGCGTCTTCCAGCGTGGGTACCACCTTCTCGATGCCGGCGGTGACGATGTGCACCTTCGGCAGGGTGTTGGTGAGATCGCCGTTGCCCTCGTTGGTGACGATGATGTTGGAGCCGGTTTCCGCGATGAGGAAGTTCGCGCCGGTAATCCCCACGTCGGCGTCCAGGTACTTCTGCCGCAGCACCTGGCGCGCCTCGTTCACCAGGTCCGGAACCTCGACAAGTTTCTCGGTGAGTCCGTACCTGGCGTGATGCTTGTGAAAGAGGTCGGAGATCTGGCCGCGGGTCTTGTGTACCGCCGGGGCGATGATGTGACTCGGCGGCTCATTGGCCAGCTGGATGATGTATTCACCCAGATCCGTTTCCACCACTTCCATGCCGGCGGCTTCCAGCGCGTCATTGACGCCCACCTCCTCGCCCACCATGGACTTGCCCTTGGTGACGCTGCGCGCGCCCGCTTGGCGGCAGATCTCCACCACGATGCGGCAGGCCTCTTCGGCGTTCTCCGCCCAGTGCACGTGGCCGCCCTGGCGGATGACGGCCTCCTCGTAGCGTTCCAGGTAGTGGTCCAGGTATTCGAGGGTGTGGTTCTTGATGGCGACGGCGCGGTCGCGCAGGGCCTCGTACTCGGGCAGCGCATCCAGGGCCTGCCGGCGCTTGAGCACGAACCCGTCCTTGGCGCGAGCGAGCGCGCTCTTCAGGGTCTCGTCGCGCAGCGCCTGCACGGCGCGCGTCCTGAATTCGTGGCTTCGAGCCTGAGTCATTGAAGACTTATCCTGGCAATATAGGACATAAAAAACTTTCTCTCGCAAAGGCGCGAAGCACGCTAAGAATGATTCCTTAGAAAAAATTCTTTCCTTTGCGGGCTTTGCGTCTTCGCGAGAGTTGTCGTTTCTGATTTCCCCCGAGACCTCAATGGCTGATGATCATCCCGGTTCGGGGTCGCCGAGTCCTGGCCGGTCGGTCATGCCGGCCAGAACTTCGGCGGCGTGGCGGACCTTCACGGGACTGCCCACGGCCTTGAGGCGGCCGGCGATGTTGAGCAGGCAGCCGAGGTCTCCGCCCAGCACCGTGGTCGCGCCGGTGGCGGCCACAGCGTCGGCCTTGTCGGCGACCATGCGGCCCGAGATCTCCGGGTACTTGACGCAAAAGGTGCCGCCGAAGCCGCAACACACCTCGGCGTCCGCCATCTCCTTGAGCCGCAGGCCGCGCACGCCCTGCAACAGTTGCCGCGGCTGTTCCTTCACGCCCAGTTGTCGCAGACCGGAGCAACTGTCGTGATAGGTCACCGTTTCCGCGAGGCCCGCTTCGACGGTGGTCATGCCGCACACGTCGGTGAGGAAGCTCATGAGTTCAAAGGTGCGCTCCGCCAGCGCGCGGGCGCGCGCCTGCCAGTCGGGTTCGGTCTCGAACAGCCGGGGGTAGTAGCGGATCATTCCGGCGCATGAGCCGGAGGGCGCAACCGTATAGTCGTAGGACTCGAAGGCCTCGATGACGCTGCGGGCAAGCTCCGCGCTGGTGGCATTGTCGCCGCTGTTGTACGCGGGCTGACCGCAGCAGGTCTGTGTCTCCGGCACCTCCACCCGGCACCCGGCCTGCTCCAGCAGCTTCACTGCCGCAAACCCCACCGTCGGACGATACAGGTCCACCAGGCAGGTAACGAACAGCGCGACGCGGCGCGGGGCGGAAGTCGTGGTCATGAGGACATCTTATGCCCTGGCCGTCGATGATTAAACATGAACAATTCAACCGCGACGCAAAGACGCGATGACGCAAAGTCAAGCTATGCATTCGTTTTGCTCTTTGTTTTCGCGTCCTTTGCGTCATTGCGTCTTTGCGTCGCGGTTATGTTTTTCATCCTGTGAATCCCGAAAAATCCTGTCAATCCTGTCCATTAGAGCCCATGCACAATCCGTGCACGTACCGCAGTTTCTCCACCACGGCCGGTGACGGCACCTCGGGAACCAGATCCAGCAGCCCCATCTCCCGGTTCAGTTCGTTGAGGGCCAGGCCCAGTACCCGGAAGGCTTCGAGTTGCGCATCCAGATCCTCGCGCGGCGGTGCGCTCGTCAGGCCCAGGTGGATGGCCGTGTCGAGTACGCTGACCATATCCAGGTAATGGGCGAAGGTCTCGGCGAAGTCTTCCCAGGGATGCATGCTGGCATAGGCGCTGATGTAGTTGCCCGGCCAGTCGGGTCGCGGTCCCTCGGCGTAGTAGCGCTCAAGTGCATCCGCGTAGGAGGGGTTCTCGTGGTCACCGAACATTTGCACGCTGCGCGCCTCGTCCCGATTACGCACCAGCACTTCCCAGTAGTAGTGGCCGATTTCGTGTCGGAAATGTCCGATCAGGGTGCGGTGGCTTTCGTTGAGGTCCACGCGAAGCTTCTCGCGCTCCACGGTGTCGGCCTCCTTCACGTTGATGGTGATCTTGCCGCCGGCATGCCCCGTGTAGACCTTCTCGTCGCCGGCCGTGGGCCGCCAGAGACCGGCGTCCGGGAGGGCGTCCGCCTTGAAGTCGAAGGTCAGTGGCAGCAGCCCATCCTCCCCGGGGCGTCCGCGGGGAAGCCCAAGCAGGTCCAGGGAGTGGAACACGCGCCGCTTGGCCCCCTCCAGTTCAGCCCAGCGCTCCCGGTGGCCCTCCACGGAGAGGTCCGGGATCACCTCGTTATGCACGCAGCAGTCGCACAGGCCGCCGGCCGCCCCGACGGGCACGCAGCGGTTGCAGACCGCCTCCACGGCGTAGTTGTGGCACAGCGCCAGCACGGCACCGCACTGCCCGCATTGCCAGGCGCCGTCGGTCTGCCCGGGTACCAGCGGCGCGATGGCGCTGCACTCGGGGCACCAGCCCACGGCCGAGCCGCAGCGCAGGCATTGCGTGTTGTCGAAGTAGAGGGTGTTGCCGCAGGTGCAGGGATAGGTGCGCATGATACGGATTCCCCCATGTGTGACAGGGCCGCGTGCGTGAGGATCGAGGCCGGCTTGTTAGTATAGTGAACCCCCGGAATCAGGAACGCCCTTGCATGTCGTCCTTCGTCGAATTGCCGCAGTCCCGCAACGGAGCAGGTGAAACCCGCAGGGTGGGTGTCGAGATGGAGATGGCGGATATCGGGCTTGCCGACATGGCGGAAGAGGTGGTGCGCCGCTTTGGCGGCACCCATGAGCCTGACGGCGCCTTCGTACACCGGGTCGTCGACACCCGCTACGGCGAATTCCGCATGGAGCTGGACAGCAGCCTGCTCAAGGAACGGGAGTACCTGAAGTTCCTGAAGCGCCTTGGAGTGGAGGTGGATCCCGATGCCGGTCTGGACCGGATCCTGTCGGACCTTGCGGGGATCGTGGTGCCCCACGAGCTGGTGGCCCCGCCCATCCCCTGGACGGCGCTCGAAGAGATGGACGGATTGCGCGAAGGTCTGCGGGCGCGCGGTGCGCGCGGCACTCACGCCTCCCTGCTCTATGCCTTCGGTCTGCAGCTCAACATCGAGGCCGCACGCCTCGAGGCGGATTATCTGCGCGACATCCTGCGTGCGTTCATCCTGCTATACGAATGGCTCATGGAGCGCGGCGGCGTGGACCTGTCCCGAAGGTTCACCCCCTATGTGAATGCCTTTCCCGGCCGTTACGCTCGGCGCATCCTCGATCCGGACTATGCCCCTCCAATGGACGGGCTCATCGACCATTACCTGAGAGACAACCCGACCCGCAACCGCCCCCTGGACATGCTGCCCCTGTTCGCCCATATAGACGCGGGGCGGGTCAGCGCCGCACCCGTCGAACATCACCTGGTAAAGGCTCGCCCCACGTTTCACTATCGCCTGCCCGACTGCCGTATCGACGAACCGGACTGGTGTCTGGCGCAGCCCTGGAACGACTGGGTGGCGGTGGAGCGTCTCGCCGCCGACCCCGTGCGCCTGGAGCAGCTCTCCCGCGAGGCGCTCACGGCCCCGGGACACGCCATCGGGCGGATCGGTGATCGTTGGCGCGGGGCACTTCGGGACCTGTTCGGGGATTGACGTGCATCGCCCCCTGATCGGCGTCACCGGCCCCGACCGGGGCGGGCTTGCGGCCTGGCTCGCCACGTGGCTCGCTGTGCGCCGCGCAGGCGGCCGGGCGGTGCGCATTACGCCACGCAGGCCACATGCCGGCCTCGTGCCCGACGCCCTGATCATCGGTGGCGGGGCCGACGTGGACCCCGGCCTGTACGGCGCGCAGCATGTGAGCCTGTTGCGGGAACTGGAGGCGGTGGAGCCGCGCCGTGTCCAGCGGTTGATGGGCCTGATGCTCTATCCCCTGCTCTGGCTGCTTCGGCGTACGTTGCTGACCCGTTTCTCGGGGGGCGATGCCGAGCGCGACCGCCTGGAGCAGCGCCTGATCCGTGACGCACTCGAGCGGGGCGTGCCGCTGCTCGGCATCTGCCGCGGCATGCAACTGCTCAACGTGGTCTGCGGCGGCACCCTGCACCAGGGGTTGGAGGGTTTCTACGAGGAACACCCGCAGATCCGCAGCGTGCTGCCGCGCAAGCGCGTCATGCTCGCGGAGGGTTCCCGCCTTCGCGACATTCTCGGCTGCGCTAACTGCGCCGTGAATGCCCTGCACGACCAGGCCATCGACCGACTCGGTGAAGGCCTGGAAGCGGTTGCACGCGAACCCAACGGCGTGGTCCAGGCCGTGGAACACACCGGCGCCCCCTTTGTCGTCGGCGTCCAATGGCACCCCGAGTATCTCCCCCAGCGACGCGACCAGCAGGCGCTGTTCCGTGCCCTGGTGGATGCGGCGCGCGAATGACTGCGAATCAATGCGAATTGCTGCAGAGACAAAAGCGAACCGCGAAGGGCGCGAAGGCTTCGCAAAGGACGCAAAGGAAATCTCTTGTTAAAAAAACCTTCGCGTACTTCGCGCATGCCTTCGCGCCCTTCGCGTTCCTGCTTTTGACCTTTTGTTCGTGTTGATTCGCGAACGCACGCAACCGGTGACTACCCGCGATACGCGTCGTCGCTGTCGAGCCAGGCCTGTTCTTCCTCGGTGGATTCGCGGCCGAGGATGGGATTTCGGTGGGGGAAGCGGCCGAAGCGGGCGACGATGTCGCGGTGGTGGCGCGCCCAGCGGCGGTTGTGTTCGAGGCCGGGCCGGGAGAAGAGTTCCACGGAGCGTTCCTGGTCGGCGAGATCCTCGCTGTGCATGAAGGGCATGTACAGGAAGGCCTGCTCTTCGGGCTCCAGTTGCTGGTCGAAACCGCGCTCGATGGCGGCGTCTGCCACGCTGCGCGCCTTCCGTTCCGTGGCAAAGGATTCCGGCCGGTTGCGATACATGTTCAGGGGAAACTGGTCCAGCAGGATGGCCAGCGCCAGGGCACCCCGGGCGCTTTCGCCCCAGTAGTCCAGTTCGCCCGCGGCTGCTTGGCGCCACAGGGGTTCAAAGCGTTCGCGGATCTAGTGTACCCCGCCACTCATTTTG
>NZ_MVBK01000070.1:0-8042 GCF_002000365.1 Thioalkalivibrio denitrificans | reverse complement strand
CAAAATGAGTGGCGGGGTACACTAGGTGTCCAGTTCCCTCGTGGAATGAAACCAGCGGGTCCGCACCCGGTCGGAGAACCAGAACGACAGGACCTCCATCGCCTCCGGGGCGTGCGCCGGTTCAGGCGCCGGCACGGGCGCGATCCCACTCGGGGCAGGGGATGCCCGTGCCGCCCAGACCGCAGTAGCCGCCCGGATTCTTGGCCAGGTACTGCTGGTGGTAGTCCTCCGCGTAATAGAATTCCGGCGCCTCTCGGATCTCCGTGGTGATGGGCCCGAGCCTGTGTTCGGCGAGCGCCTCTGCGTAGACCGCCATGGAGGCCTTCGCCTGGGCGAGGCGATCCGGGTCACTCACGTAGATTCCGGAGCGGTACTGGGTGCCCACGTCGTTGCCCTGGCGCATGCCCTGGGTGGGGTCGTGGGATTCCCAGAAGACCCTGAGGAGATCCGCGAACGCGATCCTGCTCGGGTCGTACACCACGCGCACGACCTCGTTATGGCCGGTGCGTCCGCTGCACACCTCGCGATAGGTGGGATTCGGCGTGTAGCCGCCGGCATAACCGACGGCGGTGGTGTGGACGCCGGGCAGCTGCCAGAAGGCACGCTCCGCGCCCCAGAAGCAGCCTAGCCCGAAGATCGCCTCCTCGTGCCCCTCGGGCCACGGGGGCGTCAGCGGGGTGCCCAGCACGGCGTGCCGGTCCGGCACGGGCATTGCGTCGGCACGTCCGGGCAGGGCCTCCTCGGGGCGGGGCATCTCGACGGACTTTAGGAACCCGAACATCGTCTGTTTCCTCGATTGGGCTGAAGGCAATCAAAACCTGCCGCAGAGACGCGGAGGCGCTGAGTAAAGGCAATGGACAGGATGAACAGGATTTTTCAGGATTGATCAAATTTGAATGACGCTGTGTTTTCGATCTCAAGCTTTCATCCTGTACATCCTTCAACATCCTGTTAATCCTGTCGTTCTTTGAATCTGCGTCTCCGCGTCTCCGCGTCTCCGCGGCGATTCCTGGTCTTACTCCGCCGGTTCCACCCGTAGCAGCCGGCCGTTGCGGTGGTCGGTGAGCAGCCACAGGTATCCGTCGGGCCCCTGACGCACGTCGCGGATGCGCTGCCCCATCTCGCGCAGCAGGGTCTCTTCCTCCACCACGCGCTCACCGTCCATCACCAGGCGGGCGACGTGGGTGTGCGCGAGCGCGCCCACGAACAGGTTGCCCTGCCAGCGTGGAAAGGCGTCACCGGTGTAGAAGGCCATGCCGGATGGTGCGATGGACGGCGTCCAGTGATGCACCGGTTGCTCCATGCCCTCCTTCTCCGTGATGCCCTCGCCGATGGTGGCGCCGGAATAATCGACGCCGTGGGTGATCACCGGCCAGCCGTAGTTGATCCCTGCACGAATGAGATTGACTTCGTCGCCGCCCCGCGGACCGTGCTCGTTCTGCCAGACGTCCCCTGTCTCGGGGTGCAGGGCCATGCCTTGCGCGTTGCGGTTGCCGTAAGTGTAGATCTCCGGGCGGGCGTCATTACGACCCACGAAGGGATTGTCGCCCGGGATACGCCCGTCGTCGTACAGGCGGATGGTGGTTCCGGCGTGGTCGTCGAGCCTCTGGGAGCGGTCCATGGTGCCCCGGTCCCCGACGGTGATGTAGAGATAACCGTCGCGATCGAACAGCAGCCGGGAGCCGAAATGGCGCCCGCCGCCGGAGGCAGGCTCGGCGATGAACAGAACCTCCACGTCGTGCAGCGCTTCGTCCTCGAACCGGCCGCGGGCCACATGTGTCGTCACGCCCCGGTCATGGTCGGCGGCGTAGGAAACGTACACCAGGCGGTTGGAATCGAACGCCGGATGCAGGGCCAGGTCCAGCAGCCCGCCCTGGCCGATGGCGCGGATGTCGGGCAGGCCCGGCACCGGATCCGGCAGAAGCTGCCCGTCACGCACGATGCGCAGCCGCCCCGGCCGTTCGGTGACCAGCATGTCACCGTTGGGCAGGAAGGCGAGGGACCAGGGGTGTTCGAGACCGTCGGTGACTTCCACCACGCGCACCGTGTGTTCGCGCGTGTCGAATCGTGTCTCTGCGCTACAGGCGGCGGTGAGGCTCAGTGCCAGGAGGGTAAGTACAAGTCGCTGAGTTGCCCTGGATCTTGCCACGGTCGATCCTCCCCGTGTCATTCGTGTTCATGGGTCGACGGGATGCGTCGCTGTGCATGAATCAGTTGGAGTGTCCGGGGCGCGTCGGGTTCCTTCGACATGATTCCAGGGAGCAGACGCTACTGCGCATCGTCGTCCAGTCGCGCACCGGGCGGCGCGAGGGTGAGGCCCGAGACGTCCACGTCCGGCGAGGCGGCCTCGCGCGGTTCTCCGATCCGGGCACCCGGCTCGGCCAGTGTGAGTCCGGAAAGGTCCACCTCCAGGGGCGGCACGTCACGGGGTTCTGCCATCAGCGATCCGACGGGTGCCAGCGTCGCCTGGATCGGCACGGCCGCGTCGGCGGCGCCGGACCGGGAAGTGGGTGGCCCGCCGGCCGCTGGGGCATCCGGAGTCCCGATCTGTGCCTGCCAGCCCGCCTGTTGCAGGGCGACCTGGTACTTGCGTGCGGTGGCCTCGTCCAGCCCCCGCTTGATCACCACGGGCGCCTCGGCGATGAGGGCATTCACGCGCTCCTCCGAGAGCTTGAAGAGCCGCGCCAGGGCCGCTCGCGCCTGGGGCGCAGGCACATCGGCGGCTGGCTCTCCTGTGAGCATCACCTGATAATCCGCCTCTGGCATGCTTCGTCCTCCACTGGAACAGTAGATCGTGGGTCGTTACGCCAACCTTAAACCAATCCCGGCCGCATTGTGACCCGCCGGTCCCTGTCCTGCGGCCGTCCGCCCCGGTGCCCCGGGAACCTGCCTGCCCCGGGGAGGTCCTGAACATCATGGGGGAAGCCCGCCCGAATCCCTGGTTTACCGCCGTGCTGGCCTTGCTGGTGGCGGGTGCGCTGGTATTCAGCCTGTATCCCGCGGCCACCACGGAGGGGCCTTCGGGCCTGCGATTCGTGGGGGAATCCGCGGGCCGCAAGGCGGACCGCCACCTGTACTTCTACGGTGGCTACGAGAACGTGCCCGCATGGGAGCGGGCCATGCACCGGATGCTGTTCGGCCCCCGGGATGCGGTCGAGAAGCAGTCCATCGACATCTACGCCGAGACCCTGGAGTGGTTCGCCCGCAATCCGGACCGAACCCGGCCCTGGAACGTGCAGAACACCCGGGCGCGTTGGCTGATCGCGTTGGCCGAGACCGGTCAGATCGAGGCCTTTGCCGAGGGCCTGGAAGTGCTGGGTGTCGGCCCGGAGGAAGATGTGCTGCGGGCGACCCTGGCCTACGCCTACGGCGTGGAGGGCGAGACGCTCACCCCCGCGGAATTGCGCTACGGCGCGCGCATGGTGCCGGGGGGATGGGGACGCGACCACCTGCGCATGCGCCTGGCTGAGCGGGCGGGTGACATGGAAACCGCGGACGCCTTCCGTGTTGCCCTCGCCCTGCGCGGCCAGGAGATGCGCGATCGCCTGCGTTGGCTCGCCGCGTTCGTGGCAGCCACGCTCGGCCTGGGGGTGATCCTCCTGCTCAGGCGGCGGGTGTTCACGCACCCTCCGCCCTGGCGCGCGGCGGTGCTGGAGGAGCCCTGGCACGCGGGGCAGGGATTCGCGGTGATCGTGCGCGCGGCGCTTTATGCGATTCTCATTGCGCTGGGCCTGAGCCTGTTCCAGCAGCATTATTTTCGCCCCGGCATCCTCTCCATGTGGAGCACGCTGGTGGTGGCCCTGCCCATGCTCTGGCTTATCCACCGACATCTGCTGCGCCCGCGGGGTATCGGCTACGTGCAGGCCTTCGGCCTGACGCTCAGGGGCGTGGGGGTGCGTGCCTTCGCCGCCGTGACCCTGGCCGTGATCTGCATCCAGTGGGGCGGCAACATGCTCATCTCCTGGCTGGGCTGGGCCGCGGGGCTCGAGGGTCACTGGTCCCAGGGCATTCACGAACTGGCGTACTTCGGGTCCCTGCGCAATGCGCTGCTTACCGCCACGAATGTGGTGGTGTGGGCGGCGGTGATCGAGGAAATCGCCTTCCGCGGACTGATCTACGTGACGCTGCGCAGCGTCATGCGTCCGTGGATGGCCATCGTGCTGTCCGCCGCCCTGTTCAGTGGTCTGCACCTGTACTCCCTGGTCGCCATGCTGTCCGTGTTCTGGAGCGGGCTGGTGCTCGCATGGAGCTTCGAACGATTCCGCAGCCTGCTCCCGGCCATGGTGGCCCACGGCATCGGCAATGCGCTGGCGGTGTCGACGCTGATGCTGTTTTATCGGTGAGAATGGTAGATTCGAGGTTCAAGATTCAAGATTCAAGATTCAAGGGAAGGGAGGGCAGTCTCACCTTTGAATCTTGAATCTTGAATCTTGAATCTTGAATCTTGAATCTTGAATCTTGACGGCGGGTGTTGCGGCGGAGTTTCTGTTATCAATGGACGCCCATGACGCACGTTCTGCTGCCATCTGACGGCCGGCTCCCTGTGAGTCGAGTGGAAACACGGCTTGTCACCGCCCCCGCGGCGCGTCGGGTCCGGTGATGGACGGTCTGGTGCCGATGGTGAGGCTCAGCCCCGCCTTGCTGCTGGTGATTGCACTGGGCGGATTCGTCGGCGGGCTGGCCCGCTACTGGCTCTCGGGCGTCGTGGGGCGCGCCGTCGGCGAGACCTTCCCCTGGGGCACCATGGCCGTGAACGTGAGCGGCGCCCTCTGCATCGGTGTGCTCGCGGCCCTGTTGCCTCCGGGAGACGGACAGGGGCTCACGGTGTCGTTGTGGGCGGCCCTGGTGGTGGGCGTGCTCGGCAGCTACACCACCGTGTCCTCGTTCAGCCTCCAGACCCTTGCCCTGTTGCGGGAAGGTGAGCGACGACGCGCGGCCGCCAACGTGATCCTCTCCGTTGCGCTTTGTCTCGGCGCCGCGGCGCTGGGTTATGCGTCGGCCGGAGCGCTGACCGGGGGCGTCGCATGACGAGCCGCTCGGGCCGTATCTACCTGGCCGTGGCGCTGGGCAGTGCGCTGGGGGCAGTTACCAGGCACCTGGTATCCGTGGTGGCGCTCGTCTCCCTGGGCCCGGCCTTTGCCTGGGGCACCCTCAGCGCCAACGTGCTGGGCTCCTGGCTCATCGGCCTGTACGCGGCGCTCACAGAACCGGACGGCAGGCTCATGGCTCGACCCGCCACGCGCCAGTTCGTGCTGGGCGGATTCTGCGGCGGGTTTACCACCTTCTCCATCTTCAGCCTGGAAACCCTGCTACTGTTCGGTGAGGGGCGAAGCGGTGTGGCGCTGCTGTATGTGGCTGTCTCGCTTGCCGCCTGGCTCGTGGCCGTGTGGGCCGGACACGCTACGGGCATGCGTTTGAACCGGCTCAGACGGAGTGATCCATGACCGACTACGTCCAGGCGACCCTGCTGCGCATTTTCATCGGCGAGTCCGACGAGTTCGAGGGCAGACCCCTGCACGAGGCCATTGTGCTCGAGGCCCGCGAGCAGGGTCTGGCCGGCGCCACGGTGCTGCGCGGGCCCATGGGCTACGGGCGCTCCAGCCGCTTGCACACGGCGAAGATCCTGCGCCTGTCCGAGGATCTCCCCATCGTGATCGAGATAGTCGACGCCGAGGCGCGCATCAAGGGCTTTCTGGAGCGGCTCGCCCCCATGCTGGGCAGCGCCCTGGTGACACTGGAGAACGTGCGCGTCGTGCGCTACGGCCACGACGCGGGTCTGGATTGACTCCTACTCCAGCGGAGCTGACGTGCCCTCCCGGGCACCGTGCGCCGCTTCGGCAGCCGCCACCTCGCGAAGCGTAGCCAGCGCAAAGGCCACGGCCCCGGCGTCCCGCTCACGGGGGAACACCATGTAGGCGGGCAGGGGGATGCGCGGACTGTCGGGCACCAGGAAGAGCTGTCCGGCGTCCACCAGAGGCCGGGCCACGCGGATGGGCACGAAGCAGGAACCGCCGCTGTAGAGAACCATCTGCACGCCCAGCCAGCCAATGTTGGCGTGCAGGGCGGGGCGTTCCAGGTCCGGGTAATAGTTGGCGTGTCGGGCGTGGAAGGCCGGGCCCCAGTCCACGTGCACATAGCCCTCGTCCGGCCAGGGCCGGTCCGGCTCGCTGGCCAGCAGCACCAGGGTTTCGTCGAAAAGGTGTTCGATGACCAGCCCCGTGCTGTGTCGGGGGGTGTACATGAGCCCGATGTCCAGCGTGCCCTCCACCAGCCGGCGCATCAGATCCTCCTCAAAACCGATCTCGCTGCTCACCGCGATGTGCGGTGCACGAGAGCGCATCTGATCCAGCCAGCGCGGCAGGAAGAAGCCCTCCCACAATGCGATGCGGGCCCCCACCGTGATGCTCGCCTCGAACCGCCCGGGCAGGCCCACGTCGTGGCGCGCCTGGTCCAGCGTCAGGATCAGTGCCTTGGCGTGGCGCAGGAAGCGCCGCCCGGCGGCCGTGAGATTGGCCCCCGAGCGGTTGCGCACGAACAGGCGTGCACCCAGTTCCTCCTCCAGCCTGCGCACCCGGGCGCTGACCGTGGACTGCGTGACATGCAGCCGCTCGGCCGCCTCGACGAAGCTGCCGTGGGCCGCTATGGCCAGAAAGGTGCGGATCTGGTCTGTGTCCATGGGGTTAATATCATCATAATCGATATTAACGTGCAATAAGTTTCGTTTGCCTTTGTGTATATGCGCCTTATAGTGGTCAGTAAGGCAGCTGTCCGGGCAGCCGATCCGGCGCCTGCAGCGACACAGTGACGGGAGACGCAACCATGAGCATCCAGGTCAACAGCCTGCGTATCGAGACGGACGAGGAGGGCTATCTGGTCGATCCCGAACTCTGGGATGACGAGGTGGCCGAGACCATTGCCGAACGGGAGGGCGTGGTGCTCACCGACGAGCACCACAAGGTGCTGGAGTTCATCCGCGATCACTACGAGCGCGAGCACGTGGCCATCGACGCCCGGTTCGTCATCAAGTACATCGCGGAGGAACTGGGCTACGGTAACCGGGCCCGCCAGCGGCTCTACGAACTCTTCCCCTACGGCTACATGCAACAGGTGTGCAAGATCGCCGGCATGCGTCGCCCGCGCGCCTGGAGCACGGGCTGAAGCGCGTGTTCCAGGCGGTGGCCGGTCGGTTGGAACCACGAAGCTCACGAAGGGCACGAAGAAAACTGAACGCTGAGTGCTGAGTGCTGAGTGCTGAGTGCTGACCGCTGACCGCTGACCGCCCTTGTGCCTGATTCGGCGGTGTCGCCCTATCGGGCAGAAAGGCAGTCAGCATTCAGTTTTCTTCGTGTCCTTCGTGGGCTTCGTGGTTCAGGAGATCGGGCTCGGCTGACTCGCACCGCGGATGTGGTGCCACAGGTCGATGCCTGCCACGGTCACCAGCGTGGTGCCCACCGTCCACAGGGCCAGGCTGACGGTCATCCACCAGGTGGTGGCGCTGCGTTGCGCGTGCAGGGCGAGGGCCATGACGGCTGCCAGGTGGATGCCCGTGACCAGGGGCCCCAGCAGGGCAAGTCCCGGCAGCCCCCAGCGCATCCACACGCGCACCGCCCGGCGACTCCAGCGCCGCCGCAGCGGTCCGCGGCGCGTCTCCCACCATCGGAACAGGGCCACGATGCCCAGTACGGGCAGCACATTGCCCACGAAGCTGATCACGGCCACCGGCACCGGCGCGAGCCCGGCACCGATGGCCACCGGGATCACGATCAGGATCTCGATCCAGGGAGTCGCGGCGGCGATGAAGACGAGGGTGTATTGCCAGAGGAGGTCCATGGGGCTTGCGATTGCTGATGGAGGATAAACATACGAGGGCCCATTGAGGGCCCTCGTATGTTGCGCCCGAAGGGATTGACTCGGGCCCTCCCTGGCCCTCGCCCCTGCGGGGCAGCGCGCTGCCGCGCACTGTCAATCCGGCGTCCTGCCGGATTAATCGAACCGGGAGGTCCGAACCAGGGCATTCGGTCCCGCCAGATACCAAAAGGGCC
>NZ_MVBK01000069.1 GCF_002000365.1 Thioalkalivibrio denitrificans | reverse complement strand
GCTTGCTCTTCACTCAACCCATAGCTACGGCTATGGGTTTCACTCCACAGCGGCGCCTACGGGCGCGAATCCTTCGCCTGCTCCCGCGATCCCGGTGAGATATGCGGGCTAGATGCCCCGCGGCGCGTGAAGGGGTCCCGCCAAAAGGTTTATAGTGCCACTATCCGCCCGGCTCCGGCGCCTGCCACAGGTCGAGCCCCGATTTGCGATTCCCATGGAAGTTACCGATGCGTAGTTTGCGATTGCTGATTACCCTGCTGGCCGTGAGTGCCCTGGTGGCCTGTGCCCAGCAACCCCGGATGCCGGATGACGAAGACGGGGCGATTCAGGACCACCGTGAGGTCATGGCCGCGCTTCCGCCCCTCGACGACGATGCCGAGGCCGAGCTGATGTATCAGCTGCTTGTGGGCGAGATCGCCGGCCAGATGGGGCAGCTGGACGTGGCAGTGGATCATTACATGGCTGCGGCCATGGCCAGCAGGGATCCGGCGGTGGCCGAGCGGGCCACGCGGATTGCCCTGTTTGCCAACAAGCGCGAACAGGCCCTCGACGGTGCCCGGCGCTGGGTGGCCCTGGCGCCCGCCAGTACCGAGGCACGTCAGGTCCTGGCGGCCCTGCTGGTCAATGCGGGGCAGGTGGACGAGGCCGTGGACGCGCTCCAGCACGTGGTGCGTGCGTCGGTCACGGGTGAGGCCGCCGCCTTTGGCGGGATCACCCACCTGCTCACCCGGGCGCGCAACCGGGACGCGGCCCTCTCGGCCATGGAAGGACTGGTGGAACGCTATCCCGAAACCCCGTCCGCCCACCTGGCACTTGCCCAGCTGGCCATGCAGCTGGAGAGTCCGGACGTGGCGGAGGGTGCCGCGCGTCGCGCCCTCGATCTCGATGCCGATCTCCATGAGGCGCGCATCCTGTACGCACAGTCCATGGCGCGCCAGGGGGACATGGACCGGGCCCTGCAGACCCTGAGCGAGGCGGTCACCGCACATCCCGAACATGGCCAGCTGGGCCTTGCCTACGGGCGGTTGCTGATCCAGGCACGGGAATTCGATACCGCGCGTGAGGAGTTCGAACGCCTCATCGCCATGCGCCCCGACGACACCGACCTGCTCTACACCCTGGGTCTGCTCAGTATAGAGGTGGAACGCTACGAGGAGGCGCAATCCTACCTGGAACGTCTGCTGGCCTCCGGGCGGCGCACCCACGAGGCCAATTTCTATCTGGGGCGGATTGCCGAATCGGAGGGCCGCAACGAAGAGGCCCTGGGTTATTACATGGGTGTCGGCGATGGCGACCGCTTCGAGGAGGCCCAGTTGCGCAAGGCGCTGATCAGGGGGCGCCTGGGTGATACGGGCGAGGCCGTGGAGCATCTGCGCGAACTGAGGCGTCACGCCGACGAGGAAGAGTGGCGCATGCGCCTGTATCTGACCGAATCCCAGGTCCAGCGCGATGCCGGGGAATACGAGCAAGCCATGGAGGTGCTCAATCAGGGCCTGCGCGAGCAGCCGGATTCCAACGAACTGCTGTATGCGCGCGCGTTGGTGGCTGAACGGCTGGATCGCCTGGACATGCTGGAATCTGACCTGCGCACCATTCTGGACAGGGATCCGGACAATGCCGCCGCCCTGAACGCCCTGGGCTACACGCTGGCCGATCGCACCGACCGGCTCGACGAGGCATACGAGTACATCACCCGGGCCCACGAACTGCGCCCGGATGACGCCGCCATCCTGGACAGCATGGGGTGGGTCCTCTACCGGCTGGGTCGCTATGACGAGGCGGAGACCTTTTTGCGCCGCGCCTACGACAAGATGTACGACCCGGAAATTGCCAGTAACCTGGCCGCCCTGCTCTGGGCCCAGGGCAACCGGGACGAGGCCTGGGAGGTCCTTGAGGATGCCCTGACCAAGGACCCGGACTTCGACAGGCTGCTGCGCCTCAAGGAACGCATCGGGCGGTGAGGGCAATGCGATCCATGGTGACCGTCATGCGCGGCGCGCGCAGGGCGGCGCTCGTGCTGACGGTTCTGACGTTGGCGGCATGTGCTGCCCGTCCGCCGGCACCGGTGGTGGAGGATGCTCCGGATGCATTCGAGGCGCACCGGGCGCTGGTGCAGAGACTGGACCCGTGGAGCCTTACGGGCCGGCTGGCGCTCGACGCGGATGGTCAGCAATGGCACACCAACGTGCGCTGGCGCCAGTCCGGGGAGGCCTTCGACATCCGTTTGTTCGGGCCCTTCGGCCGGGATGCGGGCCACGTGCAGGGCGATGAGCACGGGGCGATGCTGCGCTCGTCCGACGGCGAGCGCTTTGCGGCCGACGACGTGGACCGGCTGGTGGCGGATGTCCTGGGTTGGCGCCTGCCGGTCAGCGGCATGCGTTACTGGGTGACGGGCCTGCCCGCGCCCGGCACGCCCTACAGACCGCAATACGACGACGCCGGCAGACTCGCCCGGCTGGAGCAGTCCGGATGGACCGTGGAGTTCCAGCGCTACCGGAATTCTCCGGCCCCCGCGCTCCCGGACCGGCTCGATCTGACCTACGACGACATCCGCCTGCGTGTGCTGGTGGACCAGTGGAACGTCACGCCGTGAGCGAGTCCTGGAGCAGGGACTGGCCTGCGCCCGGCAAGCTCAACCTGTTTCTGCACGTGACCGGCCGCAAGGCCGGCGGTTACCACCTGTTGCAGACCGTCTTTCAGCCGCTGTCCGTGGGCGACGTCCTGGATTTTCTGCTGCTTGACGAGGACGTGGTCCGGCTGGACAGACCGCTGCCCGGTGTGTTGCCCGAGCAGGATCTGACGGTGCGTGCCGCGCGCTGCCTGAAGGACGAGACCGGGTACCGTGGCGGGGTGCGCATACGCGTGGACAAGCGCCTGCCCATGGGGGGTGGGCTGGGTGGCGGAAGTTCCGACGCGGCAACCGTTCTCGTCGCCCTGAACCGGCTATGGGAGCTGGGCCTTGGCGAGGACCGGCTGGCGGCGCTCGGCCTCGCCCTCGGGGCCGATGTGCCTGTGTTCGTGCGGGGGCGCGCGGCCTGGGCGGAGGGTGTGGGCGATGAGCTCACCCCGGTGGATCTGCCGGAGCGGTGGTTTGTCGTGATTGACCCCGGCATCTCCCTGTCAACCGCGGAACTGTTCGCCGACCCGGAATTGACACGAAACTGCCCGCCAATCACAATAGCCGACTTTCTTTCGGGCAGGGGTGTCAACGTTTTCGAGCCGCTCGCGCGTGCGCGCTCGCCGGAACTTGACCGGGCGATGGCATGGCTCGAGGAACGCGCCGGGCGGGCGAGGTTGACCGGCACCGGGGCGTGCGTGTTCGCCTCCGTGGCGCAGCAAGAGGATGCGGAATCCGTCGTGGCGCGTGTCCCGAAACCCTGGCGGGGTTTCGCGGCCCAGGGGCTCAACCGGTCACCCCTGCTGGACCGGCTGGACCGGGCCGACCCCCGCCACACCGGTTATTGACCGGGAATCATTGGGCCGTCGCCAAGCGGTAAGGCACCGGGTTTTGATCCCGGCATTCGCAGGTTCGAATCCTGCCGGCCCAGCCAGACGAAGTCGTCTCGGCGGGGGTTGATACCCATGCCGGGGATGTAAGCCGGCGCAGCCAGACCACACGGTAATCAAGGGCGAACGTGGCGGACAAAAGCAAGATGATGATCTTTGCGGGCAACGCGAACCCGCAGCTTGCCCAGGATGTGGTGAACAACCTGAACATCCCCCTGGGCAAGGCTGTGGTCGGCCGTTTCAGCGACGGCGAGGTCCAGGTGGAGATCCTGGAGAACGTACGTGGCCGCGACGTGTTCATCCTGCAGTCCACCTGTGCGCCCACCAACGACAACCTGATGGAACTGCTCATCATGGTGGATGCTCTGCGCCGGGCCTCGGCGGGGCGCATCACCACGGTGATTCCCTACTTCGGCTATGCGCGTCAGGACCGGCGCGTTCGCTCTGCCCGGGTGCCCATCTCGGCGCGCGTGGTGGCCAACATGCTCGAGGCTGTGGGCACCGACCGGGTGCTGACGGTGGACGTGCATGCCGATCAGGTACAGGGCTTTTTCAACCGGCCCGTGGACAACGTATATGCGTCGCCCATTCTGCTGGGCGACATCTGGCGGCAGAAGCACCCGAACCTGATCGTGGTGTCGCCGGACGTGGGCGGCGTGGTCCGGGCCCGTGCCATGGCCAAGCGCCTGGACGATGCCGAACTGGCCATCATCGACAAGCGGCGCCCGAAGGCCAACGAATCGCGGGTGATGCACATCATCGGCGATGTCAGGGGCAAGAGCTGCGTCATCATCGATGACCTGGTGGACACGGCGGGCACGCTCTGCGAGGCCGCCCGTGCACTGAAGGAGCACGGCGCCGAGAAGGTGATGGCCTATGCCACCCATGCGGTGCTCTCGGGCGCGGCGATCTCGAACATCGAGAAGTCCGGCCTGGACGAACTGGTGGTTACGGATACCATCCCCCTGCGCCCTGAGGCGCAGGCATGCAGCAAGATCCGCCAGCTCACGGTGGCGGGAATGCTGGCCGAGACCATCCGGCGCATCAATCGCGAGGAGTCGGTGAGTTCGTTGTTTATCGACTGATTGTAGGTCGGGCTTCAGCCCGACTGCGGTGCCCTAGGAGACACCGTCGTCGGCCTGAAGGCCGACCTACGAAACCGCCTGTCCTGGTCGCGGGACGGGTTTTTTTGTCGTTTGACGGAGAAACAACATGAGCCTTTCATTTGAACTGCAGGCAGAACCGCGTGCGGACCAGGGCAAGGGTGCGAGCCGCCGCCTGCGCCGCATCGGCAAGGTGCCCGCCATTCTCTACGGTGCCGGCAAGGAACCGCAGAGCATTACCCTGGATCACAATGCCGTTAAGCTCAGCCTCGAGCACGAAGCGTTCTACTCCCACATTCTCAGCGTCCAGCTGGAGGGTCGTACGGAGAAGGCGATTCTGCGCGACGTGCAGCGCCATCCGGCCAAGCCGGTCATTCTTCACCTTGACCTGCTGCGGGTGAGCGAAGATCAGGCCATCCGTGTGCATGTGCCCCTGCACTTCATCAACGAAGAGACCTGTGTCGGCGTCAAGACCGGCGGCGGCATGGTCAGCCACCAGATGGTGGAAGTGGAAGTGGAATGCCTGCCCAAGGACCTGCCCGAGTTCATTTCGGTGGATGTGGCGAAACTCAACGTCGGTGATTCCCTGCACCTGTCCGAGATTGCCCTGCCTGACGGCGTCACCATCGTCGCACTGTCCCATGGCCCCGATCACGACCTGCCGGTGGTGAGCGTCCTCAAGCCGCGCGGTACCGCGTTGGAGGAGGAAGGCGAGGGCGGCGAGGCTGCAGAGGGCGGCGAGGAAGAGGAGGCCTCCTGACGGAGGCTGTGCCGTGGCGGCTCAGGCCCCCGTGCAGCTTGTGGTGGGGCTGGGTAATCCCGGCCCCAGGTACACCGAGACCCGGCACAATGCCGGGTTTTGGTTTGTGGATGCCCTGGCGCGAAAGCACGGCGGCAGCTTCCGGCCGGAGAGCAAGTTCGCGGGCGAGGCGACCCGCATCCGCCTCGATGGTCGTGAGCTGTGGCTGCTCAAGCCCCAGACCTACATGAACCGCAGCGGCCAGTCGGTGAAGCTCCTCTCGGCGTTCTACAAGGTGCCCGTGGAGGCCATCCTGGTGGTGCACGACGAGATCGACCTGCCGCCGGGCGATGTGCGTCTGAAACGCGCCGGCGGGCACGGCGGCCACAACGGCCTGCGCGACATCATGTCCCACCTGGGCGGTGACTTCCTGCGCCTGCGCATCGGCGTGGGTCATCCGGGCCACAAGGACGAGGTGGTGGATTACGTGCTGCAGCGCCCCTCGCGTGACGACGAGGAGCAGATACTGCACGCCATCGACAGGGCCCTGGATGTGATGCCCGAGGTGGCGGCGGGGGAACTCGAGCGCGCCATGCATAAACTTCATTCGAAGTAAGAGACAAGATACAAGAGGCAAGATACAAGGGCGGGTATCATCAGCCGACGTGGTGTATCTTGCCTCTCACTTGTCTCTCGTATCTCTAAACTTGTATCTGGCGCTTTCCTTATGTCTCTGAAATCCGGCATCGTCGGTCTGCCCAATGTGGGCAAGTCCACCCTGTTCAATGCCCTGACCCGTGCGGGGATTCAGGCGGAGAACTATCCCTTCTGCACCATCGACCCGAACGTGGGTGTAGTGCCCGTGCCGGATCCGCGTCTGGACGCGTTGGCCGCCATCGTGAAGCCGGCAAAGGTGATTCCCACGGCCATGGAGTTCGTGGACATCGCCGGGCTGGTGGCGGGGGCCTCGAAGGGGGAGGGGCTGGGCAATCAGTTCCTGGCCCATATCCGCGAAACCGACGCCATCGCCCACGTGGTGCGCTGCTTCGAAAACGATGACGTGGTGCACGTGGCGGGCAGGGTGGACCCTGTCTCCGACATCGAGGTGATCAACACCGAACTGGCGCTGGCGGACCTGGAGACGGTCGAGAAGGCGCTCACGCGCCTGACCCGCACCGCCAAGTCCGGTGACAAGGACGCGGTGTCGCGCAAGGCGGTGGCCGAAAAGGTGCAGGCGGTGCTGGCCGAAGGCAGGCCGGCCCGTGCGGCCGACCTGGACGAGGAGGAGCGCAGACTGCTGCGCGAGCTGCACCTGATCACTGCCAAGCCGGCCATGTACATCGCCAACGTCAACGAGGACGGCTTCGACAATAACCCTCTGCTGGATCGGGTGCGTGAGTACGCCGCGGGCGAGAACGCGCAGGTGGTGCCGGTGTGTGCCGCCATCGAGGCGGAGATCGCGGAGCTGGCCGACGACGAAAAGTCCGAATTCCTGGCCGAGATGGGCTTCGACGAGCCGGGCCTCAATCGCGTGATACGCGCTGCCTACGACCTGCTGGGCCTGCAGACCTTCTTCACCGCCGGCCCCAAGGAGGTGCGGGCCTGGACGGTGAAGCGGGGCGCCACCGCGCCGAAGGCGGCCGGGGTGATCCACACGGATTTCGAGAAGGGTTTCATCCGTGCCGAGGTGGTCGCCTACGACGACTTCATCGCCTGCAAGGGCGAGCAGGGGGCCAAGGATGCCGGCAAGTGGCGTCTGGAGGGCAAGGACTACGTGATGAAGGAAGGGGACGTGGTCCACTTCCGGTTCAATGTATGAAGGCGCGGAGACAAGATACAAGAGGCAAGATACAAGAGGGATTTCGAGATAGTCTTGCCCGTTGAGTGTAACCGGCCCCAGGGAACCTTCCGCGCTCGGGACGCGTGTATCACGTTATGCGCAAAAAATCGGTTTCAGGCGGCTCTGCCGCGGAATTCGAGTCGCTGCTGCGACCGCATCTGCGCCACCTCTATCAGACCGCCTACCGGTTCACCGGCACCCGCGCTGATGCCGAGGACCTGGTCCAGGACGTGCTGGTCAAGCTCTATCCCAGGCTCTCCGAACTGCGCACCGTGGACCAGCTGCGGCCATGGGTGACGCGCGTGCTTTATCGCGTGTTCGTGGATGAATGGCGCCGTCGCGGGCGCCGGGGCGAGCAGGTGGAGGCGGTTGCGGAGGAAGGTGCCGAGACAGGCGCTGACCCGATGGATCGCCTGCCCTCCGTGAGTCCCGGCCCCGAGGAGGAGACCCAATCGAGCCTGATCAGGACGCGGCTGGCGGCCGCACTGGGAACACTCAATCCCGAACAGCGGGCAGTGGTGGCCCTGCACGACATGGAAGGTTACACGCTGGAAGAACTGTCCTCCCTCCTGGATTGCCCCACGGGCACCCTCAAGTCCCGACTGCACCGCGCCCGGGCGCGCCTGCGTGTCGAACTGGACATGGAACCCTTGAGCGCTCTCGAGCGTGTAGAGGGGTAGATGAGGCGCAAAACATGAATCGTTGCGAGCACATTGCACACCGGCTTGACGACTATCTGGACGGCCACCTGGATGGGGCCGGTCGCGATGCCGTGGAGGTACACCTCAACGGCTGCGCAGACTGCCGGCGCCGACTCGCTGAAGCACGGGATCTGCGGGCAGCCCTGCGCGCCTGGCCGGTGCCCGAGCCGGACCCCGCTTTCCTGAGGCAGGCCCTGGAGCAGGCCAAGGGTGTTCACCGGCGCGGCCCGTCACGCCCGGTGTTGGCTGCGGCGCTTGCGGCGACCCTGGCATTGGGCCTGGCGCTGGGGCTGTTCATGGGTACTTCGGACACTTCCGTCGAGCCCTCGGTCCAGGTGGTGGTGCTCTCCGGGGAGCATACGGAAACGGTCCATCTCGTATTCCATGCCACGCGCGCGGTGCCCGATGCCGAGATACAACTTTCCATTCCGGCGCACCTGGAACTGTCGGGAAGTCCCGGCGTACGGGATCTGCGCTGGCATGCCGAATTGTCGGAGGGCGCCAACCTGCTGGCCCTGCCACTGGCGGCCCTTCATGCCGGCGAGGATTACCTGGAAGCGAGCATCAACTACAACGGGAAGGAACAGCGGGTGCGCGTCGCGCTGCGGGTCCCGCATGCCCCGGCGGACGGCAGTGCCGGACCACGCTCCGGCCTGCATTTTGAGTCGATTGATCCGGTCTGAACCGGAAGGAGTTGTGTCATGCGCGGTATATCGAGGTTGCGTTACCTTGCTGCGGGGTTGTTCGTGGTGGTCCTGGCCGCCGGAACGGCACAGGCCCAGGAAGACGACGAGGTGACCATCCGGGTCATTCCGCCGGATATGGAACTGCCGGAGGCGGTCACCCGGGAGATCGTTCTGCCCGAAACGGCCTCGGATCAGGCGAGGGAGAGCGCCGCGTTCGGGCTGGATACGGCCAACCAGGCCCGGGAGCGTCGTGAAGGTTTCGGCCGGGACGTGGCCGCCGAGGCGCGTGAGAACCGGGAGCGGTTTCGCAATATAGAGCGCCCGGGCCCGCCCAACCAGTGACCGGGGAGTCAGTACTCACTGTACTCTGAAGTCAGCCGCCCGGCGGGGTGTATACCCCGCCGGGCGCTTTTGCGTGCAATATCCCATAATCCACGCGACCCCTGGTCCATCGGGAGTAACCCATGAAGCACCTCACCGGATTCATCCTCGTCCTGATCATGGCGCTGCTCCCGGTACCCGCTGTTTCCGCCGACGACCCCGAGCACGCATACCGCGAGGCGGTGGAGGCCTTCGAAGCGGGCCGTTACGAGGCCGCCCGGGACGGATTCCTGACAGCGCGGCGGCTCGGTATGGATACCCCTGCCCTGAGCTACAGCCTGGGTTCCACCTGGTACCGGCTGGAGGCGTATGACCGGGCGGCGGAAGAGTTCGGACGCTTGCTCGACAGGCCGCAGTGGCAGCACCTGGCGCACTACAACCTGGGACTGATCGCACAGAGGCAGGGGAACCAGGCTGAGGCGGACCGGCATTTCCGGGCCGCCTCAGGCAGCCCCGACCGGAATCTCGCACACTTGGCACGCCGTGCGCTGGGTGAGGACGCGCAACCCCTGCCGGCCCGGGATGCTCCGACGGGCCTGCTGTCCCTGGGCCTGGGATATGATTCCAACGTGACACTCTCCCCCGACGCCGACATCCTGGGCGTCAGCGACGACGCGGGGGCTTTCCTTGAGGCGCTTGCCGCCGGGCGGTTGTACCTGACGCCCGATGCCGAGCGTCCCTTGCGTCTCGACGGCGCACTGCTGATGCGTGAATACCCGGACGTGGATCGCTTTGACGAGACGGGTCTCATGCTCGGCCTGTTTCAGGAGCGCCGGCACGAGGATTGGCACCTGCAATGGGGCGGGTCCCTGGATTCGGTGTATATAGATGGACGGCATTTCCAGGACGTGCTTTCCCTTCGTGGCGATGCCCGTCGGCCGATCGGTGAAGGTCAGGTCCTCGCGCTCGGCTATGGCCTGAGCCGTATCGAGGCCTCCAACCGCTACGACTATCTCACCGGTTGGCGCCACCGCCTGCGCGGCGAATGGCGCCTGCCGGTGGGTGAGACCCGCGTCCGGCTCGGCTATACCCTGGATGTCAACGATCGTAAGGATCTCTCGGAAGGCGCCGAGTTCGCGAGCTATTCGCCGGTTCGTCACCTCTTGCACGTTCAGGCGGACAGGGACCTGGACGGGAATGTGAACCTGCGCGCTCGGGTGGAATATCACCACAGCCGCTACCGGGATCCCCATCGGCTCGACGGGCTGCGCCGCACGCGGGAGGACGACCTTTGGCTTCTGTCCCTTCGGGGCACCCGGCAGCTGGACAGGAACTGGGCGCTGTTCGCGGAACTGAGCCACTGGACCAACGATTCCAGCCTGCGGGAGTACGACTATGACCGGACGGTGGTGATGGGGGGCGTGGAGTATCTCTTCGGGCGTTGAGCCGGCCCGAAACTTGACATGCCGGCGCCCTGCGCAGAAAATTCCGCCCTTTCCGAAAATACGGCTACGTAGCTCAGCTGGTTAGAGCGCGGCACTCATAATGCTGAGGTCGGTGGTTCAAGTCCACCCGTAGCCACCATCTTCTTTTCCCCTCCCGGATCGCTTCCCTGGCCTGTGGGTGCGGCTTCCAGTTTGCCACAGAGGTCACAGAGGACACAGAGAAGTAAAGCGAATGCGGGAGGGGATAGGCTGCGAACGCTGCTGCGGATACACCTGTCCACTTAATCTCCTGTGTTTTTCCTCTGTGGCCTCTGTGACCTCTGTGGCAATCACATTCCTTCAGGCGGACCGGGCTTCGCGCACGGGCGTAAGACCCTATAATGATGCCCATCGCATCTCGGGAGACCTTGAGTATGAAGCGCTACGGTATCCGCATCACGTTGCCGGAGGGTGATCCCATGCGCGCGCCGCACCTGCTGGGCGAAGGTTGGGAGCAGTATCGCTGGTACGACTCGGCCGAGGCCCGTGACCGGGCCTACGAGCAGATGCAGAACCCGCCGCCCTATTATCGCCGGGGCGATGTCCTCAGCCAGGTCCTTGAGAAGGTTGAAGGGTAAAGGCGCGTGTCTGAAAGGATGAAGGATGAAGGATGAATGAGGACGACGAAGGCCGGGAGATATCCCGGCCTTCGTCGTCTGGGCGTCTCGTTGTGGGCCTTTGCGGGATCGTGGATCATGTGGGCTGAACGCTGAACGCTGAACGCTGAACGCTGAACGCTGAACGCTGAGGTTTCCATGTGGCTCATTGATCAACTCGTTGAGGCGCGGGTGGCCGAGGCGGCCGGTCGTGGGGACTTCGATGCCCTGTGTGACCGGCTGGAGGGGCGCTGATGAGGGAGGGACCGATCCTGCTGGTCCATGGCGGGGCAGGGCGCTACCCCGAGGGCCAGGGCGAAGCGGCGCTGGCCGGATGCGAGGCGGCTGCGCGGCGCGCCTGGGTGCTGTTGCGCGACGGGGGCACTGCCCTGGATGCCGTGCAGGCAGCGGTGATGGCCCTGGAGGATGATCCCAGTTTCAACGCAGGTACGGGTTCGGTGCTCAATTCCGAGGGCAGCGTAGAGATGGACGCCTCAATCATGGACGGGTCCACCCTGACCGCGGGGGCCGTCGGTGCCGTGGGCACGGTGCGCAATCCGGTTCAGTTGGCACGCATGGTCCTCGACGAGGGCCACACGGTCTTGCGTGTCGGGCCCGCGGCCGAGACCTTTGCGCGGCAGCAGGGGCTTGAGGCCGTTTCGCCCGAGGTGCACGTGACGCCGCGCCAGAAGGCGCGCTGGCGGCAGGCCCATGAAACCGTGGGTTGCGTGGCCCTGGATCGGCGCGGTCGACTCGCGGCGGCCACCTCCACGGGCGGGCTCTTCGACAAGCCGCCGGGGCGCGTCGGGGATTCGTCGCTGATCGGCTGCGGCACCTATGCGGACGAACGCGGCGCGGTGTCCTGCACCGGGCAAGGCGAGGTGATCATCCGCGCCGGGCTGGCCCTTCGGGTCCTGTCGGCGCTGCAGGCTGACACGGGTGCCGAAGAAGCGGCCCAGCGGGTCCTTCGCTGGCTGGAACGGCGTATCGGCGGGGAGGCCGGCCTGATCCTGCTGAGTCACCGGGGCGAGCGGGCGGTGGTGCACAATGCGCAGGGCATGGCCTGGTGCTGCATCGATGCCGAAGGTCGCCTGGAGTCCGGCGTATGAATGACCGCGATGACGCCATCCCCGATCATGGGTATGTGCACGGGCGTGGCGCGACAGTGAGCCCGGCGGCGCGCTACGAGTCCGCCCGGACGGAAGCCGTGGACGATGGCTGGCACCGGGAGGAGGAATCTGCGCCCCTGCACACCGAGGTGACGATGGAACAGGCGCGAAGCGTCATCTCGCGCAACGACTCGCCGGATGTGCCCTTCGAACTGTCTATCAATCCCTACCGGGGTTGCGAGCATGGCTGTGTGTACTGTTTCGCGCGTCCGACCCATGCCTACATGGGCCTGTCGCCGGGGCTGGATTTCGAGACGCGCTTGTTCGCCAAGGCCGGCGCCGCCGACCGCCTGCGCGAGGCACTGGCCCGTCCGGGTTACGCCTGCCGGCCCATCGCGCTGGGCGTCAATACGGATGCCTACCAGCCGGTGGAGCGCCGGCTGCGCATCACACGGCAAGTGCTGGAAGTCCTGTACGACGCGCATCACCCGGTCACGATCGTCACCAAGTCCGCCCTGATTGAGCGGGATCTCGATCTGCTGGCGCCCATGGCCCGGGACGGGCTTGCGCAGGTGGCGGTGTCCGTCACCACGCTGGACCGCACACTGGCGCGGCGTCTGGAACCCCGTGCGGCGGCGCCACAGCGCAGGATCGAGACCATTGGCCGGCTGAACGACGCGGGGGTGCCGGTCAGTCTGCTCATGGCCCCGTTGATCCCGGTGCTCACCGATGGCGAAATGGAGTCGCTGCTGACCGAGGGCGCGAGGGCCGGCGCCGTGGCGGCGGGATACGTGCTGCTTCGACTGCCGCTGGAGGTGGCGCCCCTGTTTGAGGACTGGCTGCGCACCCACGTGCCGCTCAAGGCGGATCACGTGCTTGCCCGCATCCGTGACAGCCGGGGTGGAAAGCTCTACGACGCCCGCTTTGGCCGTCGCATGACCGGCGACGGCCCGTACGCAGAACTCCTGCGCCAGCGCTTTCGCCTTGCCCGTCGCCGTGCGGGCCTGGCCGGGCGCATGCCGGAACTGGACATGGGCCGCTTTGTGCCGCCCCGGCCGTTTTCGGGAGGCGGGCAGATGGGCCTGTTCTGAAGTCCGGGAGGCTGTTTTGCCACAGAGGACACAGAGGGCACAGAGAGAACCCTGAACGATGCTGGGGGCGACAAGGTCTTGTCTCTGTGGGCTCTGTGCCCTCTGTGGCTCATGCGACGTTGCGGATATGCCCCGGGTCCGTGGGAGTTCGCTTAACCCGCACAGCTCACGACGGTTGGCAGTGAGCAGCCCGGCGGTGAATTCCGGATCAGGGTTCGGGCGCGTGGCGGCCGCGAAAATGCTGTAGCGTAGGGACCAAGAACAATCGAGGCATTGTCCATGGTGATGTACAGACGCCCGGTTTCCGTCATCCGGAGCCGTGTCCCGGGTGTGTTGATTCTGGTGGCGGCCCTGTGGCTGCTCGCCGGGTGCGGGACCACGGTGGTGATCCCGCCGGAGTCGCCCCCCGATCCGGTGCCGGTGTTCCTGCTGGACCACGGGCGCCACACCAGCCTGGTGCTGCCCGCGCCGGACGGGACCATGACCCGCTATGCCTACGGGGACTGGCGCTTTTACGCGGAGCGCGAGACCGGGCTGGGCCGCGCTGTCGCCGCGGTCATGTGGCCTACTGAGGCAGCCCTGGGCCGGCGCCATCTGCCGGGGCCGCCCACGGAGTCGGCGGTGCGTGCGCATGTGCGGGTCGGGATCCAGGAGATTCACCACTTCTCGGTGGACGCGGCACGGGCCGCGGCCCTGCGCCGGAGGCTCGACGACATCTTCGAGGCGGGCGTCGTACGGGAGACCCCTGAGGTGGACCTCAGTTTCGTGGCCTACCCGCGTTCCTATTCGCTGCGCAACAACTCCAACGCCGTGATCGCCGACTGGCTCATCGAACTGGGGGCAGGGGTCAACCGGCGGCCCATCTGGGCGGGGTGGAGGGTAGAAGGTGCGAACTGAGAATCGGGAAGGGCGGATGAAGTGAGAAGTGTGAATTGGGAAGTGGGAATGGAACGGCCTTTAACTTCGCCCTTCCCAATTCACACTTCTCACTTCATCCTCACTTCATCTCCATTCGTTCCATCAGGTAACACAAACAATCCTGCCTCACTACGCGTTCGTCCAGCGTGAGCATGGAGGGCATCATGGGGCGGCGCAGGACGAGCCTGTCCTGGTGCACGGTGAAGTACTCCTCGGTGACGTCCTCGCCGGTTTCGCTGCGTGCTTCGACCAGCACGGGTTTGGTGCTCCGTACGGTGGCCAGCGCGGTGCCGGCGGGCAGTTCGCGGAAGTTCATGCGATCCAGATCCGGGTCGAACTGCAGGTCCTCCCCGGCGCTCGTGAAGCTGAACGTCACGGAATCGGGCACTTTCACCACGGCCACGGTGTGAAACAGATCGATGTCGTGGGGCGCCACGGGATGCGAGGGGATCTTCGCAAGCTGCAGGCAGGCGGTGATGAAATCCCGGGCGTGTTCGACACCGCGCGCATCGCCGGCCTTGCCGCATTCCAGGGTGACCGCCGGGCAGAACTCCGCGAAGGCCAGGGACTGCACCCCGCGCGGGCGGATGAAGTAGACCACCGTGCGCCCGAACAGGGTGGCCAGTTGCAGAAAACGGTGCTCCAGCCGGTTTACGCAGGCGTAATGGGGATTGAGGCCGGTGTTGTTGTGGACGTCCACGCTGGCGAACGGGTCGAGTTCCCGCATCCTGTCGGTGATGCGCGCCATAAGCCGGTGCTCCGGGGTGTCGTCCGTGTCGCTTCCCGGCCAGACCCGGTTGTAGTCCGCCTGGCCCTCGAGGCGCCGCACGCCGAGCCGCGCGGCGCTCACGTTGCCCACGAACAGGGACAGGCTGCGGGGCAGCCCGCCGGGCGGCGGGTTGCGCAGCAGGGCCTGGACGGCCTCCAGCCCTGCCGGTTCGTTGCCGTGAAGCATCACGGAGACGAACACGGGGTCCGGCCGCCTGCCGGGCAGGTGAATCAGCGCCGGCCCGCCCAGAATCCCCTCCAGGTCGGCGGGACGGGCGGAGAGGAAGCCTTCGGGCAGATGATCCCACTCCTTCAGCACGTGTCCTCCGCGGGTGGCCAGTCGTGCACCGGCGTATCGGTCAGTTGGTGGGCCAGGTAGGTATCCACCAGGGCCCGGCCATCGCGGCCATGTGCGGCCATGAAGCTGCGCGCCCAGGCGGCGCCGTTGCGCGCCTGTTCCACGCGTGCCTCAACGATGTCCAGATACCGGGTTGAGTCGTTTTCGTCGATCCCGAGACGCGCCAAACCCGCCCGGGCGCGGGGCAGCAGCTCGTTCAGTATCAGGTCGCGTATCGGCCGGCGGGTTCCCGCGGGCCATTCCACATGGGCGCCCAGGCCCAGGCGCGCCGATTCGTAGAAGTTGTCCCGGGCCCGCGAAAAGTCCATGAGACCTTCGGGGCCGCCCGGTGTGTTCACCAGTTCCTCCACCAGCCCGTAATAGAAGGCCGCCGTGGCGATACTGTCGGCCAGTGTCGGGCCCGCCGGCACAACCCGGTGCTCGATGCGCACGTGGGGGCGGCCGTGCTCGTCGAAGCCGATCAGCGGCCGGTTCCAACGCCAGATGGTGCCATTGTGCAGGCGCAGATGGGGGAAGCGATCCACCGGCTCGTCGATACGGATGGGCAGCAGCGGCGGAAAGTGTTCCAGGTTCTCCTCGAAACATTCCAGAATGGATTCCCGCGCGAAGCCCGAGCCGAAGCTGACGCGGCGCAGCGGTCCACGCGCTGCCTCGCGGTAGCCGCCCACCTCCACGGACTGCTCGAACACCGGGATGCGGGTCTCGTCCCAGAGATCATGGCCGAAGAGAAAGGGGGAGTTGGCTGACAGGGCCACCACCGGCGCACTGGCGAGGATGGATGCGTTGTAGACCTTGTGGGCCACGGGGACCGGGGTCTGGATGTGGATCTGGAAAGACGTGGTGGCTGCCTCCAGCATTACATCGTGGTGCTCGTGGTGCAGGTGCTCCCGGCCGACGATGTCCAGCTTCAGGGGACGCCCTTCCCGGGAGCGGAACACCTGCTCGTTCAACGCCCGGTAACGTTTCATGTCGGACATGTTCTCCAGGCACAGGTGCTCCGCCCGCAACGTAGGCAGGATGCCGGTGAGCAGCAGCTCGGCACCGGCCCGGTGGGCGGCGTCCCGCGCCGTGGTCCAGGTTTTCGTCATCTCCCGGTGAAGGTCGGAGAACACCGTGCCGCGCAAACCGTGGGCCTCGGTATTGAGTTCCACGTTGAAGCGGGCCAGTTCCGGTGTGGCCAGCGGGCTGTGGAAGGCGTCGAGAAATGCGTTGTTGACCGGGGCCGGCTGGCGTTCGGCATCCACCAGCCAGGCCTCGATCTCGAAGCCGGCCACGGGGTGGCGGTCGTCGAAGCGTCCGGCGGCCTCCAGATCCCGCGCCAGGCGGGTCTCCTCTGCCACGCGTTGCCGAAAGTTCTGGAAGTCCCTGTCCTTGAAGCGGGTTGTGTTGATTTCCTGGCCCAAGCGTCATCCTCGTCGGGGGTGTCGTCAGTCTTCTTCCTCGTCCTCGGACGATTCGTCGTATTGGGATTCCAGCAGGTCGCCCCAAAGCGATTCGTGATGCTCAAGGAATAACAGCAGTTGGTGCCGGAACGCCAGAAGTTCCTGCTCGAAGGCGGGAAAATCCTCGCCCGCATTCAGGGTGCTGGCCCCCCTTTCCACCTGGTTCAGGGCATCGCGCAGGTTCAGGCAGGCCCCCATGGCACCCTTCACGCGTTCGCGGGGCTGAGGGATCCAGCCCCGGTCATTGAGCACCGAGCGCAGGTTCTCGCCCAGTTCCAGGAAGCGCTTGCGCAGGCGGGGGAGTGCCCCCAACCTGGATGAGCGGACATCACCCCAGACCAGGGTGTCCATAAGCGCGCCCCACTGGCGCCGCAACAGGGCCGTCTGCCGCGAGTCAAAATGGAAGGATTGATCGACCGATCGAGGGTCAAGGGGCATGGGATGGGGCCCCGAACGGAACAAGGAAAGGCGGAATAAGCATGGCGGATGGTGCGTCCTAGGATTCAGACAGAGGCAGCGGAAATGCCATGGCAGTGATCAACTGGCTATTGCAGCGGCGGCTCAAGGCGCGGATTGCGACCTTCCGGCCCCAATTATATCGGACCGCCTACGCCTGGTGTCATGACCCGGCGCGGGCTGACGACCTGGTGCAGGACACCATGGTGAAGGCCATCTCGCGGTTGCGCACGCTGCAGGACGAGGACGCCCTGCGCCCGTGGCTTTACCGGATCATGACCAACTGCCACCGGGACTGGCTGCGCCGTCAGCGCGACACGGTGGACCCGGATGACGCGGATCTGGCCTGCGAGGACTGCCCGGAGATGAACGCCGAGCGTGCCGCCACGGTACGCAGCGTGCGCGAGGCGATCCGGGCGCTGAGCGATGATCAGCGCAAGGTACTGACGCTGGTGGATCTGGAAGGTTTTTCCTACTCCGAGGTGGCCGCCATCCTGGAAGTGCCCATCGGCACGGTGATGAGCCGCCTCAGCCGGGCCAGGCAGCAGTTGAAGCGGCGACTCCTGCGCCAGGACCCCGGCAACCCGACACATAATCTCAGCGTGGTGCGAAGCAGCCATGAAAACTGACAGACCCAGCGAGGAGGTTCTCAACGCCTTCGTGGACGGGGAATTCTGCCCCGAGGAACGGTTGGCCTGCCTCCGCCATATAGCGAGTGACGACTCCCTGAGCCGCGAGGTGTGCGACCTTTCCCAGATCAAGGAGATGGTCAACCTGGCCTACGAGAAGGTGCCGCATCCGCCGCGTTCGTCCTCCCGCAGAGCGCGCACGGTCAGGGGCGGCTGGCTCGGACCGGCGGCCGCGGCAGTGGTGGTGATGTTGACCACCGCGGGTGTCGTGGGTCTCGGTATCGGCACCAAGGAACCGGCGCGCCAGTTCACCACGGCGGACATGACCCAGCCGTTGTACGGTTCCGAGCGGTTCGCCAACCGCATCCTGCTGCACGTAAATACCCGTGACGAGGAGCGCCTCACGAACATGCTGGATGAGGTGGAATCGCTCATGGCGGCGTCTCGCCAGCAGGGAGTGGCATTGCAGATTCTCGTGGTGACGCATGGTGAAGGGTTGGCGCTCGTGCGCGAGGATGTGTCGCCGTTTCCGGAGCGGATCACGGCGTTGTCCGAGCGTTATGCGGAGGGCCTGAAGTTCGTGGCCTGCCTGAACACGATCGAGCGTCTCAGGCGCGAGGAACATCTCCACGTTCGCCTGCTGCCCGTGGCGGAGGTGGTCAATTCTGGTGTGGCGGAGGTTATCCGTCGCCAGTCCCAGGGTTGGGCCTATATCCAGGTCTGACCCTGTTCTTGAAGCGAAGCAGTGCAATACAAGTAAAACCCTCAGAAGTGAAACTGGAAGGAGTGGAGCAGTGATGAAAAAGATCATGTTATCCCTGGCGGCCCTGGCCGCCCTGATGCTGGCCCTGCCCGGCACGGCCCTGGCCGTTGACTACGGTACGCAGAAGGTGGTCTACCACATCAACGGCGGTGATCCGCAGCAGAACCAGGCGGCCCTGCGCAACATACAGAACCACATCAACGCGGTGGGCGCCGACAACATGGACATCAAGGTGGTGATGCACGGTGCCGGCCTCAATCTCCTGATCAATGCCAAGGAGAACGAGAACCTGCGCGGCGCCGTGGACAGCCTGAAGCTGCAGAACGTGGAGTTCCAGGTCTGCGCCAACACGGTTCGCGGCCGGAACCTGGATATCTCCAAGGACCTCTATGACGCCACCGAGAAGGACGTCATCCCCAGCGGCGTGGCGCACCTGTCCTACCTGCAGGCCCAGGGCTACACCTACGTCAAGCCCTGATATCGACTGAAGTTGTACTCCTCAGAGTGCAGTGTTTCGCCCGGGCCATGCCCGGGCTTTTTTTTGGGGTTCATCGCGGCATGCCGGGCAAGGCAGAGCGGCCTTGCGGGAAGAGGCACTGGTGATCTGACGGCGACGAAGCCCTTCCCGCGCAGACCCCGGGCCGATCGTCGGGATTGGCTTGACACGGGTCTCGCGAGGCCCCAATAGTGTCATAGATCATATGGGTATCGGCCTCCCGTCGGGTGCAGCGCGGGGAGCCCGATCATGTACTGAATGGGGCGGCGGGAACGGGTGGGCACTGCAACCAGAGGACTGACCGAACAGTCGGGTAAGGCGCATGAATTCCGCCAGGTCAACGTCGCCGCGTTCGTCGGTCTGGCCGTCATACTCCTCGCGACGGTGGCGCTGGCGGGCCTCCAGCTTCGCGGCGTGTACCAGGGGCTGGAGGAGGTGGTCAACCACCACAACCTCAAGACCGCCATCGCCACGGAAATGCAGGTGGCGGGCCTGGTGCGAACAGAAAGCCTGTACCGGATGCTGCTCCTCGACGATCCGTTCGAGCGGGACGCCATGTTGATGCGCCACTACACCGGTGGGTATCGGGTCGGGGCGGCCCGCCAGAGGCTCCTGGACTTTCCCATGGATACCGACGAACGCCGTCTCTATGACGAGCAGGGCGAACTCATCGAGCGCGTGGTCGCAGCGCAGGAGCAGGTTGTGGAGCTGATGGCTTACGAGCGCATGGACGAAGCGCGCGTGCTCACACTGGAGGAGGCCATGCCACTTCAGGCGGCGGTTCACGGCACATTCGAGGCCATGCGTCAGCAGCAGGCGGCAAAGACGGAGACGGCCATGCAGCTTGCCGGGGAGGCGTACACGAGGACCCTGTGGCTGCTGATAATTGCCGGTGTGGTTGCGCTGGTCGGCAGTCTGATCATCGCCGTGCTGGCCTATCGACGCACGCGCCACATCGCGCTTCACGATCCCCTGACGGGACTGCTGACACGCGCGGGTTTCATCGATGCGGTGCAACGGGAGATCGAACAGCGGCGTCGCAGCGGCGGCGCATTCGCTGTGCTGGTGATCGACCTGGATCACTTCAAGCCCATCAACGACCGATACGGCCATGCCGAAGGTGACGCCGTGCTGCAGTGTGTGGCCGGGCGGCTTCGGCTGTCCATGCGCAAGGGGGATATCGTCGCGCGCCTGGGGGGAGACGAATTCGCCGTGGTGGTGCGCGACGTTCGCGAGCCTGCCGACTGCCGTGTGGTTGCGGACAAGATTGCCCGCATCTTTGCGGGGCCGATTGTGGTGGGGCCCAGGGAACACCGTCTCGATGCCAGCATCGGGCGGGCGCGGTATCCGGAGGATGCGCTCACCGTGGACGAACTGGTGGCGGTTGCAGACCAGGTCATGTACGAACACAAGCACCGGCGGCGCGAAGCACACGGGGAGGCGGGCGTTACCGATCCTCAGACAACCACCGGTCCAGCAGGCTGAGCCGCTCAGGGGTGCCGACGTCCAGCCACCGGCCCCGGTGGTGTACTCCGCTCACCCGGTCGCTTTCCATGGCCTCGCGCAGCAGGGGGGCGAGGGGGAAACGCCCCTCGGGATGGTCCCGGAACAGTTCCGGCCTATACCAGCCGATGCCGCTGAAGGTCAGTTTGGGTTCGCCTTCGCCGCGCAGGCGCCCGTTCTCCAGCCGGAAATCGCCCTGTGGGTGATGCGGCGGGTTGTCCACCAGCACCAGGTGGGCCAGATCGTTCGCGGCCAGGGCAGGTGCGGTCAGCGGATGATCACACCAGACGTCACCGTTCACCACCAGGAAAGGGCCCTCGCCCAGCAGGGGCAGGGCGCGACGGATGCCGCCGCCGGTTTCCAGGGCTTCGCCTTCAGGGGAGTAGGTGATCGCGAGTCCGAAGCGCGACCCGTCGCCCACGTGCTCGCGAATGCGTTCACCCAGGTGTGCCAGGTTGATGACCACGTCCCGGTAACCGGCCGTGGCCAGCCGCACCAGGTGGTGCTCGATCAGGGGCCGTCCGCCGGCGTTCAACAGGGGCTTGGGCGTATGGTCCGTCAGGGGGCGCATGCGCTCACCGCGGCCGGCAGCGAGGATCATGGCATGCATGGCTCAGGCCTTGAGTTCGCGCCGCAGGGGCGGCGGCAGGTGGGTGTCGAACCAGGCACGCACCGGACCCAGCGCGGGTTGGGCCAGTTCCTGTTCCAGCAGGCGCCAGAGCCGGGGCAGATGACGCAGATAGACGGGCTTCCCGTCCCTTTGCCAGAGTCGGGTGAAGATGCCGATGATCTTGGTGTTGCGTTGCGCCCCGAGGACCCAGTAGGCGGTCTCCAGGGTGGCCCTGTCCAGTTCCGGGCGGGCCTGCACAAAGCGCGACACCATCTCGTCGGCGAGTGCCTCCGGCACGTCGCGCCGTGCGTCTCGCAGCAGCGAGACCAGATCATAGGCAGGGCTGCCCAGCAGCGCGTCCTGGAAATCCAGCAGGCCGCAGGCGGCGACTCCCTGGCGATTCGGCATCACCATCAGGTTGTCGACGTGAAAGTCCCGCAACACGAGAACAGGGGGGAGCTGGAATGCCGGGGCGAGCACCTGGCGCCAGGCCTGTTCGAACGCCTCGCCGACGGCTTCCGGGCAGGGTTTGCGCTGTACCTGTGGCCAGTACCATTCCAGCAGCAGCCGCGCCTCGCGCAGCAGCTCCTCCTCGTCATAGGGGGCGGGAGGCTCGAGTTCACCCGCACCGAGCCAACGCTTCTGCAGGATGACCAGCGTGTCCACGGCCAGGCAGTAAAGCGTCTGCTCACTGGCACCCCCCGCCAGCGCCCGGCTGAAGGTGCGATTGCCGAGATCCTCCAACAGCAGAAAACCCGCGCCGGTATCTGCCGCCAGCACCCGGGGCACGGTCAGGCCCAAGTGTTCCAGGCATCCGGCGATGCGGACAAAGTCCGCAGGGTGTTCCCGTTCGGGCGGCGCGTCCATGACGATCCAGCTGTGGCCTGCATCCCTGACCCGGAAATAGCGGCGAAAGCTGGCATCCGAGGACAGGGGGCGCGACGCGCGCACGTGCGCGCCCAGCACTCCGGACAGCCAGTGGTTGAGTGCGTCGAGGCGGGTGTCGCGCTGGCGGCTGTTGCTCAGGGGTGTCATGGATTCCGTGTGCGAAGCGAAGCGGGCCCGGACCTAGCCCGCATATCTCACCGGGATCGCGGTTCAGG
>NZ_MVBK01000068.1:22219-28921 GCF_002000365.1 Thioalkalivibrio denitrificans | reverse complement strand
GGTGGGGCGCCATGGGGTGGCGGTGACCGATGATCCGGCGGCGCTCACGGATGCCTTCGACGTGCTCATCGACTTCACGCGCCCGGAGGGCACGCTCGCGCACCTGGAGATCTGCCGCAAGGCGGGGCGCGCCATGGTCATCGGCACTACCGGCTTCTCCGAGGAGCAGAAGCAGGTGATTCGTGATGCCGCGAAGGAGATTCCGCTGGTGTTCGCCCCCAACATGAGTGTGGGCGTGAACCTGTGCCTGAAGCTCCTGGATCTGGCCGCACGGGTGCTGGGCGACGACGTGGATATCGAGGTGATCGAGGCCCACCACCGCCACAAGGTGGATGCGCCCTCGGGCACGGCGCTGCGCATGGGCGAGGTGGTGGCCGAGGCCCTGGGGCGGGATCTTGCGGCCTGTGCCATCTACGGCCGGGAGGGCCATACCGGGGAGCGGGACCCAAAGACCATCGGCTTTGAGACCATCCGCGCGGGGGATATCGTCGGGGAGCACACGGTCATGTTTGCGGGTGCCGGTGAGCGGGTGGAGATCACCCACAAGGCGTCAAGCCGCATGACCTTTGCCCGCGGTGCGGTGCGTGCGGCGGGCTGGCTGTCGGGTCGTCCCGCGGGGCTCTACGACATGCAGGATGTGCTGGGGCTGCGCTGAGTGGCGGCGCCGTCAGTGCGCGGCGCGAAGCCCGTCGCATCGGGGTCGTCATTGGACAAAACACCCCCAAACCGCGTAAAATTCAACGCATTATTTCCCCCAAAGCACCTGATCCCCGGCGGGATGGCAGTCCAACGAGATCGTCCCGCAGGTCCTGCGTACGCCGGAGGTTTCCCTTGATTTCCACTCCCGCCCTGCTGGCACTGGAAGATGGCAGTCTGTTCAGAGGTGTGTCCATCGGTGCCCCGGGTCAGACCGTGGGCGAAGTGGTGTTCAACACCGCCATGACCGGCTACCAGGAGATCCTCACGGACCCCTCCTATGCCCGGCAGATCGTCACCCTGACCTACCCCCACATCGGCAACACCGGCGTCAATCCCGAGGACGAGGAGTCCGGGGCGGTGCACGCAGCCGGGCTGGTGATTCGCGACCTGCCGCCGCTGGTGAGCAGCTGGCGCAGCCGGGAATCGCTGCCGGACTATCTCAATCGTCACGGCGTGGTGGCCATCGCGGAGATCGACACCCGGCGCCTTACGCGCATTTTGCGCGAGAAGGGGGCGCAGAACGGTTGCCTCATGGCGGGCGAGGTGGACGAAAAGTCCGCTCTGGGGGCGGCACGGGCCTTCCCCGGGCTCAAGGGCATGGACCTCGCAAAGGAGGTGACCACCACGGTTCAGTACGACTGGACCGAGGGGACCTGGAACCTCGACAGCGGCCACGCGCCCGCCCCGAAGGAAACGCCCTTCCGTGTGGTGGCCTATGACTACGGCGTCAAGCGCAACATCCTGCGCATGCTGGTGGATCGTGGGTGCCGGGTGACCGTGGTGCCTGCCCAGACGCCTGCCGAGGAGGTGCTGGACATGGGGCCGGACGGGGTGTTCCTGTCCAACGGCCCGGGCGACCCGGAACCCTGTGATTACGCCATATCCGCGATTCGTGACATCGTGGCCGCGGGTGTGCCCACCTACGGCATCTGCCTGGGCCACCAGCTGCTGGGTCTGGCCAGTGGCGCGCGCTCGATGAAGATGAAATTCGGCCACCACGGCGCCAATCATCCGGTGCAGGATCTGGAATCCGGGCGCGTCATGATCTCCAGCCAGAACCACGGCTTCGCGGTGGACGAGGAGACCCTGCCGGATACGCTCAAGGCCACCCATCGTTCGCTGTTCGACGGCACCCTGCAGGGCATCGCGCGCACCGACCGCCCGGCCTTCAGCTTCCAGGGCCACCCGGAAGCCAGTCCCGGCCCCCACGACGTGGCGCCCCTGTTCGACCGGTTTATTGAACTGATGCAAGACCGTTAAGCCACAGAGGTCACAGAGGTCACAGAGTCGGAACGGAGTGTTTTTCAGCTCTGTGACCTCTGTGCCCTCTGTGGCTGAGCTAAAGCCAAATGCCAAAACGCACAGACATCAAGAGCATCCTGATCATCGGCGCCGGGCCCATCGTCATCGGCCAGGCCTGCGAGTTCGACTACTCGGGCGCACAGGCCTGCAAGGCGCTGGGCGAGGAGGGTTACCGGGTCATCCTGGTGAACTCCAACCCGGCGACCATCATGACCGACCCCGAGATGGCGGACGCCATCTACATCGAGCCGGTGGAGTGGAAGACGGTGGCGCGCATCATCGAGCGCGAAAAGCCGGATGCCATCTTGCCCACCATGGGCGGCCAGACGGCGCTCAACTGCGCGCTGGATCTGGCGAAGCACGGTGTGCTGAAGGAGCACGGCGTGGAGCTGATCGGCGCCAGCGAGGACGCCATCGACATGGCGGAGGATCGCGAGCGCTTCCGTGAGGCCATGTCCGATATCGGGCTGGAGTCACCCATCGCCTACATGGTGCATACCTGGGAGGAGGCACAGGAGGTGCAGCCGAAGATCGGCTTCCCGGTAATCATCCGCCCCTCGTTCACCATGGGCGGCAGCGGCGGCGGCATTGCCTACAACCGTGACGAATACGAGGAGATCGTCAAGCGCGGGCTCGACCTTTCACCCACCAACGAGGTGCAGGTGGAGGAATCGGTGCTCGGCTGGAAGGAGTTCGAGATGGAGGTTGTGCGCGACAAGGCGGACAACTGCATCATCGTGTGCTCCATCGAGAACCTGGACCCCATGGGCATCCACACCGGTGATTCCATTACCGTGGCCCCGGCCCAGACGCTCACGGACAAGGAATACCAGATCATGCGCAACGCCTCCATCGCGGTGCTGCGCAAGATCGGCGTGGATACGGGCGGGTCCAACGTGCAGTTCGCCGTGAACCCGGACAACGGACGCCTGGTGGTCATCGAGATGAACCCCCGCGTGTCCCGCTCCTCGGCGCTGGCCTCCAAGGCCACGGGTTTTCCCATCGCCAAGGTGGCGGCCAAGCTGGCCGTCGGGTACACGCTGGACGAACTGCGCAACGAGATCACCGGCGGCGTGACACCGGCTTCGTTCGAGCCGTCCATCGACTACGTGGTCACCAAGATCCCGCGCTTCACCTTCGAAAAGTTCCCCCAGGCGGAGGCCAAGCTCACCACGCAGATGAAGTCGGTGGGCGAGGTGATGGCCATCGGGCGCAACTTCCAGGAGTCCTTCCAGAAGGCCCTGCGTGGCCTGGAGACGGGCAACGACGGGCTCAACGAGAAGCTGGAGCATGGCGAGGAGGACGGCGAGGCCATCGTGCGCCGCGAGCTCGTGGCCAACGGACCCGACCGCATCTTCTACGTGGCGGATGCCTTCCGGCTGGGTTTCAGCATCGAACAGGTCCACGAGCTGACCCGCATCGACCGCTGGTTTCTGGCCCAGATCAACGAACTGATCGTCCTGGAGCAGGGGCTCAGGGGCAAGGGTGTCAAGGACCTGGATCGCGACGAGCTGCTCGCACTCAAGCGCAAGGGGTTTTCGGATCGCCGCCTTGCCAGGCTGCTCGAGGAGACCGAGAAGACCGTGCGCCAGTATCGCCATGGCCTGGACATCCACCCGGTGTACAAGCGCGTGGACACCTGCGCGGCGGAGTTCGCCTCCGGCACCGCGTACCAGTACTCCAGCTACGACGAGGAATGCGAGGCGAAGCCTTCGAACCGCGAAAAGATCATGGTGCTCGGCGGCGGTCCGAACCGCATCGGACAGGGTATCGAGTTCGACTACTGCTGCGTGCACGCCGCGCTCGCCATGCGCGAGGATGGTTACGAGAGCATCATGGTCAACTGCAATCCCGAGACGGTCTCCACCGACTACGACACCTCGGACCGGCTCTATTTCGAGCCGCTGACGCTGGAGGATGTGCTGGAGATCGTCAGGGTCGAGCAGCCCAAGGGCGTGATCGTTCAGTATGGCGGGCAGACCCCGCTCAAGCTGGCGCGCGATCTGGAGGCGGCCGGCGTCCCTATTATCGGCACCTCGCCGGATTCCATCGATCTGGCCGAGGACCGCGAGCGCTTCCAGCAACTGATCGACAAGCTGGAGCTGGTGCAGCCGCCCAACCGCACTGCGCGCAGCGTCGAGGACGCCATCGGCAAGGCCGAGGAGATCGGCTACCCGGTCGTGGTGCGTCCCTCGTACGTGCTGGGCGGACGCGCCATGGAGATCGTGTACAACGAGGAGGATCTGCGCCGCTACATGCGCGACGCGGTGCAGGTGTCCAACGATGCCCCCGTGCTGCTGGACCGTTTCCTGGACGATGCCGTGGAGGTGGACGTGGATGCCATCTGCGACGGCAAGGACGTGCTCATCGGTGGCGTCATGCAGCACATTGAGCAGGCCGGCGTGCATTCGGGTGATTCCGCCTGTTCGCTGCCGCCGTACTCGCTGGACGGAAAGATCCAGGATGAGCTGCGTGAGCAGGTGCGCAAGATGGCCCACGGCCTCAACGTGGTGGGCCTGATGAACACGCAGTTCGCCGTGCAGGGCGAAAAGATCTACGTGCTGGAGGTCAATCCGCGCGCGTCGCGCACCGTACCGTTCGTGTCCAAGGCCATTGGCCTGCCGCTGGCCAAGATTGCCGCGCGCTGCATGGCCGGCCGCACGCTCAAGGAGCAGAGCATCGGCGGCGAGGTGATTCCGGACTACTACTCGGTCAAAGAGGCCGTTTTCCCGTTCATCAAGTTCCCGGGTGTCGACACCATCCTGGGCCCCGAGATGAAGTCCACCGGCGAGGTGATGGGGATGGGCCGCAGCTTTGCCGAGGCCTTTGCCAAGAGCCAGCTGGGCGCGGGCGTGAACCTGCCCGTGCGCGGCAAGGCGTTCGTCAGCGTGCGCGATGCGGACAAGGACGGTGTGGCAGAGGTGGGCCGCGAGCTGGTGAAGCAGGGCTTCCAGGTGATCGCCACCCGCGGCACCCGGCAGGTGCTGACCGAAGCCGGGATCGAGTGCGAGGTGGTCAACAAGGTCACCGAGGGCCGCCCGCACATCGTCGACATGATCAAGAACGACGAGATCAGCCTGATCATCAACACCACCGAGGGCCGCCAGGCCATCGCGGATTCGTTCACCATCCGCCGCGAGGCGCTGCAGCACAAAGTCAGCTACACCACAACCCTGGCCGGTGCGCTGGCCACGGTGGCGGCCCTGGAATACCTGGACCACGAGCAGGTATACCGCCTGCAGGACATGCACAAGGAGAGTCTGCGATGAGCAAGACCCCGCTGACGGTAAGTGGTGCGAGCAAGCTCAAGGCCGAACTCCAGCGGCTCAAGACCGAGGAACGCCCGCGCGTGATCGCCGCCATCGCCGAGGCGCGCGAGCATGGCGACCTGAAGGAAAACGCCGAGTATCACGCGGCCCGCGAGGAGCAGGGCTTCATCGAGGGCCGCATCAAGGAGATCGAGAGCAAGCTCTCCAACGCCCAGATTATCGACGTGGCGAACCTCAACGCTGGTGGCAAGGTGGTGTTTGGCGCCACCGTCGACCTGACCGACGAGGGCTCCGGGGCGGAGGTGACCTACCAGATCGTCGGTGACGACGAGGCGGACATCAAGCAGGGCATGATCTCCATCAACTCGCCCATCGCCCGCGCGCTGATCGGCAAGGAGGAAGGCGACGTGGTGACGGTCAACGCACCCGGCGGCGATAAGGACTACGAGATCGTAAAGGTACGGTATATATGAGGGAGCAGATACAAGAGACAAGATGCAAGATACAAGACGGGATCGGTGGCACTAATAGCCCCGGGGATTAACGAGGCCCCGACTCCACTTCTTGTATCTGTCAACTTGTATCTTGCCTCTAGAGCTTTACTGCCTCTAGAGCTGAATTCCCGGTTTCTCCGGATTGCGCCGGAACAGTGTTGCGATGAAGCCGATGCGCTGGACCAGGTCGGCGCCGGTCTGTTCGCAGATCTGCTGCACCGCTTCATTGCGGGCATCACGATCTGCCACGTTCACCTTGATCTTCACCAGTTCGTGATGCTCCAGCGCCAGGCGGATCTCCTCGATGACGTTCTCCGTGAGGCCCTTCTGGCCCACGATGACGACGGGTTTGCGGGGATGGGCGAGGGTACGAAGTTGCTTTCGTTGTCGGTCGGTGAGGGGCATGGGTGTAGGGATCTGGGATGTTGGGGTGAGATTAGCACGGGTGGTTGCAGGGCGGGTATCGGGGGGGCTTTGGCGGTATAAGGTCAAAGTCGAAGGCAAAGGCTAAAGCTAAAGCTAAAGTCAAAAGCGTTTCGAACCCCGCTGCGCGGGGCTCGAGTTCCTTTCTTTGCTTGTCCAAAGAAAGGAACCAAAGAAACGACACCCGGATGTCTCGCCCCTTCGGGGTGCCCTGCGCGCGGGGGCGTTGCGGGGGGTCGATCGACAGGCCATCCCTGGCCTGACGATCGACGCGCCGCATCCGTGCGGCGCCCCTGACGGGCTTTCTCCCCGCAACGCCCCCGTGCTCGGCGAGCCATACGGGGAAAGATCAAGACCCCTTCGATCAGCATGAACGGGGCACTGGGTATTGGGGCCTCTGGGTTTCCCTGTAGGAGGCCGGCCCTCCGGCCGAACCGGGAGGGCACGGTGATGTGTGAGAACACCGAAAATTAATACGGCGCCAAAGTCTCCCGGAGCGGTGTTGACCTTCTCCC
>NZ_MVBK01000068.1:0-22131 GCF_002000365.1 Thioalkalivibrio denitrificans | reverse complement strand
GCCCCGCGCAGCGGGGCTCGAAACGCCTTTGACGTTGCCTTTGACTTTGAATTCGACATCCAACACCGCCGCTACCGGAACGACTGCATCAAATCAGCACAAACCCGAGACCACCCTCCATGCCCCGAACCAAATCCAGCCGCCGCTGGCTCAAGGAGCACTTCGACGACGAGTTCGTCAAGCGGGCCCAGCAGGAGGGCTATCGCTCGCGGGCGGTGTACAAGCTCCGGGAGATCCAGGAAAAGGATCGCCTGCTGCGCCCGGGGATGACCGTGGTGGATCTGGGCGCTTCCCCGGGCGGCTGGACCCAGTACGCCGCGGATATCGTCGGGGCGAAAGGGCGCGTGGTGGCCAGCGACATCCTGCCCATGGATCCGATCCCCGGCGTCACGGTCATAGAGGGGGATTTCCGCGAGGCCGCGGTGCTGGACAAGCTACTGGCCGTCATCGGCGAGGGCGGGGCGGACCTTGTGATGTCCGATATGGCCCCCAATATGAGTGGTGTGGACGCGGTGGACCAGCCGCGCGCCATGTATCTCGCGGAACTTGCGGCGGATCTGGCCCGTACGGTGCTGAAACCGGGCGGGGATTTTCTGGTCAAACTTTTCCAGGGCGCTGAATTCGACGATTACGTCCGGACCCTGCGCCGGGAATTCGATAAGGTCAGTATCCGCAAGCCCAGGGCCTCAAGACCCCGCTCCCGTGAGGTGTATGCGGTGGCCCGAGGTCGCAAACTGGTGTAAGGTCCCCGCATTGGGCGCACGACGATCTAATTGAGGTATCGCCTTGAACGACTTGGTCAAAAACCTGATTATCTGGGCGGTCATCGCCATCGTGCTGATGTCGGTGTTCAACAATTTCAGCCCGCGTACCACCCAGCCGCAGTCGCTGTCCTACTCGCAGTTCATCAATGAGGTGAAGAGCGGGCGGATCCAGAGCGTCTATATCGAGAACAACACCATCGAGGGCACCACGCTCAACGGTGAGAAGTTCACGACGTACAGCCCCAACGATCCCGGATTGATCGGCGATCTCCTTGCGAACAATGTGGAGATTCGTGCCCAGGAGCCCCAGCGGCGCTCCCTGATCATGGACATCCTCATCAGCTGGTTCCCCATGCTGCTGCTGATCGCCGTGTGGATCTACTTCATGCGCCAGATGCAGGGCGGTGCGGGCGGCCGGGGAGCCATGTCCTTCGGCAAGAGCAAGGCCAAGATGATGAGCGAGGACCAGGTCAAGGTCACCTTTGCCGACGTGGCCGGCTGTGACGAGGCCAAGGACGAGGTGGTCGAGCTGGTGGAGTTCCTGCGTGACCCCAGCAAGTTCCAGAAGCTGGGCGGCAAGATTCCCCGCGGCGTGCTCATGGTCGGTTCTCCCGGGACCGGCAAGACCCTGCTCGCCAGGGCGATCGCGGGCGAGGCCAAGGTGCCGTTCTTCAGCATCTCCGGTTCCGACTTCGTGGAGATGTTCGTGGGCGTGGGCGCCAGCCGCGTGCGCGACATGTTCGAACAGGGCAAGAAGCATGCGCCGTGCATCATCTTCATTGACGAGATCGACGCGGTGGGCCGTCATCGCGGCGCCGGCCTCGGCGGCGGCCACGATGAGCGCGAACAGACCCTGAACCAGTTGCTGGTGGAGATGGACGGCTTTGAGGGCACCGAGGGCGTGATCGTGATCGCGGCCACCAACCGCCCCGACGTGCTGGACCCGGCGTTGCTGCGTCCCGGCCGGTTCGACCGCCAGGTGGTGGTGCCGTTGCCGGACGTGCGCGGGCGCGAGCAGATCCTCAAGGTGCATATGCGCAAGGTACCGGTCGCCGAGAACGTGCGCGCCGACCTGATCGCGCGCGGTACGCCCGGTTTCTCCGGCGCCGATCTGGCCAACCTGGTCAACGAGGCGGCGTTGTTCGCGGCCAGGGCCAGCAAGCGCCTGGTGGACATGAGCGATTTCGAGCGCGCCAAGGACAAGATCATGATGGGCGCCGAGCGCAAGTCCATGGTCATGAGCGACGCCGAGAAGAAGCTCACCGCCTATCACGAGGCGGGCCATGCCATCGTCGGGCGCCTGGTGCCGGAGCATGATCCGGTCTACAAGGTGAGCATCATCCCCCGTGGACGCGCCTTGGGCGTGACCATGTTCCTGCCGGAGGAGGATCGCTACAGTCACAGCAAGACGCGGCTGGAGAGCCAGATCTGCTCGCTGTTTGGCGGGCGCATCGCGGAGGAGATCATCTTCGGTCATGACCGGGTGACCACCGGCGCGTCCAATGACATTGAACGGGCCACCGCCATCGCCCGCAACATGGTCACCAGGTGGGGCCTGTCCGACCGCCTTGGTCCGCTGGCCTACAGCGAGGACGAGGGCGAGGTGTTCCTGGGTCGTCAGGTGACCCAGCACAAGCAGATGTCCGACGAGACCGCGCACGCCATCGACGAGGAGGTGCGCCGCATCATCGACACCAACTACGAGCGGGCAAAGAAGATCCTCGAGGAGAACATGGACAAGCTCCACACGATGTCTGAGGCGTTGATCAAGTACGAGACCATCGATACTGAACAGATCAACGACATCATGGAGGGCAGGACACCGCGCCCGCCGATGGACTGGAGCGACGACGAACCGGAAGCCGGGGGCAACGCGCCCGCTGACAGCGATGAAAAGCTGCCGGAAGGGGGCGTGATCGGCAGGCCCGCCGGGCAGCATTGAAGCCACCCGGGCACGAAAAAGGCCGCCTTTTGGCGGCCTTTTTCGTGCCTTGGCCCGCATATCTCGCCGGGATCGCGGGAGCAGGCGAAGGATTCGGGTTGCTCGGCGCATCCTTGCGCCTCGCCCCTGCGGGGCTTGCGCGACGAATCGCTCCCGGCGATTCGTTCGTAGGCACCGCTCTGGAGCGAAACCCATANNGCCTGAACCGCGATAGGACACCGGCGGGAACAGTCTGTCATGCTGCTGTTGGCACCCATTACCAAGGTACTCTCCTTATGTTTCCACCTGTTGCGCACCAGCCGGTGTCCGACCGGTGAGTTATGCGGGCTAGTGGCAGAGGCAAGAGTCAAGATACAAGATACAAGACCAAGGCGGGTGAGGCGGGATGCGTGAAGGCTCCGTGATGCTGGACTGTGGTGGACAATCACTGGATCTCTCCCGGCCGCGGGTGATGGGGATTCTCAATGTGACGCCGGACTCCTTTTCGGACGGGGGGCGGCACGACGATCCGGGGCGTGCGCTGGACCATGCACTGGCCATGGTGGAGGCCGGGGCCGCCATCATCGATGTGGGCGGGGAGTCGACCCGCCCGGGGGCTGAACCGGTGCCCGTGGAGGAGGAACTGGCCCGGGTCGTGCCGGTGGTGGAAAGCATCGCGCCTCGCATCCCCGTGCCGGTCTCGGTGGATACCAGCCGCCCCGAGGTGATGATCCGCGCGGCGGCGGCGGGCGCCGGGCTGATCAATGACGTCCGTGCCCTGCGCCTGCCGGGCGCTCTGGAGGCTGCACGGGAGACCGGCCTGCCGGTCTGCCTCATGCACATGTGCACGCTCGATCCGCGCACCATGCAGAAGGATCCGCATTACGACGACGTGACGGCCGAAGTGCGCGATTTCCTGGAGGCCCGTGTGGCGGCCTGCGAGGCGGCGGGCATCGACCGGCGGCACCTCGTGCTGGACCCGGGTTTCGGCTTTGGCAAGACGCTGGAACACAACCTGGCGCTGTTCAGGGGGTTGCCCACCCTGGCGGACATGGGGCCCCCGCTGCTGGTTGGGGTATCACGCAAGGGCATGATCGGCGCCCTGCTGGGCGATCGGCCGGTGGATCAGCGGGTGCACGGCAGCGTGGCCGCCGCCCTGCTGGCCGCCCAGCGGGGCGCCGCCATCCTGCGGGTGCACGACGTGGGGCCCACGGTGGATGCCCTGGGCATCCTGGCCGGCCTGGAGGCGCCCACCGGCCCTTGAGCCGTGGGGGCTGGACGGGGCGTTGGCATTCAACCGCGTCGCAAAGACGCAAAGAACCGCAAAGTAAATGATTGGAACGAAAACCCCTGTCGTGTCCCGCTTTCTTCATCAAGACCTTTGCGTTCCTTTGCGTCTTCGCGTCTTTGCGTCGCGGTCAAAGAGCGTTCAAACCCCGGTATCCTGTATCCTGTACGCAGCGCGCTTGAGCGCCTGATCTGCAAGGGAGGTCACTCGTTTGGAACGACGCTACTTCGGCACTGATGGGATCCGGGGGCGGGTGGGGCATGCCCCGATGACGCCGGATTTCGCCCTGCGGCTGGGTTGGGCGGCCGGGCGGGTGCTGGCCCACGAGGGCCAGGGGCCGGTCCTGATCGGAAAGGACACCCGGGTGTCCGGTTACATGTTCGAATCCGCGCTGGAGGCGGGGTTGTCCGCCGCCGGGGCCGATATCCGCTTGCTGGGGCCCATGCCCACGCCGGCGGTGGCCTACCTGACGCGCACCTTTCGCGCTGCCGCGGGGATCGTCATCAGCGCCTCGCACAACCCCTACTACGACAACGGCTTCAAATTCTTCTCCGCCGCCGGCACCAAGCTGCCGGACGAGATCGAACTGGCCATCGAGGCGGAACTGGAGCGCGCCGTGGAGACGGTGGATTCCGCCCATATCGGCAAGGCGGAGCGGGTCCATGACGCGGCCGGGCGCTATATCGAGTTCTGCAAGAGCACCATTCCCTCCGGCACCGCCTTTCACGGGCTGAAGGTGGTGGTGGATTGCGCCCATGGCGCCACCTATGCCGTCGCGCCCAGCGTATTCGAGGAACTGGGCGCGGAAGTGGTGGCCATCGGGGATGAACCGGACGGCTTTAACATCAACGAACAGGCAGGTTCTTTGCACCCGGAGAACCTGCGAGCGGCGGTGCTTGAACACAATGCGGACGTGGGTATCGCCCTGGACGGGGACGGCGACCGCGTGGTGATGGTGGATGAAACCGGCACCCTGGTGGACGGGGACGAGGCCCTGTGCATCATCGCCCTGGGCCGGGCCCGGGACGGCCTGCTCAATGGCGGCGTGGTGGGCACGCTCATGAGCAACCTGGGGCTGGAACTGGCCCTGGAGGCGGAGGGCATCCCGTTCCGGCGGGCAGCGGTCGGGGACCGCTACGTGCTCGAGATGCTGCATGCCGAGGGCTGGAGCCTGGGCGGTGAATCGTCCGGGCACATCCTGTGTCTAGATCGCACCACGACCGGCGACGGGATCGTGTCCGCGTTACAGGTGCTTCATATCATGTGCATGACGTCGGAGCCGCTCTCGACCTTGCGTCAGGCCATGACCAAGCTGCCGCAGACGCTTGTGAACGTACCGCTCAACGGCCCTGCGGACCGCCGCGAAGTGCTGGCGGCGGCGCGGGTGCTGGAGGCCGTGCGCGCGGCGGAAGAGGTGCTCGGGGACCACGGGCGCGTTCTGTTGCGTCCGTCGGGCACGGAGCCGCTGGTGCGGGTCATGGTCGAGGGCCGCGAGATCGGGCAGGTGGATCGTATTGCCCGGGACATCGCCGAGGCCGTGCGCAGTGCGACCGGCGGCGGGTGAGGCGCGCAGTCATCGCCTGATTCGCGGGTTCGATCCGGTTCGGTCTCATACGCACGGCGGGCCCGGATGCGGTGTCCGGGTGTCAACCCGTCCGGTCCGGGGCGAAATTGATTTATTGCATGGCGGACGTTAAGCTTTCGCGCTTTGCGCAGAGTGCGAAACGAGACGGGAGACACGGCATGCGTCAGCCCATGGTGGCCGGAAACTGGAAAATGAATGGCTCCCGGGAGGCCAATGAGGCCCTCGTGAAAGAGGTGCTCGGAGCCCTGACCTCGCCGGCAAAGGCCGAGATCGTGGTCTGTCCGCCGTACGTCTATCTGCCGCAGGTCGCGGCGCTTGTCGACGGCTCCGCCATCGGGCTCGGCGCCCAGGACGTCTCCGACCAGGATGCCGGGGCCTATACCGGTGAGGTCTCGGGCAGCATGCTCCGGGACGTGGGCTGCGCCTACGTGATCGTCGGCCACTCCGAGCGGCGCAGCCTCTACGCCGAAGATGACGATTTCACCGCGCGCAAGTTCGCCGCCGCGCGCCGCCACGGGCTCAAGCCCATCCTGTGCGTGGGCGAATTGCTGGAAGAACGCGAATCCGGCGTCACCGAGCAGGTGGTGGCACGTCAGCTGGATGCGGTGCTGGATCTGGAGGGCGTCGAGTCCCTGAAGGACGCCGTCATCGCCTACGAGCCCGTTTGGGCAATCGGTACCGGCAAGACAGCCACCCCGGAACAGGCCCAGGCCGTGCACGCATTCATCCGGTCCCGCGTGGCCGAGCGGGATGCGGGGGTGGCCGATGGCGTGAGAATTCTCTACGGTGGCAGTGTCAAAGCGGATAATGCGGCGGAACTCTTCTCGCAGCCTGATATCGACGGCGGCCTGATTGGCGGAGCATCCCTGAAGGCTGCGGATTTCCTGGCGATCTGCCGGGCGGCGGACTGAACTTTATGTTGTATGGCATTTTGCTGGTGGTGCAGGTAGTCTTGGCTCTCGCCCTGATCGTGCTGGTGTTGATCCAGCACGGCAAGGGGGCCGACGCCGGCGCCGCCTTCGGCAGCGGCGCTTCCTCCACGGTCTTCGGCGCACGGGGCTCAGCAAACTTCCTGAGCCGCGGCACGGCCGTACTGGCCACGCTGTTCTTCGTCAACAGCCTGAGTCTGGCCTACATGGTGTCCAATCAGCCGGAACCGGGCAGCGTGATCGATGTCACGACGCCGGCTCCCCAGGTGATCGAGGACCGGCCGCAGCCCGCGGACCGTCCTGAGGCGCCGGCCCCCGGTGTTCCGGAGGACGTCCCGCGCTGACACAGGGTATCCGGATGCAGATGTGGTGGAATTGGTAGACACGCCGTCTTGAGGGGGCGGTGGCGAAAGCCGTGTCGGTTCGAGTCCGACCATCTGCACCATAATTATGAATAACAGCCGGTGTGGATCGACGGCGAGGGGACCGGCCGCGGCGGTTGGGCGGCAGGGAGGGGTCGGCGCACTGGTGCCGCGGAAGGAAGCGGGGGCGCCTACTGGTCCCCGCAACTGACCACAAGGGAGGCTCCATCCGACACCTCGGGTGGATGCAACTGCCGTAGCGCGCGGCGCGGCAACTCGCGCGGCGTGGGGAGCGAGAGCATGCTCGAAAACTATCTGCCGATCCTGATCTTCCTTGGGGTAGGTCTTCTGGTTGGCGTGATACCTCTCGCGCTGGGCATGGTCATCGGCCCGCATCGGCCCGACAGCGCCAAGAACTCTCCCTATGAATGCGGTTTCGAGGCCTTCGAGGACTCCCGCATGAAGTTCGACGTCAGGTTTTACCTGGTCGCTATACTATTCATCATTTTCGATCTCGAGATCGCCTTCCTCTTCCCCTGGGCCGTGGTACTCGATGAAATCGGGCTGTTCGGCCTGCTCGCCATGGCCCTGTTCCTGGGCATCCTCGTGATCGGCTTCATTTACGAGTGGAAGAAGGGGGCCCTGGAATGGGAATAGAAGGCGTCCTCGAAAAGGGTTTCGTCACCACCTCCGCCGACAAGCTCATCAACTGGGCCCGGACCGGTTCGCTCTGGCCCGTGACCTTCGGCCTGGCCTGTTGCGCGGTGGAGATGATGCATGCCGGCGCGGCGCGTTACGACCTGGATCGCTTCGGCATCGTCTTTCGACCGAGCCCGCGCCAGTCCGACGTGATGATCGTTGCCGGCACCCTGGTCAACAAGATGGCCCCGGCGCTGCGCAAGGTCTATGACCAGATGGCCGAGCCCCGCTGGGTGATCTCCATGGGTTCCTGCGCCAACGGCGGCGGCTACTACCACTATTCCTACGCGGTGGTGCGCGGCTGCGACCGCATCGTGCCGGTGGACGTGTATGTCCCGGGTTGTCCACCCACGGCGGAGGCCCTGCTCTACGGCATATTGCAGCTGCAGAACAAGATCCGCCGGACCAACACCATCGCACGCTGATCCACTGCCACGGCGCTTCCCGACCATGACCGAGCGACTCGACAATCTGGCTGCGCGCCTGCAGGAGCGCTTCAAACCCGGGGAGGGAGCGCTGCAGCGTGCCTTCGGGGAGGTGACGCTGGAAGTGGCGGCACCCGATCTGGGGGCCACTGCCGAGGCCCTGCGCGATGGCGAAGGCCTGAAGTTCGAGCTGCTGGCGGATCTGTGCGGTGTGGACTACCTGGAGTACGGCGTGGCGGAGTGGACCACCGAGGAATCCACCAGCGAGGGCTTCAGCCGCGGCGTGGAGAAGGCCACCTTCGGACGCTTCACCTTCGACGACGCTCCCGACGCCTCGCGCCACCAGGGGCCGCGTTTCGCGGTGATCTACCACCTGCTGTCGGTGAGTCTGAACCAGCGCCTGCGCCTGCGCGTCTACTGCCCCGACGACGCGTTCCCTGTCGTACCCTCGGTCACGGAGATATGGGCGTCCGCCAACTGGTATGAGCGCGAGGCCTTCGATCTTTACGGCATCGTGTTCGACGGTCACCCGGACCTGCGCCGCATCCTCACCGACTACGGTTTCGTGGGCCACCCGTTCCGTAAGGACTTCCCGCTCATCGGTCACGTGGAGATGCGCTACGACCCGGAGCAGGCCCGTGTGGTCTATCAGCCCGTCACCATCGAGCCGCGGGTGCTGGTGCCCAAGGTGATCCGCGAAGACCACCGCTATATCCGGGAATCGGCCGGGGAGAAGTCCGCCGATGCCTGAGATTCGCAATTACACCCTGAACTTCGGTCCGCAGCACCCTTCGGCGCACGGCGTGCTGCGCCTGGTGCTGGAGCTGGACGGGGAGGTGGTGCAGCGCGCGGACCCGCACATCGGCCTGCTGCACCGGGGCACCGAGAAGCTGGCGGAGAGCAAGCCGTACAACCAGAGCATCGGCTACATGGACCGGCTCGACTACGTCTCCATGATGTGCAACGAGCATGGCTACGTGCTGGCCATGGAGAAGCTGCTGAACATCGAGGCGCCGCTGCGCGCCCAGTACATCCGGGTGATGTTCGATGAGATCACCCGCATCCTCAATCACCTGCTGTGGCTCGGTGCCCATGCCCTGGACATCGGCGCCATGACGGTCTTCCTCTATGCCTTCCGCGAGCGGGAGGATCTGATGGACTGCTACGAGGCGGTGAGCGGCGCGCGCCTGCACGCGACCTACTACCGCCCGGGCGGCGTGGCCCGGGACCTGCCGGGCACCATGCCCCAGTACCAGCCGTCGCGCTGGAAGAGCCAGAAGGAAGTGGATGCCCTGAACGCGATTCGCCAGGGTTCCCTGCTGGACTTCATCGAGGCCTTCACCGACCGCTTCCCCGGCTGCGTGGACGAGTACGAAACCCTGCTTACCAACAACCGCATCTGGAAGCAGCGCACCGTGGGCATCGGTGTCGTCTCACCCGAGCGCGCCATGCAGATGGGTTTCACCGGCCCGATGCTGCGCGGCTCGGGCGTGGAATGGGACCTGCGCCGCAAGCAGCCTTACGAGGTCTACGACCGGTTGGATTTCCAGATCCCGATCGGGGTGAACGGCGATTGTTACGATCGCTATCTGGTGCGCATCGAGGAGATGCGCCAGTCCAACCGCATCATCCGGCAGTGCGTGGAGTGGCTGCGCGACAATCCCGGCCCCGTGTTCATCGAGGATCACAAGATCACCCCGCCGCGGCGCGAGGAGATGAAGGCGGACATGGAGTCCCTGATCCATCACTTCAAGCTCTTCACCGAGGGATTCTGCCTGCCCGAGGGCGAGGCCTACGCGGCGGTGGAGCATCCCAAGGGTGAGTTCGGTGTGTATCTCGTTTCCGACGGCGCCAACAAGCCCTACCGGCTGAAGGTGCGTGCCCCGGGGTTTGCGCACCTGGCCGGGCTCAACGAGATGGCAGTGGGCCACATGCTGGCGGACGTGGTGGCCATCATCGGCACCCAGGACATCGTATTCGGGGAGATTGATCGCTGATGCCCAGGACTCTGAAACAGGACAGGGCCGCGCTGCTCAACGATCACCTGCGCGAGGAGATCGACCACTGGCTGGGCGTCTACCCGGAGGACCAGCGCCAATCCGCGGTGCTCGGCGCATTGCGGGCCGTGCAGCATGAGCATGGTCACCTGACCACGGAGATGATGGACGCGGTGGCCGCCTACATCGGCATGCCCGAGATCGCCGTGTACGAGGTGGCCAGTTTCTACTCCATGTACGAGTTGAAGCCCGTCGGACGCCACACCATCGCCGTGTGCACCAACATATCCTGCATGCTGCGGGGCTCGGATCGCATCGTCGAGCACATCGAAAAGAAGCTCGGCGTGAAGACCGGCGAGAGCACGCCCGACGGAAAGTTCTACATCAAGCGCGAGGAGGAATGCCTCGCCGCCTGCTGCGGCGCGCCCATGATGCAGGTCAACCATGTCTACCACGAGCATCTCACCCCCGAACGGGTGGACGAGATCCTGGACAGCCTCGAGTGAGCCCTCGATGAACCGCATCTGCTTCACGACGCTTCGGTTCGACGAGCCCTGGACGCTGGAGAACTATCTCAAGGTGGGGGGCTACGAGGCCCTCAAGAAGGTCTATGCGGGCAGGATGTCGCAGGAAGACGTCATCGAGGAAGTGAAGAAATCGAACCTGCGCGGCCGTGGCGGCGCGGGCTTTCCCACCGGCCTCAAATGGAGCTTCATGCCCCGCAACGCACCGGGCCAGAAATACGTGGTGTGCAACTCCGACGAGTCCGAGCCGGGTACCTGCAAGGACCGGGACATCCTGCGCTTCAACCCCCATGCGCTGGTGGAGGGCATGGCCATCGCCGGCTACGCCATCGGCGCCACCGTGGGATACAACTACATGCGCGGCGAGTTCATGGACGAGCCCTACCGGCGCTTTTGCCAGGCGGTGAAGGAGGCCTACGCGCAGGGTTTTCTGGGCAAGGACATCCTGGGTTCGGGAGTGGATTTCGATCTCTATCCGACGCTGGGCGCGGGCGCCTACATCTGCGGCGAGGAGACGGCGCTGCTGGAATCCCTGGAGGGCAAGAAGGGTCAGCCCCGCTTCAAGCCGCCGTTCCCGGCCAATTTCGGCCTCTACGGCCGCCCGACGACTATCAACAACACCGAATCCCTGGCCTCGGTGCCGACCATCATCCGCGAAGGCGGCGATTGGTTCGCCGAGCTCGGCATCCCGAAGTCCGGCGGCGAGAAGCTGTTCTCCGTGTCGGGCCACGTGAACAGGCCCGGGAACTTCGAGGTCCCGCTCGGCACCCCGTTCAGGGAGCTGCTGGAGATGGCGGGCGGCGTGCTGGAGGGGCGCGCGCTCAAGGCGGTGATCCCCGGCGGATCGTCCGTGCCTGTGCTGCCGGGTGACGTCATGATGGACGTGAACATGGACTACGACTCCATCGCGCGGGCCGGTTCCATGCTGGGCTCCGGCGCGGTGATCGTCATGGACGAGACCACCGACATGGTCAAGGCCCTGCAGCGCATCTCGCGCTTTTATTTTTCCGAGTCCTGCGGCCAATGCACGCCCTGCCGGGAGGGCACCGGCTGGCTCTATCGCATGCTGACGCGGATCGTGGAGGGCAAGGGTCGCCCCGAGGATCTGGAACGCCTGGACGACGTGGCGGCCAAGATCGAGGGCCGCACCATCTGCGCGCTGGGTGATGCCGCCGCCATGCCCGTGCGCAGCTTCGTGAAGCACTTCCGCCACGAGTTCGAGCACTACATCCAGCACGGACGCAGCCTGGTCGCCGACGCGGCCTGAATCGCCGGACGAGACACCGAGAATGAGCGAGGATCTGGTCAACATCGAGGTCAACGGCATGCCCCTGCAGGCACGCAAGGGCGCCATGCTGATCGAGGTGACGGACGGGGCGGGTATCCGTGTGCCGCGCTTCTGCTATCACAAGAAGCTGTCGGTGGCGGCCAACTGCCGCATGTGCCTGGTGGAGGTGGAGAAGGCGCCGAAACCCATGCCCGCCTGTGCCACGCCGGTGATGGAAGGCATGAAGGTCTACACCCGTTCGCCCAAGGCCCTGGCCGCCCAGAAGGCCACCATGGAGTTCCTGCTCATCAACCACCCCCTGGACTGCCCCATCTGCGACCAGGGCGGCGAGTGCGAACTGCAGGACGTGGCCATGGGCTACGGCGAGAGCGTCTCGCGTTACACCGAGGCCAAGCGGGTGGTCAAGGACAAGGACATCGGCCCGCTGATCAGCACGGAGATGACCCGCTGCATCCATTGCACCCGCTGCGTGCGCTTCGGCGAGGAGATCGCCGGCATCCGCGAACTGGGGGCCACCGGACGTGGCGAGTTCATGCAGATCGGCACCTTCATCGAGCGCTCGGTGGACTCGGAGATGTCCGGCAATGTGATCGATCTGTGCCCGGTGGGCGCCCTTACCGCCAAGCCGTCCCGCTATACCCTGCGCCCCTGGGAGCTGATCCAGCATCCCGCCGTGGCGCCCCACGACAGCATCGGCTCCAACCTGTTCCTGCATACCCGCGAGGGCCGCGTCATGCGCGTCGTGCCCCGGGACAACGAAGTGGTCAACGAGACCTGGATCTCGGACCGGGACCGTTACAGTTACACCGGGATCCACGCCCCGGACCGGCTCACCACACCCATGGTCAAGGACAACGGCAAGTGGACGAGCACCGACTGGGAGACGGCGCTCACCCGCGTGGTGGAAGGGCTGCGCGGCACGGCGCCCGCCGAGATCGGCGCACTGCTGTCCCCCCACGCCACCCTGGAGGAACTCTACCTGGCGCAGAAACTGCTGCGCGGCATGGGCGTGACACACATCGACCACCGTCTGCGCCAGAACGATTTCTCGCGAACCGATGCGGACCCGCTGTTCCCCTACCTGGGCCTGGCTGTTGCAGACCTGGAAAAGGTGGACGCGGCGCTGCTGGTGGGTTCCAACGTGCGCAAGGATCAGCCCATCGCCCACCATCGCCTGCGCAAGGCCGCCCTGGCCGGTGCGCGCATGATGGCCGTCAATACCCGCGATTACGGATTCGTTTTTCCTATGGCGGAACAGGTGATCGCCGATCCCCAGGCGCTGCTGCGTCACTTGGCGGGAATCGCCGGAGCGGCGCTGGAGTCGGCCGGCGCCAAGGTCCCGGCCAGTCTCAAGTCGATTGTCGCGGATGCCGAGACGGGAGAGGCCGAGAAGGACATGGCGCGCCTGTTGCGCGAGGCCGACTCTGCCGTGGTGCTCATGGGCAACGAGGCCATGGCCCATCCTCAGGCCGGCCTGGTGCGGGCGCTGTGCGGCGTGATCGCCGAGCACACGGGCGCGACGCCGGGCTATCTGCCCGAGGCCGCCAACAGCGCAGGCGCCTGGCTGGCCGGGGCGGTGCCTCACCGCGGTCCCGCCGGGGCGCCGCTGGAACCGGCGGGCCTGGATGCCGGGGCAATGATTGCGCAGCCGCGCCGGGGGTATTTCCTGTTGGGCGTGGAGCCGGATCTGGACTGCGCCGACGGACCGGCGGCACGTGCGGCGCTGGAGTCGGCGGACTGCGTGGTGGCCCTGAGCGCATTTGCCTCCAGTGCATTGAAGGACCTGACCGACGTCCTGCTGCCCATCGCCACGTTTGCCGAGACCTCCGGCACCTTTGTCAGCGCCGAAGGGCGCTGGCAGTCGTTCAGGGGCGTCGGCTCGCCGCCGGGCGAGGCGCGGCCCGGCTGGAAGGTGCTGCGTGTGCTGGGCACGATGGCCGCCGTGCCGGGCTTCGATTACGTGTCCTCGGAGCAGGTGCGCGACGAGCTCAAGGCGCGCCTCGGTGACAGCCCGGCATTTGACAACCGGATTTCCGTGGAAGGGCCGGTATTCGAATGGCCGCCCCGCATCACCGGACTGCAGCGCGCCGGCGGCGTGGCGATGTACGGACTGGATCCCCTGGTGCGGCGCGCGCGACCGCTCCAGGACACCGCCGACGGCCGCCAGGCGGGCGCCTACATCTGCGAGGCCCAGGCAAGGGCGCTGGATCTGGTGAACACCGACCGGGTTCTGGTGCGCCAGGGCGGACACACCGCCAGCCTGGATCTCATCATTGACGACGGTGTAGCCATGGGATGCGTCTGGATCCCGCAGGGGATGCCGGAGACCGCCGCCCTCGGCCCGGCCTTCGGCGTCGTGGAACTGCAGAAGCTCTGAGGCATTAGATGATCGAAGCCGTCATCAATTTCTGGGAAGGTCTGCCGGTGGTCATGCAGATCATGACCAAGATCACCCTCATCGTCGCCCCCCTGATGCTCGCGGTGGCCTACACCACGTATGCCGAGCGCAAGGTGATCGGCTACATGCAGGTGCGCCTGGGGCCCAACCGGGTGGGCCCGCGCGGCTGGCTGCAGCCCATCGCCGACGCCCTCAAGCTGCTCACCAAGGAAGTCATCCTTCCCACCAATGCCAACCGCTTCCTGTTTCTCATCGCGCCGGTACTGGCCATCATGCCGGCACTGGCGGCCTGGGCGGTGGTGCCCTTCGATGACGGCATGGTGCTGGCCGACATCAACGCGGCGCTGCTGTATATCCTGGCGCTGACCTCCATGGGCGTGTACGGCGTGATCATCGCCGGCTGGGCATCCAACTCCAAGTACGCGCTGCTGGGCGCCCTGCGCTCGGCGGCGCAGATCGTGTCCTACGAGATCGCCATGGGGTTTGCGCTCGTGGGCGTGCTCATGGCCGCGGGCAGCCTCAACCTGGGCGATATCGTGCGCGCCCAGCAGGGGGTTTCGGTCACCGGCTGGTTCGTGTGGCCGCTGATCGGCCTGTTCCTGGTGTATTTCATCTCCGGCGTGGCCGAGACCAACCGGGCGCCCTTCGACGTGGCCGAGGGTGAGTCCGAGATCGTGGCGGGCTTTCACGTGGAGTACTCGGGCATGGCGTTCGCCGTGTTCTTCCTGGCCGAGTACGCCAACATGATCCTGATCGCCGCGCTCGCGGCACTGCTGTTCTGGGGCGGTTGGCTGTCGCCGTTCGGGGGGCTGGTGTCCGAGTCGGTCCTCGCGGTTCCGGTGCTTGGCTGGTTTCTGGGCGACGGCATCCACTGGTTCCTGATGAAGACCGCGTTCTTCCTGTTCTGCTTCCTGTGGTTCCGGGCCACCTTCCCGCGCTATCGGTATGACCAGATCATGCGCCTGGGCTGGAAGGTGCTGATCCCCGTGACGCTGGTCTGGCTGTTCGGCATCGGCGTGGCCGTGGCCCTGGGCTGGCAGCCCTGGGTGGTTTGAGGAGTGACGTCATGAACGCCGTGCGCAATTTCTTCAGAAGCTTTCTCCTCTGGGAGCTGCTGATCGGCATGCGTCTGACGGGCCGTTACCTGTTCTCGCGCAAGATCACCGTGCAGTACCCGGAGGAGAAGACGCCCATCTCGCCGCGCTTTCGCGGCCTGCATGCGCTGCGCCGCTACCCCAACGGCGAGGAGCGCTGCATCGCCTGCAAGCTGTGCGAGGCGGTCTGCCCGGCGCTGGCCATCACCATCGAATCCGAGCAGCGTGCCGACGGCACGCGCCGCACCACCCGCTACGACATCGACCTGTTCAAGTGCATCTTCTGCGGCTTCTGCGAAGAGGCCTGCCCGGTGGACTCCATCGTGGAGACCCACATCTTCGAGTACCACTTCGAGAACCGGGGCGAGCAGATCATGACCAAGGACAAGCTGCTCGCCATCGGCGACCGTTACGAGCAGCAGATTGCGGCGGCACGCACGGCCGATGCGCCATACCGCTAGAAAATCGGACCGGGGACATTCAATGAACTTCGAGGCCTTTCTGTTCTACTTCTTCGCCGCGATCGTGGTGGGCGCGGCGGTGGCCATGATCACCGTGCGCAACCCGGTGCACGCGGCGCTGTTCCTGGTGCTGACCTTCTTCACCAGTGCGGCGCTGTGGATCATGCTGGAGGCCGAGTTCCTGGGCATCGTGCTGGTGCTGGTGTATGTGGGCGCCGTGATGGTGCTGTTCCTGTTCGTGGTCATGATGCTGGACATCAACCTGACGCGCATGCGCGAAGGTTTCATGCGCTTCCTGCCGGTGGGCATCCTGGTGGCCGTCGCCATGGCCACGGTCATGTCGCTGGTGGTCGTGCGCCACTTTCGCGTGGACGCGCCGGAGAGGGCGGCAGCCGATTATTCCAACACCGAGGCGCTGGGCCGCATCCTCTATACCGAGTACGTCTACCCGTTCGAGATCGCCGCGGTGATCCTGCTGGTGGCCATTATTGCGGCCATCGCACTCACGCTTCGAAGGCGGCCGGGTACCAAGGCCATCGATCCGGCCAAACAGGTGCGCGTCTCCCGCGAGGGTCGTGTGCGCATGGTGGACATGAAGTCGGAAGGCAAATCCTGACCGGCAATTGAAACGAAAGGGCTGATAACCAAGAGGCGAACGCTGCGACGTTCGCCCGGTGACCGGACAACGGAACCCAAAATGATCTCTTTGGCACACTATCTGGTGCTTGGCGCGATTCTCTTTTCGCTCGGCATTGCGGGCATCTTCCTGAATCGCAAGAACGTCATCATCCTGCTCATGTCCATCGAGCTGATGCTGCTGGCGGTGAACATGAATTTCGTGGCCTTTTCGCATTTCTCGGGCGACATGGCCGGGCAGGTGTTCGTGTTCTTCATCCTGACCGTGGCCGCGGCCGAGGCCGCCATCGGTCTTGCGATCCTCACCCTCCTGTTCCGTAACCGCCAGACCATCAACGTCCAGGACCTGGACGAGATGAAGGGATAAGGCCATGGAGAACGTCTATCTCGCGGTCGTCCTTGCCCCCCTGTTCGGCGCCATTGTCGCCGGGTTGTTCGGCCGCCAGATCGGGCGGGTCGGGGCGCACACGGTCACCATACTCGGTGTGGCGATCTCTTTCGTGCTCTCGGTATGGGTGTTCAAGCACCACGTCTTCGACGGTGCCGATGTGCACAACGCCACCGTGTACACCTGGATGATCAGCGACGGCATCCGCTTCGAGATCGGCTTTCTGGTGGACAACCTCACCGCCCTGATGATGCTGGTGGTGACCTTCGTCTCGCTGATGGTGCACATCTACACCATCGGCTACATGCACGACGATCCGGGCTATCAGCGCTTCTTCGCCTACATCTCGCTGTTCACCTTCTCCATGCTCATGCTGGTGATGGCGAACAACTTCCTGCAGCTGTTCTTCGGCTGGGAGGCCGTAGGCCTGGTCTCCTACCTGCTGATCGGCTTCTGGTACAAGCGCCCCACGGCCATCTACGCCAATATGAAGGCCTTCGTCGTCAATCGCGTGGGGGACTTCGGTTTCATCCTCGGCATCGGCGCGCTGCTGTTCTACGCGGGCAGCCTGGATTACTACGAGGTGTTCGCCGAGGCCGAGGGCATGTCCGCGGCCACCATCACCATCCTGCCCGGCACGGATTGGTCGCTGCTGACCGTGGCCTGCATCCTGCTGTTCATCGGTGCCATGGGCAAATCCGCCCAGGTGCCGCTGCATGTGTGGCTGCCGGATTCCATGGAAGGCCCGACGCCCATCTCCGCCCTGATCCACGCGGCCACCATGGTGACCGCCGGCATCTTCATGGTGGCGCGCATGTCGCCGCTGTTCGAGTTCTCCACGGCGGCCCTGTCCTTCGTGCTGGTGATCGGCGCGCTGACCGCCTTCTTCATGGGCCTGATCGGCATCGTGCAGAACGACATCAAGCGCGTCGTCGCCTACTCGACGCTGTCGCAGCTGGGTTACATGACGGTGGCGCTGGGCGCATCGGCCTACGCCGCGGGTATCTTCCACCTGATGACCCACGCCTTCTTCAAGGCGCTGCTGTTCCTGGCCGCGGGCTCCGTGATCATCGCGCTGCATCATGAGCAGGACATGCGGCGCATGGGCGGTCTGCGCAAGTATATGCCCATCACCTATGTCACGGCGCTGGTGGGGTCGCTGGCGCTGATCGGATTCCCGTTCTTCTCCGGGTTCTTCTCCAAGGACGGCATCATCGAGGCGGTGTCGCTGTCCACCACGCCGGGAGCCGGGTTCGCCTACGTGCTGGTCCTCTTGGGCGTGTTCGTCACCGCGCTCTACACCTTCCGCATGTTCTTCATGGTGTTCCATGGCGAGGAGCGTTTCCGCAACGTGGCGCACCACGGGCATGAGGACGAACACGGCGACGGGGGGCACGGTCACGGTCATGTGCACGAACCCAGAGAGTCGCCCTGGGTGGTGACGGTGCCGCTGATCCTGCTGGCCATCCCGTCGGTGGTGGCGGGCTACGTGGTGGGCCCCGTGCTGTTCGGGGACTTCTTCTCGGATTCCATTTTCGTGCTCCAGGACAACGACGTGCTGGCCCGCCTGGGCGAGGGCTACACCGGGATCATGGGCTTCGTGGTCCACGGCATCATGATGCCGCCGTTCTGGCTGGCCATGGCCGGGCTGGCCACCGCCTGGTACGTGTACATGGTGAATCCGCGTATCGCCGACACCATCAAGTCGCGTTTCCAGTGGCTTTACACCGTGCTGGACCGCAAGTACGGCTTCGACGAGTTCAACGCCTTTGTGTTCGCGGGCGGCAGCCTGGGCCTGGGCCGGTGGCTGTGGCGCTTCGGGGACATGCTGTTCATCGACGGGCTGCTGGTCAACGGCAGCGCCCGGACGGTGGGTCTGATCTCACGGTACGCGCGTTACGTCCAGACCGGCTACCTGTATCACTACGCGTTCGCGATGATCATCGGTCTGCTCGTCCTGCTGACGGTGTTCGTGCTGTGAGGGGCGTGGACATGCAGGGATCAACCAAACGGGAGGGACTGTGGCATCAACCGGGAATGATCAATGTTTGCTGACTGGCCACTACTGAGTCTGGTGATCTGGACGCCGATCGTCGGCGGCTGCATCGTGCTGATGGCGGGCGACCGCATGCCCGAGGGCGCCCGTCGGCTGGCGCTGTTTTTCGCCACGCTCACCTTCCTGATCAGCATTCCCCTGTTCGTGCACTTCGACCGGGGCACCCACGAAATGCAGTTCGTCGAACTGCTGCCCTGGATCGGCGCCTTCAACGTGAACTACCACCTGGGCGTGGACGGCATCTCCATGCCCCTGATCCTGCTGACCACGTTCACCACCGTGCTGGTGGTGATCGCCGGTTGGGAGGTGATCCAGCACCGTGTCTCCCAGTACATGGCGGCCTTCCTGATCATGGAGGGTTTCATGAACGGCGTGTTCGCCGCGCTGGACGGGGTGCTGTTCTACGTGTTCTTCGAGGGCATGCTGATCCCCATGTTCCTGGTGATCGGTCTCTGGGGCGGCCCGAACCGTGTCTACGCCACCATCAAGTTCTTCCTCTACACTTTCCTGGGCTCGGTGTTCATGCTGGTGGCGCTTATCTACATGTACACCCGCTCCGGAAGTTTCGCGATCCTGGATTTCCACCACCTGCAGCTGGGCATGACTGCCCAGATCCTGATCTTCCTGGCCTTCCTCGCGGCCTTCGCCGTGAAGATCCCCATGTGGCCGGTGCATACCTGGCTGCCGGACGCCCACGTGGAGGCGCCCACCGGCGGTTCGGTGATCCTGGCGGCCATCATGCTGAAGATCGGCGGCTACGGCTTCCTGCGCTTCAGCCTGCCCATCACGCCGGACGCCTCCATGGCCCTGGACTGGCTGCTGATCACCCTGTCGCTCATCGCGGTGGTCTACATCGGCTTCGTGGCGCTGGCGCAGCAGGACATGAAGAAGCTCATCGCCTACTCGTCCATTGCCCACATGGGCTTCGTGACGCTGGGCATCTTCATCGTATTCCTGATCTTCTCCAACACCGGCGACTGGCAGGGCGCCGCGCTGGGCATTCAGGGCGCCATGGTGCAGATGATCTCCCACGGCTTCATCTCGGCGGCCCTGTTCCTTTGCGTGGGCGTGCTCTACGACCGCATGCACAGCCGCCAGATCGCGGATTACGGCGGCGTGGTGAACACCATGCCCTGGTTCGCGGCCTTCTTCGTGCTGTTTGCCATGGCCAACACGGGCCTGCCGGGCACGTCCGGCTTCGTGGGCGAGTTCATGGTCATTCTGGCCAGCTTCAGGGCGGACTTCTGGATTGCGTTCCTGGCCGCCACCACGCTGATCCTGGCCGCCGGCTATACGCTCTGGCTGATCAAGCGGGTGGTGTTCGGCGACATCGCCAACGACAACGTAGCGAAACTCCAGGACATCAACCGCCGCGAGTTCCTGGTGCTCGGGATACTGGCCTTCGTGGTGCTGTTGCTGGGCGTCTGGCCGGCCCCGCTGCTTGAGGTCATGCACGCCACGGTGGACAACCTGATCCAGCACATCGCCGTATCGAAGCTCTGAGGACGGGAACCCATTACATGACCTTCCAGATCCCAGATTTCACGCCGGTCATTCCCGAGATGTTCGTGCTCGGCATGGCCTGCGCCATTCTCGTGATCGACCTGTTCGTGCCCCAGTCCCGGCGGGACATCACTTACGGGCTGGTGCAGTTCACGCTGCTCGGCGCGGCGGTGCTGACGCTGGCCCTGGCCGCGCCCGAGACCCGCCTCACCTTCAACGGCACCTTCATCGCCGACCGGCTGTCCGACCTGCTCAAGGTGGCGGTCTACGTGATCACGGCGGCCGTGTTCCTGTACTCCCGCCCCTACCTCAAGGACCGGGATATCTACCGGGGCGAATACTACGTGCTCGGCCTGTTCGGCGTGCTGGGCATGATGGTGATGATCTCGGCATACAGCTTCCTGACCCTGTACCTGGGTCTCGAACTGCTGTCGCTCTGCCTGTACGCCATGGTGGCGTTCAATCGCGATTCCAGCCGCGCGTCCGAGGCGGCGATGAAGTATTTCATCCTGGGGTCCATCGCCTCGGGGATGCTGCTGTACGGCATGTCCATCCTCTACGGCATCACCGGCAGCCTGGATATCATCGAGGTAAGCGATTACCTGATCACCGCGGGCGGCGGCCTGAACGTCCCGCTGATCTTCGCCCTGACATTCGTCGTGGTGGCGCTGGCGTTCAAGCTGGGGGCCGTGCCGTTCCACATGTGGGTGCCCGATGTCTATCACGGCGCACCCACTTCGGTGACCCTGTTCATCGCGACGGCCCCGAAGCTGGCCGGCCTGGCCATCGTCCTGCGTCTGCTGGTGGACGGGCTCGGCCCCCTGCATGGCGACTGGCAGGGCATGCTCATGATTCTCGCCGTGCTCTCTTTGGCCGTGGGCAACGTGGTGGCCATTGCCCAGACCAACATCAAGCGCATGTTCGCGTATTCGACCATCTCGCACGTGGGCTTCATCCTGTTGGGGCTGCTGGCCGGTACGCCCGAGGGCTACGGGGCGGCGCTGTTCTACGTGATTGCCTACGCGGTCGTGTCCGCCGGCGGTTTCGGCATGATCATCCTGCTCTCGCGCCGGGGCTTCGAGGCCGAGAACCTGGACGACTTCCGCGGCCTGAACGAACGCAGCCCCTGGTTTGCATTCATCATGCTGCTGATCATGTTCTCCCTGGCCGGAGTGCCGCCCACCGTAGGCTTCTACGCCAAACTCGCCGTTCTCCAGGCGGTGGTGCAGGTGGACATGGTCTGGCTGGCGGTCTACGCAGTGATCTTCGCCATCATCGGGGCCTTCTACTACCTGCGCGTGGTCAAGCTCATGTATTTCGACAAACCCGAAGACGAAACCCCGCTGCCGCGCGCGACGGGCATGAACGTGGTGCTGAGCATCAACGGCCTGCTGGTGATCGCCCTGGGGATCTTTCCGGGCGTACTGATGTCTTTAACGACGGGCGTCGTCACGTGGTAGGGTAGTTTCATGGCTTCCGATTGGCTGGTCTGGGTGTATTTCACGCTTGCGTTCGTGGCAGCAAACCTGCCCTGGTTCACCGAGCGCGTGTTCTTCGTCTTCGAGCCGAAATCCGGCGAGAAGGGCCCGGCCATGCGTTTTCTGGAACTGCTGGTGCTGTATTTCATCGTGGGCGGGATCGGCATGGGATTCGAGCGCCAGGTCACCGGCGGCATCCACTATCAGGGCTGGCAGTTCTATGCCATCACGGGTTCCCTGTTCCTTGTCTTCGCCCTGCCCGGGTTCATCTACCGCTACGACCTGCGCAAGCACCTGCGCCATCGCTAGGAGCCTGGAGCGCTTTAGCCACAGAG
>NZ_MVBK01000067.1:15489-35588 GCF_002000365.1 Thioalkalivibrio denitrificans | reverse complement strand
CCATAGCCGTAGCTATGGGTTTCGTGAAGAGCAAGCATACGGGTGCGAAGACGAGCCTGAACCGCGATAGGACTCCGGCGGGAACAGCCTGTTATGCTGAGGTTGGCGATCATTTCAACGTATTCCACTTATGTTTCAGCCTGTTGCGCACCAGCCGGTGTCCGACCGGTGAGATATGCGGGCTAGCATAGGGCGGGTCATGTCCGCCGCTCTGGTGGCATGCCTCGACTCCCGGCTATGAACTGAAAATAATCATGATGTCTCTCGCAAAGCACGCGAAGCCCGCAAAGGAAAATCATTTCATTGCTCATTTGACTTTCTTGGCGTCCTTCGCGTGCTTGGCGAGAGACCCTTCCTTCTTGTCACCGAAGCAATCGAACGTGACATCGGACCGCCGACGTCGGTCCATGCCCGGATCTCAACAGCCAAAAAGCTTTTCTTCGTGCCCTTCGTGTGCTTCGTGGTGAAAGAGGCCTTCCGCCCGGGGCGCCCCGCTCAGGTCACCGCGTCGCGGCACTGGCGCAGGTAGGCGTCCACGCCGGAGCAGGTATCCCGGAAGACCTGCTCAATCTCGTTGACGCGATGCGCGGGCATCCCGGTGCCCATGTCGTAGGGCTTGAGCGACTCCGCCTCCTGGCAGAGCATGACCAGGCGCGCCCCGCCCAGTTCTCCGGCGCTGCCCTTGAGCGCATGCAGGGCATCGCGCATGCGCGGGTAATCCGCTTCCGCCACGGCCGTGCGCAGATCGTGCAGCTGCTGTTCGCCGTCGCGCACGAAACCCTCCAGCAGATCCCGCAGGAACAAAGGTCCTGACCCCAGCCGCACCAGTCCATCCAGCACCTGTGTATTGAGCACATTGACCTCCCGTGTCGCGTGGTCCGTTGAGGGCACCGGCTCCGTCAACCCGGCGGAACGGCGTCCGCCGGCCAGTCCGGCGAGGGTGTCCAGCAGCCGGGCGGCGTCGACCGGCTTGGTCAGATAGGCGGCGGCTCCCGCGGCCCGGCACTGCTCCAAGGCTTCCGGCGTGGCGTCCGCACTCAGGATGATGGCCGGGGGACAAGCCCCCTCGCCCATGAACCGGCAGGCCTTGAGCACCTCGAGCCCGCTGGTGTCGGGCATATTGAGATCGAGGATCATGAGATCGAAGGCGTCGCTCCGCTCGGTGATGGCATCCAGCGCCAGATCCCCGCCGGTGACCAGGAACGGTTCGTGACCGGCGCGTTTGAGAATGCCCGCGATCACCTGGCGGTTGACGGCGTTGTCCTCCGCCACCAGCACCCGCAACGGTCGGGCGTCTCCCGCGCGGGAGCGGTAACGCTCGGCCAGAGAGATGACGTTCTCCGTGGGTTCCGTCTCGCTCTGGGCGGCGTGGATGGCATTGAACAAATGGGTCTTGTCCGGCGGCAGATCCAGCACGGCCGAATAACCGGCACGCAGCCAGACGGTCCGGGACGACGACATCGATTCATGATCCAGCAGGATTGCGGGCAGGCGGGCCAGGGCGGGCTCGCGGCGCAGTATGCCCAGGAAATCGGCGGGCTCCGCGCCCAGGGTACGGCGGTCCAGCAGCACCACGTCATGGTGCAACTCCCCACCCTCCAGCAGGCGCGCCAGCGCCTGCCCCGGGCTGGCCGCCGCATCCGGTCGCAGGCGCCATCCCTGCAGGTGGACGCACAGTTGCGACCGCACGTCGGCTTCCGCGAGCACCAGCACACGCCCGCCGCCGACATCTGCGGCACCCTCGTCCAGCTCAGAGGTGCGGGCCTGACGATCGAAAGGCAGGTCGAAATGGAAGGTGGTGCCTTCGCCCACCCGGCTTTCCAGCCAGATGCGTCCGCCCATCAGTTGCACCAGTTGCCGGGAGATGGTGGTGCCGAGACCGCTGCCGCCGAAACGCCGCGTGGTCGAGGCATCGGCCTGCTCGAAGGTCTCGAAGATGCGCGCCTGGGCCTCCTCGGGAATGCCGATACCGGTGTCACGCACGGCAAAGTGCAGCCGGAGATCGTCCGAATTGCCGCCGACGGCACGCACGGTCACCTCCACTTCGCCACGCTCGGTGAACTTCAGCGCGTTGCCGATCAGATTGATCAGCACCTGGCGCAGGTGCAGGGCATCACCATGGAGGGCAAAGGGCACGTCCGGGTCGATGTGCGCCGTGAGTCGCAGCCCGGCCCCGCGTGCCTGGGCCTCGAACATGGCGATGGTGCCGTGGACAAGGCGATGCAGGTCAAAGTCGACCCGTTCGCTTGAGAGCTTGCCGGACTCGATACGCGAGATGTCGAGGATGTTCTCGATCAGCCCCAGCAGCACCCTGGCCGAGGTATGAATGGAACGGCCCAGCTCCCGCTGCTCGGCGTCGAGGCGCGTATCCATGAGCAGGTCGCTCATGCCGATCACGCCGTTGAGCGGCGTACGCAACTCATGGCTCATGTTGGCGAGAAAACGACTTTTCGCCTGATTGGCCTCGTTGGCCCGTGCGATGGCGCCGTGCAGGGTGCGCAGCAGCGCGCCCGTGTACAGGGGCACCAGCATCAGCACCAGCATCATGCTCAGGCTGAAGATGGGATGGCTCGACCAGAACGGACTGAGCAGGAACACCCCGGCGAACCCCACCAGCGCCATGGCCGTCGCCAGGTAGAGGTAACCCGGGCCATAGCGGAAGCCGTTGCCGACGATCACCCACAGATACACCACCAGAATGGGCGCGCCCGCCTCGCCGCCCAGCAGGAGGCTCAGGGAGGCGCCGGTCATGTCGCCGGCCATGCCCAGTATGCGGCGTGAACGGCTGGCTTCCGGCCACAGGAAAATGGCCAGCAGAATGGCCAGCGAGAATGCCAGAAACAGGGTGGCGCCCAGACGCGCATAGTCCAGGGCGGGCGGCGCCACGACGCCGGCAAACCAGGGCGTGTGGAAATAGATGAATACGCTCAGGCCGATGACAAGGCGCACCATGGCCTGCTGGTGTTCGCTGTCGGTGCGACCACTCAGGCGCTCGCGCAGGCGGGACCACCCCGGCACGTGATCCAGCCAGGCAGTCGCTGTCCCCTTGTGTCCATCATTGTTGGTCGGCGTGCCCATCGGGGCCTCCCTGATCCCTGGCAATCCGCGTGCCGGGCCTAGCAGGCTGTTGAAAAACCCTCGGGCGGCGCCATGCTGCGTTGGAAAGCGGCTCAAAATGCTCATGTACTTGCATGTACACTGCGCTTTTTCGCCGCTTTCCGCCTTGCCTGGCATCCACCGGAGGCTTTTTCAACAGCCTGCTAGCTGCAGCCGGCACAGATGTCATGCCATACCCTGCGGCCCGTAACGGCCGATGCGTCTGCGCATGCACCCGCTCAGCCGTCGCCCGCATCCGTGTCCGGGTCACGCAGGGTGTCCTCGATGTTGATGATCTCGTCGTAGCCGGACATGAACGCCGCCACGCAGTCGGGGTCCAGCTGGCGCCCCGCCTGTTCGGACAGGTAGGCGCAGGCCGCGTCCCGGGACCAGGCCGGCTTATAGGGCCGCAGCGAGCGCAGCGCGTCATAGACGTCGGCCACCGCCACGATGCGCGCCTCCAGCGGTACCTGCTCTCCCGCCAGCCCGTTGGGATACCCCTTGCCATCCCAGCGTTCGTGGTGGCCCAGTGCGATGATCGCACCCATCTGCATGTAGCGCGAGGCCGAATCCCTGAGGATCTCGTGGCCCATGAGGGTGTGGCGCTCCATGACCGAGCGTTCGGTTGCAGTGAGCGGCCCGGGTTTGAGCAGGACCTGGTCAGGCACGCCGATCTTGCCGATGTCATGCATGGGGGCGGCCAGTTCAATGGTCTCGCACAGCGCCGGGTCCAGACCCATGCGGGCCGCAATATGGCGGGCATAGCGGGCCATGCGCAGGACATGATTCCCGGTGCCCTCGTCGCGATATTCGCCCGCCTTGGCAAGACGCAGCAGCGTCTCGCGCTCCCGGTCCAGAATGTCCCGGGTGGCCGCCTGCACCTGGCGCTCCAGCCAGCGGGCGCGGTGCTGCACGAGCCGACTCTGGCGGCGAAGGCGCAGCAGGTTGCGGCAGCGCACGCGGCATTCCACCGGGTCCAGGGGACGGGAGAGGAAATCGGTGGCGCCGGCGTCCAGCGCCTCGTAACGCACGTTGCGATCCTCCAGCACGGTGACCACCACGATGGGCACCTCGGCGCTCCCCGGCAACGCCCGCACCGCCCGGATGAACTGGGCACCGCTCATCTGCGGCATGCGGAAATCCGTGATGATCAGATCCGGCATGGTCTCCCGGATCTGGGCCAGGGCGGCCTCGGGCTCGGAGAAGGCGACGATCTCCACCCCCGGCCAGACGCCCTGCATGAGTTCCGTGAGAATGCGCCGTCCCGTGGACTGGTCATCCACGATGAACAGGCGCATGTAGCCCTTGTGCCGATGCTCGTCCGAGCCCCCGTAACCGCCGCCTTCCGCCGCGCCGATGCGCCGCACGACGGCACTCTTACCCCCGGTTGAGGCACTCCAGTTCATGACAATACCCCACAGAACCTTTTCGCGGTCTTCCCACGGAAAAGCGTGACAGATGTCCAATATTCATTGTGGCACGTCCCGACGCGCCCTGCCGACGGGGAGACGATTAATTGATGGCGATCACAGCGCGTTCCGACCAACGGCACGGTTTCCGGACCCGGGTGTATCGGAAAACCGGTCCTCGGCGCCCACATCCCGCATCCCGCTTCCCACTTCCCAATTCCCACTTCAAGACACCTTTTGCAACTTCGCGTACCCGGCCACCAGCCACTTGGCGCCGTGGTCCTCGAAATGCACCTGGATGCGGGCGTTGGCCCCCCGTCCCTCACAGTCGGTGATCACTCCCTCGCCGAACTTGCTGTGCGCCACCCGGACACCGACACGAAGCCCGTCGCCCGCATCGGCGCCCGCGGGACGCTGATCGGGGTGATGGACGGGCCGGGTGACACGGGCCCGGGGGCGGATGTCCTGAAGCAGTTCCTCGGGCAGTTCCGCGAGGAACCGGGACGGGGCGTTGTAGGTTTCCCGTCCGTGCAGGCGACGCGACTCTGCGTAGGTGAGCACCAGCTGCCGGCGCGCACGGGTGATCCCCACGTAGGCGAGCCGGCGCTCCTCTTCCATGCGCCCGGGTTCCTCCACCGACATGCGATGGGGAAACAGACCCTCCTCAAGCCCGGTCATGAACACCAGCGGAAACTCCAGCCCCTTGGCCGAGTGCAAGGTCATGAGCTGCACGCAGTCCTCGTTGGCGGCGGCCTCGCCCTCGCCGGCCTCCAGGGCGGCATGGGCGAGGAATGCGGTCAGGGTGTCCATGTCGCCGTGCTCGTCCGGGTCCAGCACGAAACCCCGGGTGGCACTGACCAGCTCGTCCAGGTTCTCCAGGCGTGCCTGGGCGCGCTCGCCCTTCTCGGCCGCGTACAGGTCACGCAGGCCGGAATGCACGATCACGTGCTCCGCCTGCTCGTGCAGGGGCAGGTCCCGGCAGGTCTCGGCCATGGCGTCCACCAGCGCGAAGAAGCCGCGCAGGGCATTGCCCGCCCGGGCGGTGAGCCCCCCGTGCGCCAGCAGTTCGTTGCCCGCCGCCCAGAGAGACAGATCCCGATCCCGGGCACGCTCGCGGATCAGCGCCAATGTGCGTTCCCCGAGCCCTCGGGCCGGCTGGTTCACCACCCGCTCGAAGGCGGCGTCATCCCCGCGGTTCGCCACCAGCCGCAGATAGGCCAGGGCATCCCTGATCTCGGCCCGCTCGAAGAAGCGCAGTCCGCCGTAGACCCGGTAGGGAACGCGACTCTGGATGAGCGATTCCTCGAACACCCGGGACTGGGCATTGGAACGGTACAGCACCGCCACCTCACTGAGCCTGTGCCCCTCTCGCTGCCACTCCTCGATCCGCCCGGCCACGAAGCGCGCCTCGTCCTGTTCGTTGAAGGCGGCGTAAAGCGCGATGGGCGCGCCCTCGGTGTCTTCCGTCCAGAGCTTCTTGCCGAGCCGTCCGTCGTTGTGCTCGATGAGGGCATTGGCCGCCTTGAGGATGGTGCCCGTGGAGCGGTAGTTCTGCTCCAGGCGCACCAGGCGGGTGCCCGGGAAGTCGCGGCTGAAGTGGCGGATGTGCTCGATGCGTGCGCCGCGCCAGCCGTAAATGGACTGATCATCGTCCCCGACGGCGAAGACCGGGATCCGCTCCCCCGCCAACAGGCGAAGCCAGGCGTACTGAATGGCGTTGGTGTCCTGGAACTCGTCCACCAGGATGTGGCGGAAGCGGCTGCGGTAGTGTTCCAGCAGGGCGGGGGTGTCGCGCAGCAGCTCCAGTGCACGCAACAGCAGTTCGGCGAAGTCCACGACCCCGGCGCGCTTGCAGGCCGCCTCATAAGCCGTGTAGATGCGCAGCATCTGGCGGTTCACCGGATCGCCGTGGTCCTCCATGTGACCAGGGCGCACGCCCTCGTCCTTGCGCGCATTGATGTACCACTGGGCCTGGCGCGGCGGCCAGCGGGCCTCGTCCAGCTCCAGCGCCCTGAGCACGCGCTTGACCATGCGCAGCTGGTCGTCCGAGTCGAGGATCTGGAATCCCTGGGGCAGATCCGCATCCTGCCAGTGGGCGCGCAGGAGCCGGTGAGCCAGGCCGTGGAAGGTGCCCACCCACATGCCGCGCACCGGCATGCCCAGCAGCGTCTCGATGCGGCCGCGCATTTCCGCGGCGGCCTTGTTGGTGAAGGTCACGGCGAGGATACTGTGGGGTGAGAGCCCCTCCACCCGGATCAGCCAGGCGATGCGGTGAACCAGCACGCGGGTCTTGCCACTGCCCGCACCGGCCAGCACCAGCACCGGGCCTGCGTCGGTGCTGACCGCTTCCCGCTGGGCGGGATTGAGGGCGTCCAACAGGGAGGTCACGTCCATCGGGGCAGTTTACCAAACCGCCGCCGACATCCGGGGCCATGGACGCAACGCCTGGGAACGTCTATGAATATGTGTGGACCAATCTCAAGGAATTCCGCGGCGTGGCCGATGTATGCTTGAGTCTGCGGATACGCGCCTGGTGGCGCCCGCCGTGGTCCGACGACCAGGGAGATACACTTTTGCGAACAGCGCCGGGTGAAGGGCGCCACCCGACGGGGCGCTGTCCCGATTTCACACACAGTCACAAGACGACAAGAGATGAACGATTCCAGTTCCGGTGCCGGGCTTCAGGCCCGGTGGAGCACCTCCCATCTTGACGCGGGCAACGCGACCTATCTGGACCAGCTGTACGAATCCTTTCTTCGGGACCCGGCCAGCGTCCCCGCCGCCTGGCGCAGTTACTTTGAACAGCTCCCCGGCGAACGCCCTGTTTCCGGCGATACCCCGCACAGCGACGTGCGAGACGAATTTCGCCGCCTCACCCAGGCACGCCGCGCGCGCTCAGGGCTGGCCATGGGCAGCCTGGAGCACGAGCGCAAGCAAGTGCGCGTCCTGCAGCTCATCAACGCCTACCGGTTCCTGGGGCATCGCAAGGCGCGCCTGGATCCACTGGGGATCCACCAGCCGCCGGTCCCCGAGGAACTCACCCTCGCTCACCGACAGCTGAGCGAGGCGGATCTCGACACGGTATTCAACACCGGCTCGTTGAGCGGACCGGCCGAGGCGCCGTTGCGGGAGATCCTCGAGATCCTCGAGAGCACGTACTGCGCCACCCTGGGCGCCGAGTACATGCACCTCACGGAGACGGTGGAAAAGCGCTGGCTGCAGAAGCGCCTGGAAGGTACCCGCGGGCGCCCCGGCTTCACCGCCGCCCAGCAACGGTACATCCTGGACCGGCTCACGGCGGCCGAAGGGCTGGAGCGTTACCTGCACAGCCGGTACGTGGGCCAGAAACGCTTCTCCCTGGAAGGTGGGGAGAGCCTGATCCCCATGCTGGACGACCTGATCCAGCGGGCGGGCGCGGCCGGCGTTCGCGAGGTGGTGCTGGGCATGGCCCACCGGGGCCGGCTCAATGTGCTGGTGAACATCCTCGGCAAGTCCCCACAGGAACTGTTCGAGGAGTTCGAGGGCAAGCATCGTCACCATACGGGCACGGGCGACGTGAAGTACCACATGGGCTTTTCGTCGGACATGAACACGCCCGGCGGCCCGGTGCACCTGGCGCTGGCATTCAATCCGTCACACCTGGAGATCGTCGGCCCGGTGGTGGAGGGCTCCGTGCGCGCGCGCCAGACGCGCCTCCAGGACGCCGAGGGGCGGCAGGTGCTGCCCGTCGTGCTGCACGGCGACGCCTCGTTCGCCGGACAGGGCGTGGTGATGGAGACGCTCAACATGTCCCAGACCCGCGGCTTCTCCACCAAGGGCACGGTGCACATCGTCGTCAACAACCAGATCGGCTTCACCACCAGCACCCTGCGCGACGCCCGCTCCACGGATTACTGCACCGACGTGGCCAAGATGGTCAACGCGCCCATACTGCACGTGAACGGTGACGACCCCGAGGCCGTGGTATTCGCCGTGCAGATTGCCTTCGACTACCGCCTGACCTTCAAGAAGGACGTGGTGATCGACCTGGTGTGCTACCGGCGCCACGGCCACAACGAGGCCGACGAACCGGCCGTGACCCAGCCCAGCATGTACCGGGCGATCCGTGACCTGCCCACCACCCGCGTCCTCTATGGCCGCCGGCTGGTGGAGGCCGGTGTGCTGGAGGAGGACGAGGTCGACACGATGCAGGAGGCCTGCCGCGCCCGCCTGGATGCGGGCGACTCCATGGTGCCGCACCTGCGTGAGGAGCCAACCCCCAATCATCCGGTGGCCGACTGGACGCCGTTCAGGGACCAGGAATGGAACCAACCCGCCAGCACCGCCATCAGCCAGGATACCCTGCGCGACATCTGGCGGCGGCTGGAACCGTTGCCCGAGGGTTTCGAGCTGCACCCCCGCGTCGCCAAGATCATGGACGACCGGCGCAAGATGGCTGCCGGCTCACTGCCGGCGGACTGGGGCTTCGGGGAGACACTGGCCTATGCCGCACTGCTGGACGACGGTTACCCGGTGCGGCTCTCGGGTCAGGACAGCGGCCGGGGCACCTTTTTCCACCGCCACGCCGTGCTGTTCAACCAGAACACCGGCGAGCGCTGGATCCCCCTGCGCAAGTTCACCGGTGACGATTCACGCTTCCTGGTGATCGATTCGCTGCTGTCCGAGGAGGCGGTCGTGGCCTTCGAGTACGGCTATGCCGCATCCGCGCCCAACACCCTGGTGATCTGGGAGGCGCAGTTCGGCGACTTCGCCAACGGCGCACAGGTGGTGATCGACCAGTTCATCAGCTCCGGCGAGCAGAAATGGGGCCGCCTGTGCGGGCTCACCATGTTCCTGCCCCACGGCTACGAGGGGCAGGGTCCCGAGCACTCCTCCGCTCGGCTGGAGCGTTACCTTCAGCTCTGCGCGCAGCACAACATGCAGGTGTGCGTACCCTCCACGCCTGGGCAGATCTTCCACCTGCTGCGCCGCCAGATGATACGGCCCTACCGCAAGCCGCTGATCGTCATGACACCCAAGAGCCTGCTGCGTCACCGCCTGGCAGTGAGCCCGCTGGAGACGTTCACCGAGGGGCGCTGGCAGAACGTCATCGGCGAGATCGATGATCTGACACCCGGGAAGGTGAAGCGCGTGGTGATGTGCGCCGGAAAGCTCTATTACGACCTGTTGGAGAAGCGCCGTGCCGAAGGGCTGGAGGACGTGGCAGTGGTGCGCATCGAGCAGCTCTATCCGTTCCCCGAGGACGAGCTGGGCGAGGCGCTCGCGCCGTTCAGCAACGCCGAGGAGTTCGTGTGGGCCCAGGAGGAGCCCCGTAACCAGGGCGCATGGTATTCCAGCCAGCACCACATGCGCGCGTTGCTCGGCTCGGACCGGTACCTGCAGAACGTCACGCGGCCCGCGTCGGCGTCTCCCGCCGTGGGACACCACGACGTGCACGTGCGCCAGCAGGAGACCCTGGTGGCCAAGGCACTCGGCCTGCCGCTCAAGTAATCCTCACCCCTCAGAAGAAGAACCCAAGGACAACCCATGAGCACCCAATTGAAGATCCCCCAGCTACCCGAATCGGTCGCGGACGCCACCATCGTGACCTGGCACAAGCGCCAGGGCGACAAGGTGAAGCGCGACGAGGTGGTGGTGGACATCGAGACGGACAAGGTGGTCCTGGAAGTCCCCGCGCCGGCCGACGGAGTGATGGAGGAGATTTCAGCCAAGGAAGGCGACGTGGTCACCGCGGGGCAGGTGATCGGCCGCATCGGCAAGGGCGAAGGCGCCGGTGCGACGGACAGCGGGGACGACAAGCCCGCGAAGGGCAAGGCCGGCGACGACGGCGAGACGAAGAAGGCACCTGCCGCCGGGGGCGAAGCGGACCGGGAGACCGCCTCTGCGGCCCGCTCCGCCGCTGACGACACCACCCCCGCGCTCAGTCCGGCGGTGCGCAAGCTGGTGGCCGAACACGATCTCGACGCCGCCGACATCGAAGGCACCGGCAAGGGCGGGCGCATCCTCAAGGAGGATGTGCTCCGCCACGTGGAGGAACGCGCCGGGGACGGCGGGAAGGAAGACAGGGCCGCGGCCGAGGAGCACAAGGAGGCCCCGGCCGCGGAACGCGGCACTGAGACGCCGGCGCCCGCACCGTCACCGGCCGGGCAGCGCCCGGAGCGGCGCGTGCCGATGACGCGCCTGCGCGCGCGCATCGCCGAGCGCCTCGTGGAGGTCCAGCAGAACGCCGCCATCCTGACCACCTTCAACGAGGTCAACATGGCCCCGGTGATGGAGTTGCGCGCCCGGCACAAGGCGGCGTTCGAAAAGCGCCACGGCGTGCGGCTCGGGTTCATGTCCTTCTTCGTCAAGGCGGCCACGGAGGCCCTGCGCCGTTTCCCGGAAGTCAACGCATCCATCGACGGCAAGGACATCGTCTATCACGGCTACTTCGACATCGGCGTGGCCGTGTCCTCGCCCCGGGGCCTGGTGGTGCCGATCCTGCGCGATACCGACCAGATGTCGATGTCGGACATGGAACGGGCCATTGCCGAGTTCGGCGAGAAGGCGAAAGAGGGTGCGCTCACCATGGACGACCTGACCGGGGGCACGTTCACCATCTCCAACGGCGGAGTGTTCGGGTCACTGCTGTCCACGCCCATCATCAACCCGCCCCAGAGCGCCATCCTCGGCATGCACCGCATTCAGGAGCGGCCCGTGGCGGAGAACGGGCAGGTGGTGATCCGGCCTGTGATGTATCTGGCCCTGTCTTACGACCACCGCATCATCGACGGCCGCGAGGCCGTGCAGTTCCTGGTCGCCATCAAGGACATGCTGGAAGACCCGGCCCGCCTGCTGCTGGAAGTGTGAGCCGGGCAGTGAATGGACTGAATGGACTGAATGGACAGGATGAACAGGATAGGAATAAAAAGACTTAGACAGGATTAACAGGATTTACATGATTAATTTTTGAGCTTCAAAATCCTGTTAATCATGTTAATCCTGTCTGGTGTCTTGTCTTTTTCCCTTTCTCTTCATCCTGTCAATCCAGAAAAATCCTGTTCATCCTGTCCATTGACCGCCGCGAAGCACTGAAATGAGCGCACCCCCGAATCCGAGCCAACAAAAGAAGAGATCCCATGAGCAAGAAATATGACGTGATCGTGATCGGCGCCGGACCCGCGGGCTACGTGGCGGCGATCCGCTGCGCGCAGCTTGGCATGAACACGGCGTGCATCGACCGCTGGGTCGATTCGGAGGGCAAGGGGCGGCTCGGCGGCACCTGCCTGAATGTGGGCTGCATCCCCTCCAAGGCACTGCTGGAGTCGTCCGAGCAGTATGAGCATGCAGGCCATGCGCTGGAGCAACACGGCGTTCGTCTCAAGGGCCGGCAACTGGACCTGAAGGCCATGATGGCGCGCAAGGACCGGGTCGTGGCGAACCTGACCCAGGGCATTCAGGGGCTGTTTCGCGCCAACAGCGTGGACTGGCTCAAGGGGGAAGGGCAGCTGTCCGGACAGGGCCGCGTGCGCTTCACGCCTCACGAGGGAGAGGCCGAAGAACTGGAGGCCGGACACGTCATCCTTGCACCGGGGTCCGTACCGGTCGAGCTGCCAAGCGCACCCTATGACGGCACGTACGTGGTCGACTCCAGTGGCGCGCTGGAATTCGACAAGGTCCCCGGGCGCCTGGGTGTGATCGGGGCCGGTGTCATCGGCCTGGAACTGGGCAGTGTCTGGCGCCGACTCGGATCCGAGGTGGTTCTGCTGGAGGCGCAGGAGACCTTCCTGACGTTCTGCGACGAGCAGATCGCCGGCGAGGCGCAGAAGATCTTCACCCGCCAGGGCCTGGACATCCGCCTCGGGGCGCGGGTGAAGGGCAGCAGTGTCGACCGCAAGAAGCGAAAGGTGGTGGTGGAGTACGAGGACGGCGAAGGGACCCATGAGGAGCGCTTCGACCGACTCATCGTCGCCGTCGGGCGGCGGCCGGCCACCGACGGACTGGTGGCACCGGAGGTGGAACTGACACTGGACGAACGGGGCATGCTGCACGTGGACGACTATTGCGAGACCACCCTGCCGGGCGTCTACGCGGTGGGTGACGCGGTGCGCGGCCCGATGCTGGCCCACAAGGGCTCCGAGGAAGGCATCATGGTGGCCGAACGCATCGCGGGGCAGGCCACGGAGATGCACTACGACACCATCCCCAATGTCATCTACACCCTGCCGGAGGTGGCCTGGGTGGGCCGAACCGAGCAGGCACTGCGCGCCGCCGCCACGCCCTACAACCGGGGGGTGTTCCCGTTCGCCGCCTCGGGCCGGGCACGAGCCATGGAAGACACCACCGGCATGGTGAAGATCCTCACCCACCAGGAGACCGACCGCATTCTCGGTGTACACGTCATCGGACCCCAGGCCTCGGAACTGATCGCTCAGGGTGTCATCGCCATGGAGTTCGAAGCTTCCGGAGAGGACCTGGCACGCACCGTGTTCGCGCACCCGACGCTGTCCGAAGCCGTGCACGAAGCCGCGCTGGCCACACTGGGCCGTCCCATTCACATGGGCAAGGCACGCTGACGGGAATCCGAATGGACAGGATGAACAGGATTTCTCAGGATTGACAGGATAAGAACAAAAAGACTTAGACAGGATTAACAGGATTTACATGATTAATTCTTGAGCTTCAGAATCCTGTTAATCATGTTAATCCTGTCTGGTGTCTTGTCTTTTTACTTTCTCTTCATCCTGTCAATCCAGAAAAATCCTGTTCATCCTGTCCATTCAATAGCACGCGCCGGCTACGATCGACGCAGCAGGCTGGCCGACAGGAACACCGCGGCGCCCGCGACCAGGACCCATCCCGCCCAAGGCACACCCAGGGCGCCGGGCAGCGTTGTGAACGCCGTGAGCAGCACGGCGGAGATCAGCATGGATCCGCCGGTGAGGACCCAGACCGTGCGACGGTTGGCGTCGCGGAGTTCGAGGCGCAGCGCATCCAGGCGGTCGCGTTCCGCTGCCTGGCGCAGTTCCATCCGGCTTCGGGCGGTCAGTGCGTCGTGCACCAGGCCGGGCATCTCGGGCAGCTTTTCCAGGATCGCCGGCAGGTTGCGGCGCAGGCCGCTGATCAGCGCGCGCACGCCCACCTGCTCGTCCATCCAGCGTTCGATGAAGGGCTTGGCGGTGGTCCACAGGTCCAGGTCCGGGTAGAGCTGACGGCCGAGCCCCTCGATATTGAGCAGCGTCTTCTGCAGCAGCACCAGCTGGGGCTGGACCTGCATGTGGAAACGCCGCGCGGTCTGGAACAGGCGCAGCAGCAGGTGACCGAAGGAGATGTCCTTCAGCGGGCGCTGGAAGATGGGCTCGCACACGCTGCGGATCGCGGACTCGAACTCGTCCACCCGCGTGCTGGCCGGCACCCATCCGGATTCCACGTGCAGTTCCGCAACGCGCCGGTAGTCGCGGTTGAAAAAGGCGTAGAAGTTCTCGGCCAGGTAACGCTGGTCCGAGGGCGCCAGCGTGCCCACGATGCCGAAATCCACCGCCAGGTAGGTGGGATCCTGCGGATCGTCCGCGTTGACGAAGATGTTGCCCGGGTGCATGTCCGCATGGAAGAAGTTGTGGCGAAACACCTGGGTGAAGAAGATCTCCACGCCACGCTCGGCCAGTAGCCGGAGGTCCACACCGCGCGCGCGCAGCGCAGGGATGTCCGCGACGGGAATGCCCCCGATGCGTTCCATCACCATGACGCTCTGGCGCGTGTGCTCCCAGACCACATCGGGGATGTAGAGCAGCTTCGAGTCCATGAAGTTGCGCCGCAGCTGCGCGGCGTTGGCCGCTTCGCGCACCAGGTCCAGCTCGTCGATGATGGTCTTCTCGTACTCTTGCACCACCTCCACCGGCCGCAACCGCGGACCCTCGGACCAGTAGCGCTCCGCCAGCCCCGCGAGGATGTACATGAGCTGCAGGTCGCGCCGGATGACCCGGTGAATCTGGGGGCGCACCACCTTGACCACCACATCGCGCCCGTCATGCAGGCGCGCCCCGTGGACCTGTGCGATGGAGGCCGAGGCGATGGGCAGATCATCGAATCGCGCGAACACCGCGTCGATGGGCTGGCCCAGTTCCCGTTCGATGATGGCACGGGCCTGTTCGCTGGGAAACGGCGGCACCCGGTCCTGGAGACGCGCCAGTTCCTCAGCGATATCGTCCGGCAGCAGGTCCCGGCGTGTGGAGAGCATCTGCCCGAACTTGATGAAGATGGGTCCGAGGTCCTCCAGTGCCCGACGGATGCGTTCGCCGCGCGCGGCCCTGCGCCGGCGGAACCAGTTCCACGGTGCCAGGTAGAGCAGGAAGCGCACGGGGCGGAACAGGTGAATTGCCAGGACCACCTCGTCCAGCCCGTGGCGGATGAGCACCAAGTTGATGGTCAGCAGCCGCCAGACCTGTGCGGGCGTCAGCAGGGGGACGGCGCGGCTCACGTCGGCGCTTCCCCGGAACCGCGCTCCAGCTTGCGGACACGGGCCTCGAGCCGGTCCAGGTCCTCGCGCAGCCGGTCCACGTCGTCCATGAAGGCGTCCACCTCGTCGCGGGTCGGCAGTACGCCGGACTCTTCGCGCAGATACTCGCCCGTATCCCGGCGCAGACTGTCGCCGGCGTGGCGCGCCCAGCCCGTAAAGGCGCGCACGGCCTCACCCAACTGGTGCGCCAGCAGGTCGCCGGTCAGGCGCGACAGCCACTCCTCCCAGTCCAGATCCACGCCGCGCAGGAGATCGCGAAACTGCTGCCCGAGCCGGGCGTCGCCTTCCAGACGCACGCCTTCGGGCAGACGCGTCGTATCGCCCGCCATGCCCAGGCGCGCCAGCGCCAGGGGCGATCCCGCGATCAGGGTGTCGGGGCGTCCGTCGAAATGCAGGCTCACTTGCAGACGATCGTCGCCGGGTATGAAATAGAGCGTCTGCCCGGGCCCCTCCAGGTGCAGGGCCACCACGCCGCCGCCCAGCGCCGCCAGGCGCGCGCGGCTGTCCGGATCCAGGTCCAGGTAGCGGTTGAGCGCCCGTTCCAGGGCGGCGGTGAATCCGGCCAGTGCACTCATGTCCATGGCGGCGCGGCGTTCAGAACCGGTAGCCCCGGTGCAGGGCGACGATGCCGCCGGTGAGGTTGAAGTAGTCGCAGTGCTCGAAACCGGCAGACTCCATCATGCCCCTGAGCGTGTCCTGGTCCGGGTGCATGCGGATACTCTCCGCGAGATACCGGTAGCTCTCGGCATCGTTGGCCACCAGCCGGCCCATGAGCGGCAGCGCCTTGAAGGAGTAGAGATCATAAAAGGGCCCCAGGCCCGGCACGACCGGGTGGGAGAATTCCAGCACCAGCAGCTTTCCGCCGGGCTTGAGCACCCGGTACATGGAGGCGAGCGCCGCGTCCTTGTCGGTGACGTTGCGCAAGCCGAAGGCGATGGTGATCAGGTCAAAGTGAGCGTCCGGGAACGGCAGACGCTCGGCGTTGCCCTGGACGTAACGCAGATTCTCCACCAGGCCCTCATCGGCGAGCCGGTCGCGACCCGCGTTGAGCATCGAGGCGTTGATGTCGCACAACACCACCTCGCCCTTCGGACCCGCAAGCCTGGAAAAGCGCGACGCCAGATCCCCCGTGCCGCCGGCGAGATCCAGCACCCGCTGGCCGGACCTGACGGCGGCCATCTCGATGGTGTAGCGCTTCCACAACCGATGAATGCCCAGGGACATCAGGTCATTCATCACGTCGTACTTGCCCGCCACCGAGTGAAACACCTCCCCCACCCGGCGCACCTTCTCTTCCCTGGGCACCTTGCTGAACCCGAAATGGGTGGTGTCGTCGTCGGTCATTTGCGTGGGCCTTGATCAGTTCGACATTTGGGCAGGGACGCGGAACATTGAATGGGCAGGATTAACAGGATTTCTCAGGATTTACAGGGCCAAAGACAAGAATCTTTCAGACAGGATTAACAGGATTTACAAGATTAATTCTTGAGCTTCAGAATCCTGTTAATCCTGTCTTGTCTTTTATCTCTCTCTACACCCTGTCAATCCTGAAAAATCCTGTCCATCCTGTCGTTCTTTTATCCTTTCAGTACCGACATGGAACTGAATGGACAGGATTAGCAAGATGTTTCCGGATTTACAGGATTAGAACAGGAACGCAAGGTCCTGCCCATAACATTCAGTCATCCTGTTGATCCGGAAAAATCCTGTTCATCCTGTCCATAAACTTTCCTTCTTCCTACGCCTTGCGCTGGTGGCCGGCCTCGGCGAGGCGGTCCAGATAGCGCTGCCAGAGGGCATCGTAGTCGGTGCCGATGCGGTACAGGTAGTCCCAGTCGTAGATGCCGGTGTCGTGGCCGTCGTCGAAAACCAGCTTGATCGCGTAGTGGCCCACCGGCTCGATCGCATCGATATTGACGTCCTCCTTGCCCAGCTGCAGCACCTCCTGCCCGGGCCCGTGGCCCGTCACCTCCGCAGAGGGCGAATACACCCGCAGAAACTCGCACGGCAGCTTCAGCCGCGTGCCATCCTCATAGGCCAGTTCCAGCATGCGTGATTTCTGATGCAGATGAATCTCGGTGGGTCGATGTTTGGCTGTCATCTCTAAATGATCCGTCTTCAGTGGTTAAAGTCAGGTACAAGATACAAGGGGCAAGGTACAAGGGGGAAAACCCTTTGCCCTTGTACCTTGTATCTTTGCCCTGCCTTACAGGATATACCTGCTCAGGTCCTCGTCCTCCACCAGCCCGGTGAGCCGCTCGGAGACGTAGGCCGCGTCGATGGTCACTTCCTGCGCCTGGTCCGGGGCATCGAAGGAGACCTGCTCCAGCAGCCGCTCCATGACCGTGTGCAGGCGGCGGGCGCCGATGTTCTCGGTGCGCTCGTTGACCTGAGTGGCGATCTCGGCAATACGCCGCACGCCGTCCTCGGTGAAGGTGACCTTAACGCCCTCGGTGTCCAGAAGCGCCGTGTATTGCTCCGTGAGCGAGGCATCCGGCTCAGTGAGAATGCGCACGAAATCCTCGGCATTGAGCGCCGTCAGTTCCACCCGGATGGGCAGCCGGCCCTGCAGCTCGGGGATCAGGTCCGAGGGCTTGGAGAGGTGAAAGGCGCCGGAGGCGATGAACAGGATGTGGTCGGTGCGCACCATGCCGAACTTGGTGTTCACCGTGCAGCCTTCCACCAGCGGCAGCAGGTCGCGCTGCACACCCTCGCGGGAGACGTCCGCGCCGCCGTACTCGCCGCGCTTGGCCACCTTGTCGATCTCGTCCAGAAACACGATGCCGTTCTGCTCCACGTTGCTCACCGCACGCAGCTTCAGCTCGTCCTGGTTGACCATGCGCGCCGCCTCCTCGTCGGTGAGCAGCTTCATGGCGTCACGGATCCTGAGCTTGCGGGTCTGGGTGCGCCCGCCCGCCAGGTTCTGGAAAAGGCCCTGGAGCTGGCTTGCCATGTCCTCCATGCCCGGCGGCGTCATGATCTCCACGCCCACCGGGTGCGCGCTCACCTGGATCTCGATCTCCTTGTCGTCCAGCTGGCCTTCGCGCAGCCGCTTGCGAAACTTCTGGCGGGTGTCGCTCTGCTCGGCAGAGGGTTCGGGCTGCGCGGTGAACCCGGTCTGGCGGGGCGAGGGGAGCAGCGCGTCCAGGATGCGTTCCTCTGCGGCCTCCTCGGCGCGGAAGCGCACCTTCTCCATTTCCTGCTCGCGCAGCATCTTCATGGAGGCGTCCACCAGGTCGCGGACGATGGACTCCACGTCCCGGCCCACGTAGCCCACCTCCGTGAACTTGGTGGCCTCCACCTTGATGAAGGGCGCATTGGCGAGCCGCGCCAGGCGCCGGGCGATCTCTGTCTTGCCCACGCCGGTGGGGCCGATCATGAGGATGTTCTTGGGCGTGACCTCCTGGCGCAGCGCCTCGGGCAACTGCAGGCGGCGCCAGCGGTTGCGCAGCGCGATGGCCACGGCGCGCTTGGCCTCCTTCTGGCCGACGATGTGCTTGTCCAGTTCCTGGACGATTTCGCGAGGGGTCATTTCGGACATGAATGCAGTCTCAAGTGGCAAGTCTCAAGTGGCAAGGCAAGACGCGGATCACAGCTCCTCGATGGTGAGTTGCCGATTCGTGTAGATGCAGATGTCGGCGGCGATGTTCAGGGCCTTTTCCGTGATCTCCCTCGCCGAGAGTTCCGTGTTTTCCAGAAGCGCCCGCGCGGCGGCCTGGGCGAAGGGGCCGCCGGAGCCCATGGCGATCAGGCTCTCCTCGGGCTCGATCACGTCGCCGTTGCCGGAGATGATCAGCGACGTGTCCTTGTCGGCCACGGCGAGCAGCGCCTCCAGGCGGCGCAGCATGCGGTCGGTGCGCCAGTCCTTGGCCAGCTCCACGGCGGCCCGTGTGAGGTTGCCGCTGTACTTCTCCAGCTTGCCCTCGAAGCGCTCGAACAGGGTGAAGGCGTCGGCGGTGCCGCCGGCGAAGCCCGCCAGGACCTTGTCGCCGTATAGCCGCCGGACTTTGCGCGCATTGCCTTTCATGACCGTGTTGCCCAGTGTGACCTGGCCGTCGCCACCCAGGACCACGCGGTCCCCGCGGCGCACGCTGACGATGGTGGTTCCACGAAACTGTTCCAAGGGCTGCAACTCCCGCAGAATCGGCGAAGGGACGCCATTGTAGCGATTCGGTCCCGGCAAGTCTCATGGCCGTACAGACCGTGGCGGGCACCGGAAAAGCCTTACTTTAGCACTCTGTAATATGGGCGCCGGGTCTGCTACCGTCCCTTGAGATTGTCAAATACGCCCACAGGTTCAGACCATGCCTTACCAGGAAGAACGGGTCACGTCGGTGCGTCGGTGGTCGGACAAGACCTTCACGTTCACCACCACCCGCCCGCAGATGCTGCAATTCGAGAACGGACAGTTCGTGACCATCGGGCTCAGGCCCGAGGGCAGCAAGCTCATTGCGCGCGCCTACTCCATCGTGTCCACCGCCGAGGACGATCATCTGGAATTCCTCAGCATCCACGTCCCCGACGGGCCGCTCACCAGCCGCCTGGCGAACGTGCGCGAGGGCGAGAGCGTGTGGGTCAACACCAAGACCACGGGTTCGCTCACCGTGGGTCACGTGCAGCCCGGACGGCATCTGTTCATGATCGCCACGGGCACGGGGCTCGCGCCCTTCGTCTCGCTGGTGCGCGGGCGCGAGGTGTACGACGCCTTCGAGCGGGTGATCCTGGTGCACAGCGTGCGCACCGCACAGGAACTGGCCTACCGCGAAGAGCTCACGGCACGCTCCGGAGACAGGCTACTGTATGTGCCCACCGTGACCCGTGAACCGTTCGAAACCCCCGAGCGGGGCGCGGACCTGTTCCGCTCGGGCGAGCTCACCCGGCGCTTGGCCCTGCCCGACGTGGACATGGCGCAGGACCGCGTCATGCTGTGCGGCAATCCCAACATGAATCGGGAAATGCGTGCCCACCTGGAATCCATCGGCGGCGTCATGACCAGTTACAAGGGCGTGGGCACTTTCACGGTGGAGCAGGCCTTTGTCCTGCATCACACCGGCGACTGAGCCGGGCTTTTCCGAATCCCCGTAGGAGCCCGCCCCTGC
>NZ_MVBK01000067.1:3839-15478 GCF_002000365.1 Thioalkalivibrio denitrificans | reverse complement strand
GCAGGGGCGGGCTCCTACGGCACGAATCAGCAGTCGCCGATCCTGCGCCCCTCCAGCTCGATGAGCATGCGCATGGGCCCCATGGGGCTGTCCATGCGCGCGTCCATGGTGCCCTCGGCCCGGTCGCCCATGAAGCGGATGTCCGCGTCCATGTGAATCTCCACCCCCTGCTCCCGGCACACCATGGAATAGGTCATGCCCGAGGAGCGCATGTCCATGTTGGACACCTCACAGTCCTCCGCGTCATCGAGGAATGCCCCGCCGCGCTCGATGTCCTGTTGAGTGATGCACTCGGTCTGCGTGTGGGTCTGATCCGGCACCGGCATGTTCTCAAAGCGGGTCACGTTGGTGTACTCCCACTGCCCCGGGCGGATATCCGGCTCGGCGGCGAGGGCAGGCAGGGCGAGGCACAGCGCGAGCGCTGCGAGGATCAGGCGGATGGGCATGGGCGTCGTTTCCGGGGCAGGGTGGGGCATTAGAGGGTTCATGTCTCACAGTGCCAGCCCGGGTGGACCGGGTCAATTCAGGAGGCCCGGCGCCGGGCGGGGAAGCGCAGGCGGTGGCGCGTCAATGCTGTGCGCAACTCCGCGCGCAGGGCGGCGACATCACCCGGTTGCGAGCCATAACAGGCCCGTTCCAGGTGCGTCACGGCGTCAGTGAGTCGCGCATCGGCTCCCTGAGCATCGAGCCAGCCACGCAATGTGGGCGGTGACGCTTCCAGGGTCAGCAGAGCACGCGCCAGCGCCCTGGCACTCCCGGCCTCCGCCACCCGGCGGTGGAGGATCCGCCGCACCCTGAACCTTCGGATGACAGCACCCAGGGCGATGACCAGCAGCCCGGCCGCGAGCAGCGCGACGAACGCCGCCGTTGCCTGAAGCAGAACGCGGCGCAGGGGATCGTAGACCTGCACGAGCCCCCCGGGCGCCTCGGCCGCGGTGAGACGTCCGCTGGTCGTGTCGAACCAGGGAATGCGCAAATCCGGCACCCTGAGATCCCCCGTCGACCGGGGTGTGAAGGGGATCTCCACACGCAGCACGGCCTCGCCCGGCGGCACGTCCCGGGGGGTCAGGCGCTCGATGGCGGGCGCGTGAAAGCGGAGCGCGCCGTCGGTCCCGTCCGTCACCCGCTCCACCAGCCGGCGAACGCGCCGAAGGGAGAGGTCCCGTCCTTGCAGCTCCAGGGTCCAAAGGGCCGGTTCCCCCTTCGCATGGGATCCCGGGGAGATCGACTGCCGCACGGCCACCGGCGCCAGCGCCACGTCCACCGGCAGGTAGCCGGGCACCGCGCGCACATCGAGATGCACCGTTTCCGCAGGCAGGCGCAGGGGCACGCCCTGGCGCCGGAAGTCATGCATCTCGAGCCAGGGCAGCTCCAGTTCCAGGGGGCCTTCGTAGAGCGGAATGATCAGCCAGTAATGGCGCAGGCGGTATCGTCCGTCCTGACTTTCCTCGTGTCGCTCCCGGCGCAGGAACTCGATGTGTGCTTCCCGCGACATCGGACCCGGTATATGCAGCTCGAACTGGTTATGGTCCGTCTCCACATCCAGACGCAACACCACCGGCTCCCGCACGTAAGGCTGCGCGTTGTCCGTCGTGGCATGGAGCGCCAGGCCAAGGCTGTGCGGCGGATCGACGTGCACGGTCAACGGCTCGCTCACTGCGTCCATCAGGCGCAGCGGGGGCAACTCGAAGGTCCCGGGCCGGCGCGCATAGAGCTCCAGGCGCATCTCCTGGCGCTGCCAGACACGATCGGGCCCGCGCACTCCCCGGGAACGCTGGGTCCAGCGCACGCGAAAGTCCGGCTCCAGGGATGCCAGGGAGAGGCCGAAGAGGTTGCCCTCGCTGGCCTCGGCGTGCAGGGTCAGGCGCAACGGCTCACCCAGCTCCAGAGTGGTGGTCTCCGGGATCACCAGCAGTCGGGGGCCGGCACCCGGGGCGGACAGCGGCAGCGCCAGCAGCACCAGAAGCAGCCAGGTGCGCGGAATCACCGGCCGGACTCCAGATCGCGGGGCGCCTCGCGGTCGCGCAGCGCACGCAGCAGCCGCAGATCGCGGTCCTCCAGCCGATCGAGCTTCATGAGCGCGGCGTCGTATTCCCGGCTCACGTCCAGGACGACGCCGGGCCGCCCTGCCGCGCCGGTACCCTCGGGCATACGTTCCCCGCGGGCCACGGCCTCACCCAGGGCGTCACGTTCGCCCTCTTCGGCGACGGCGTCACTGGGCCCCTCGTCCTCGGGAAAGTCCGGCGTCTCCTCCAGGTCCATGCGGCCCACGTCTTCCGTGGCCTGGCGAGTCCGGCGCCCTGCCAGGCCCGCATCGGCGGGATCGGGTGCACGGGAGGCGGCCCGGGCCAGGTTGTGGAGGATGCGTTCCCCGTGGGGGGACGGATAGGCCAGGGCACCCCGGTAGGCCTCCACGGCGGCCGCCATCTCCCCCTGCCGGAAGCGGGCATTGCCCAGGTTGAACAGGGCCTCCGCCCGTTCCCGGTCCCCCGGGGCCTCCAGCAGGGCGCGGGTGAAGGCCTCGGCGGCATGCGCATGGTCCCCCAGGCGATAGGCGCTCGCCCCCTCACCCATGCGGCCTGCGAACCCGCCCAGACGCACATAGGCGTGAAGCGCGGCATGGTAGTCGCCCGCCGTGTAGGCCGCATGGGCGCGGGCCTCGTGCCGGCTTGCGTCGGCATGGGCCGGCCCACTGTACACGGGGATCAGGAGCGCCCCCAGGAGCACGGCCGGTACCGCACCCGGGCCGGGCCGATACCAGGACAGCAGCAACAGCACCAAGGCGGGCGCGAGCAGCCAACCGTACAGATCCCGCCACTGGTGCACCTGGGTAGCCGAGGGGATGCGGGCGATGCCCGCGGTGTAGAGGCGGTCCCAGCGGGCACCCACGGTGCCGGCTGCGGCATAGCGCCCGCCGCCCGTCCCGGCCAGTTGCTCGAGGGCCCGGACGTCCATGCGGCTGAGCACGGCCTCGCCCCCCTCGCGCAGCAGTCCGCCCCCCGGGGCGGGCACCGCCACGGCTTCCGCGCCGCCCACCCCCAGGACATACAGGGCGAGACCGGCCTCACGCAGCCGGCTAGCCTCGGCCAGCAGGTCCGTCCGATGGGGCTCCGCGAGGGCACGGCTGTCGCCGTCGGTGATCAGCACCACGGCACCCGCCTCCCCGGTCATGGCCTCCCGGGCCAGACGCAGCCCGCCCGCCAGGGCCTTGCCGGAGAGGTCCGACATGACTCCGGGGGCGCGTTCCAGATAATGGCGCAGGACGTCCCGGTCCGTGGTGGGCGGAGTGAGCAGCAGCGGGCGACCCGAGACCGCCACCACACCCACCCGCTCCCCCTGCAGGTGTTCCAGCAGCGCGTCCGTTTCCAGCATCGCCCGCTGCAGGCGCCGGGGCGTAACATCCTCGGCCAGCATGGTGCGCGAGACATCCAGCACCAGCATCAGGGAGAGGTCGCTTCGGTGGCCCTGGCCGGCGGCTTCCACAGTCATGGGTATCCGGGGCCCGGCCAGGGCAGCGGCCAGCAACAGCCACGCCAGGGCGACCGCGGCAAACCGCAGAGCGCCCCGATGTCCCGGTCGCTCCAGGGCCCAGGGGCGCAGGGCGGCGTCGGCATAGCGCAGCAGCGGCCTGTCGCGCCAGCGCGAGAGCGCCAGCAGACACCAGGGCAGCAGGGCCAGAGCCAGCCACGGGGGGGTCCGCCATTCCAGTTGCCACAACAGCGGGGGCACGAGTGTCGAGAGGCTCATGGGCCCCGCCTCAGCGCCAGCAGCCCCGCGATGCCCAGGAACCCTGCCGCCCCGCCCAGGGGCAACGGATACCAGGACCGCCACAGGCGCTCTCCGGACAGCGTCGGGGCAGCGGGCGCCTCCAGCCGGTCGATGGCCTCGAGCACCCCCTCCAGATCCCGGGTGCTGGCGGCGTGGAAATACCGCCCCCCGGTGGTGGCGGCCATGTCCGCCAGACCGGGCTCGTCGTCCGCCGTCTCCAGCGCCGCGCCGCCGGTGATCTCCACCGTGTACAGGGGCACCGCCGCCGCCCGGGCCAGTGCCAGGGCCTCCGCGGGATGCAGGATCCCGGCGTTGCTTTCCCCGTCGGAGAACAGGATCACCGCAGGCCGGCGCTCGCCCCCGGCGAACTGCTCCACGGCCAGGGCGATGCCGTCGCCGATCGCCGTGTCGTCTCCCAGCACGCCGGCCCGCAGCCGGGCGAGCTGCCTGACCACCAGATCCCGGTCCCGCGTGAGCGGCACCACGGTGCCCGCCTCCTCGGCGAGCGCAACGAGCGCGAAGCGGTCCCCCTCCCGGGCACGTACGAAGCGGGTCACCACCCCCTGGAGCACCTCGATGCGCGAGACAGGCCGCCCGTCGGCCCGGTAGTCGCGCACCAGCATGCTCCCCGAGACATCCACCACCAGCACCAGGTCCCGGCCCTCGCCGGGCTCGGGGATGAACGCGCCCGGCGTGCGCGGCTGGGCGAGCGCCACCACCGCCAGCGCCAGCGCCGCAGCACGCAGCCAGGCCACAGGAGCACGGCCGCGCACCCGGGCGGCAGTGCCCAGACCCGCTGCATCCGGGTGACGCAACCGGGCGCCGGCGCCCTCCGCCGGACGCGCGCCGAAGCGCTGCCACAATGGCAACAGGGCCAGGGGAAGCAGCAGCAGCCACAGGGGCACGGCGAACTGAAGCTCCGCGGGGTTCACAACCGCGCCCTCAGCCTGTCCAGGTCACGGGCCAAGATGTTCGCCTGCGGGGGCTCGCGCCCGTAGCAGCCGGCATCGAGCCCGCGGCGTGTCTCGTCCAGGTCGGGGGCGATGCCGGATCCAAAGGCGCGACGCATCAGCCGCAGACCGTCGCGGGCGGCCTCCCGGGGTTCGCACCGACCCCGGCGCAACAGGCGGGCAAGCCACCAGGCCTCCAGGGCGAGGCGGCGTCGCCAGAGCCACGCCCCGGCGACCACGCCAAGGACCAGTACGGCAAGTGCCCACGACCCAAAGGTCAGTGCGGCCCCGGCCTCCGCCGCTGCGGGCGCCGGTGGCGGAAAGATGTCGGCCAGATCATCCACGGCCGGGCAGCCCTTTGCCGAGGCTTCGGGTCCAGACCGCCGCCGGCGTCTCTGCGCCCAGTTCCGTGAATCGTACCCCGGCGCCCGTGAGCAGCCGGCGCAGCGAGGCGACGCGCGCCATGGCGTGAGCATCGAAGGCGGCGCGTACGCCGGGTCGCGTGGTGTCCACCCAGAGCGCGCCCTCCGCGCCGGGCACGCTGAACGGGGCGCGGCCCAGAGGCGGGAGGGTGCGCTCGGCGGCATCAGTGATGCACACCGCCTGCACCGGACGCCCGGCGGCGACCAGGCCGCCCAGCAGTCCCGCCCGGGCGCTGTCCAGCCAGTGCAGGTCGCTCAGGATCAGCACCTCGGTGCCCACGGGCAGTCGTCGGAGCATGCCCAGCGCCCGGTCCGGCTCGGTGGTCATGAATCCGTCGGGCGGCGGGCAGGGAGCGGCCAGCGCGCGGGTCAGGGCCATGGCGTGGACCCGCCCGCCACGTACGGGCCAGAAGCGGGGCGGCTCCCCGAGCAGGGCGGCGCCCACGGCACCGCCGTCGCGCACGGTGCGCAGGGCCTGGTAGACGGCGACCCGGGCTGCCTGCGCCGCCTTGAGACGTACGCGGGTGCCGAAGCGCATGCGCGCACCCAGGTCCACCAGCAGGTAGAGAGAGGGGCGCGGTTCCTGGTGGTAGACGCGCACATGGGGACGCCCGGTGCGGGCGGTGGTGCGCCAGTCCATGGCGCGCACGTCGTCCCCGGCCTGGTAGCGGCGCAATTCCTGGAAGTCCAGGCCGTGGCCGCGCAGGGGGGACAAGCGTTCCCCGCCGGGCTGGGCGCCACCGCGTTCCGGCGGGCCCGGCTGCTCGGCGAGACGGGCCAGGCGATGCAGCTCCGCCGTGCCGAGCAGGGGCCGGTCGGACGCGCCGCGCCGCAGCTGTTCGAGCCAGGCGGGCATCAGGGGATCGGCACGGCCCCGATGCGCTCTGCGATGACCGCGTCCCGCTCGACGCCGTCCATATGCGCCTGGACACTGAGCATCACCCGGTGGCGCAGACAGTCCGGCGCCACGGCCAGGATGTCGTCGGGGCTCACGTAGTCGCGGCCGCGCAGGTAGGCCTCGGCGCTGGCGGCCCGGGCGATGGCCAGCGAGGCGCGCGGCGAGGCGCCCAGGGCCAGGTGAGCGCCGGCCCCGTCTTCGGTCCCTGCCCGCGTGGCCCCAACAAGGTCCACGATGTAGCGCTCAAGTTCCGGCGCGATGTGCATGGCGGCCACCTCGGCCCGGGCCGCGAGGACAGTCTCCGCCGTCACGGGCCCCCGACTGGTATCCGGCGCCTCGCCCCGCAGACGGGCCCGGTCGAGACGCAGGATCTGCAGCTCCTCATCCGCTGAGGGGTAGTCCAGCACCACGTGCAGCAGGAAACGGTCCAGTTGCGCCTCGGGCAGAGGGTAAGTGCCCGCCTGCTCGATCGGATTCTGCGTCGCCATGACCATGAACAGGGGCGGCAGCGGCCGCGTGACCCCGCCCACGGTAACCTGGTGCTCCTGCATGGCCTCGAGCAGGGCCGACTGGACCTTGGCGGGGGCACGGTTGATCTCGTCCGCCAGCAGGATCTCGTTGAACAGCGGTCCCTCGCGGAACACGAACTCATGCCGGTCGGTGAGATAGATCTCGCTGCCGGTGAGGTCGGCGGGCAGAAGATCCGGCGTGAACTGCAGGCGCTTGAAGCGGGCATGCACGCCATCGGCCAGGGCGTTCACGGCGGTGGTCTTGGCAAGCCCCGGCAGCCCCTCCACCAGCACGTGCCCACCCGTGAGCAGGCTGATGACGAGACGGTCCAGCAGCCGGTGCTGACCTACCACCACGGTGTTCAACTGCTTACGCAGGGCGAGGATCTGGTTCTGAACGGTCATGGAAAGGACTTTACCAGTTCCGCACCGGCCACGGTGCCAATGCGATGCATGCGGGGGAATTCCTGACGAACCCCCGTTTAACCACGAAGCACACGAAGGGCACGAAGGTTATTCAGGACAACCCCCCCTCACAGAGCGTGCCTGGCACACCAGGAGAACGGGAGATCCGGTAGGTTGGGGTGAGCCGCGCGAACCCCAACGGGGTTGGCCGGGATGGGGCTCGCATGTTGGGGTTCGTTCCTCACCCCAACCTACCCATGCTGCTCGGCCCGGTGGACTACACCTACAACCACTTCATCACGGACCTGAGCCCTTTTCGCTCTATCTATGCGGGGAGCGCTCAGGAACGCGGCTTGCGTCTTGCCCGGGGATGTGCCGTGTCGTAGACCCGCGCCAGATGCTGGTAGTCCAGGTGCGTGTAGACCTGGGTGGTGCTGATGTCCGCGTGGCCCAGCAGTTCCTGCACGGCGCGCAGGTCGCCGGAGGATTCCAGCAGGTGGCTGGCGAAAGAGTGGCGCAGCAGGTGCGGGTGCACGCGCCGGTCCAGGCCCTGGACCACCGCGTGGCGCGAGAGGCGCGCCTGGACCGCCCGGGCCCCCAGGCGTTCACCGCGACGGCTCACGAACAGGGCCGGCTCGTCGGGCTTCGCCAGATCCGCGCGCAGGGCGAGCCAGTCGTTGAGTGCGGCCACCGCGTGGCGGCCCACCGGCAGATCGCGGCTTTTGCGCCCCTTGCCGGTGACACGCAGTTGCCGGTCCGCCAGATCGACGTCGGTGACGTCGAGTCCGACGAGTTCCGCCAGGCGCAGGCCCGACGAGTAGAAGAGCTCGAGGATCGCCCGGTCGCGCACGGCGAGCGCGTCATCTCCGGGCACGGTCACGAGGCGCGACACCTGGTCCACGTCCAGGACGCCGGGCAGCTTGCGCCCGGCCTTCGGCGCACGCACGTCCTGCGCGGGATTGGCATCCACCACCCCCTCGCGCACGAGAAAACTGAAGAACCCGCGGATCGCGGAGAGCAGACGCTGCAGGCTGCGACTGCCGGCACCCTGTCGATGCGCCTTCGCCACCAGCGCCCGGATATCGTGCACCCGGACCTGCGGCCAGTCGTCGCCCACCGCTTCCCGCAGCCGCTGCAGATCGCGGGCGTAGTTGTCGACGGTGTGGGGGGAGCAGCGGCGCTCCTCGCTCAGGTGGCGAAGATAGCGGGAAAGCCAGGGTGAAGAGGATTCAATATTCAAGATTCAAAATTCAAAGGGGGTACATTCACCGGATCATCCTCGAAACGCTATCCTTTGAATCTTGAATCTTGAATCTTGAATTTTGAATTTTGAATCAGGCCTTCAGTCGCGTCGCGACCGCGTGGGAGATGATCTCCCCGAGATAACCCAGGAACAGGGTGCCCATGCCCGGGTGAAAACGGGTGTCCTCGCGGCTGCCCAGCGCCAGGATGCCCAGGCGCCGGTTCCCGTCCATGAGCGCCACCACCACCGCGGATTTCACCGGATCCGGTGCGTCGGGGAACAGGGCCGACATCTGCTCGCCGGAGAGCCGTCCGCAGAGGGGCCGGCGGCTCTCGAACAGGTCCTCGAAGAGCTGCATGGCCGTGTCTGACTCGCCCACGAAGTGCAGGCCGCGCTGCGGGTCGCCCAGCAGGCGCACCACCACGTGGTCGGCGCGAAACTCGGTGCGCAGCTGCTCCTGGGTGGTAGCCAGTACCCCATCCAGGCTGTCGGCATCCATCAGGCCCAGCGCCAGCTGGTGCATGCGCTGGCTGAGCCGCTCGTTCTCCCGCGCCACCTGCACCAGGTCCATGAGTTTGCGTTCCAGCTGGCGGTTCTTGTCCCGCAGCCAGCCGATCTGACGCTCGATGAGCGACACGGCGCCACCTGCGGGGTGGGGGAGTTTCAGGATGTCCAGCAGTGCTTCGTGACGCTCGAAGAAATCCGGGTGCGCACGCAGCCAGGCCTCCACGGCCTCCTCGCTGAGCGCATCCTCGGCCAGGTTGGTATGGGTGCTCATATTTCCATGCTGCCTGTGAAGACCTGGGTGGCGGGGCCGGTCATCAGTACCGGCGCCTCTTCTTGTCCGGGCCAGTCTATCACAAGCCGCCCGCCCGGAAGGTCCACCGCGACGCGTTCGTCCAGGAGGCCCTGGATGCGCCCCACGACCACGGCCGCGCAGGCGCCGGTGCCGCAGGCCAGCGTCTCGCCGACGCCCCGCTCGTAGACCCTGAGGCGGATCTCACCGGACGATTGCACCTGCATGAATCCCACGTTGACCCTGCGGGGAAAGCGCTCATGGCCCTCGATAAGGGGCCCGAGGCGCGCCACCGGCGCGGTCTGTACATTCTCGACCCTGAGCACCGCGTGGGGGTTGCCCATGGACACGGCGCCGATCTCGAAGGTCTCGCCCTCCACCTCCAGCGGATAGGCGGGCAGGGCCTCCGGGGCTTCGAAGGGGATCTGCCAGGGCTTGAGCTTCGGCGGACCCATGTCCACCGTCACCTGGCCGTCAGGCTGCACCCGGAGCCGGATGATGCCGGCCGGCGTCTCGACGGGAATGTCGTCCTTGGCAGTCAGCCCCCGCTCGCGCACGAACACGGCGAAGCAGCGGGCGCCGTTGCCGCACTGTTCCACCTCGTTGCCGTCGGCGTTGAAGATGCGGTAGCGGAAGTCGGCCCGGGCCGGGTCCGAAGGACGCTCCACCAGCAGCACCTGGTCGCAGCCCACGCCGAGGCGCCGGTTCGCCAGCAGGCGGACCTGGTCGGGGGTGAGCTCCACGGCCTGACCGATGGCGTCGATCACCACGAAGTCGTTGCCAAGGCCGTGCATCTTGCTGAATTGCAGGCGCATTTCGTTAGCGTAGCCGGGGGCCGGGGGGGAAGGAAAGCGTTTTGTAATAAACCATATGGGACGAACTGACAGGATTCGCATGAGATACCCCGGCCGGCGCCGGTGTGACACCCGCCAGGCCCCCGTGATCCAATGGCATCCGGAAGCACCCGGCAGTGGCCCACGGACCCTTCGAACATCGGCATGGCACAGCTCGTCGTCTATCAGATCCCCGTCTGCCCCTTCTGCCAGCGGCTCGAGATCCTGCTCGCGCTCAAGGGCCGGCGCGACGCTGTGAATTTTCACGTCGTCGACATCACCCGCCCCCGGCCCGACTGGCTTGTCGAGAAGACGCGGGGCACGACGGCCCTGCCCGTGCTCGAAAGGCCGGACGGGGGGATCATTCGGGAGAGCCTGGTGATCCTGCGCTACCTGGAGGATGTGTTTTCCGAGCCGCCGGTGGCGCAGCGTGACCCTTGGCGCCGCGCTGTCGAAGGCATGATGGTCAGCATGGAGGGCGATTTCGCCGCCGCAGGCTACGGCTGGGTGATGAACCAGGATTCCGGGCGCCGCGAGGTCCTGCGCGACACCATGCTCGCCCGCTACGCCGCACTCGATGACTTCCTGCTGGAACATGCGCCTCAGGGCCCGTTTCTCTTCGATGAATTCGGCTGGGCGGAAACGGTGTTCACACCGCTGTTCATGCGCTTCTGGTTTCTCGAATATTACGAGGACTTCCGGTTGCCCGACGAAGCGCGCTACGACCGGGTGCGGGCCTGGGTGGAGGCCTGCATCGCGCATCGTGCGGCACAACAGGTGAGCCGCGAACAGGTGATCAAGCTCTACTACGACTATGCCCGCGGCGCGGGCAACGGCGCGCTGCTGCCGGGCCGAAGCAGGTCCTCGTTCGCCTTCGAGCCCCACTGGCGCGACCGGCCGTGGCCGCCGAAAGACAAGTACGGCCCGGGCGCCACGGATGAGAAACTCGGTCTGCTGTAGCGATGGGACGAAGCGCAATGAAGAGCATTGTCCTCTCGCGAAGGCGCAAAGCTCGCCAGGGATTTCGACAGGGTCTTTGCTGCTGCAGATTGAGTGCGCGAAGCGAACTACACGTTTCGGCAAAGACCGCGAACTGCGGAGAGGTCAAGACCTGCTAAGGCACCCGCCCGCTCAGGCGACGAACCCGCTGACCAGCAGATGCCGGTCGCTCACCGCGCGCACCCCCAGATCGCCGAGACCCGAACGGGCCAACTGCACGCGCACCTCGTCCGGCGTGAACGCCGCCAGCAGCGAGTTGAAGAAGTCCCGCTGCAGCACATCGGGCTCGGATGCGGCGTATTGCGCCACCAGCGCCTCCGCCGTCTCGCGGCTGTCCGGCCGCATCAGGTCCATGACGAAGACAAAGCCGCCCGGCTCGGTGTATTGGTCCACCGCATTCCAGAGCACGGCCGGATCATGCAGGTGATGCAGCAGGCTGTTGGAGATCACACCGCGGTAGTGTGGCCGCGGCGGAACATCGCCCGGCAGGCAGGCCTGAATGAGTCGCACGCGCGTCTCCAGACCGCTGCCCGCGAGCAGCCGCTTGCCTTCGGCGAGCATGGCAGGCGCACCGTCAATGCCGTCCACCTCCGCAGCGGGAAACGCGCGCGCGAATCGCATGGCAACATCCCCCGGGCCGCAGCCCAGATCCAGTACGGGACCCTCGATCTCAAGCTGTGGAAAGGTCTCCCGGAACAGTTCGATGAAATGCCCGTGGGGCTCCGCGAAATCGGCCTCGGCATAGGCGCGTGCCTGTTCCGGGTCCAGCATCAGTTCGGGTTCGGGAATGCGGTCCATTGTCAGTTGTCAGTTGTC
>NZ_MVBK01000067.1:0-3786 GCF_002000365.1 Thioalkalivibrio denitrificans | reverse complement strand
GTCAGTTGTCAGTTGTCAGGAGCCTGGAACCGGCAAGTCCTGTGTCAAGCGGTTTTCAACGACTGACAACGGACCACTGACAACTGACTAAGGTAAAACCGTCTCCCGGGCCATGAGTTCGTCGAGGGTTTCGCGGCGCGTGACCAGGTGCATGGCATCGCCGTCGACCATGACTTCAGCGACGCGGGGGCGGCTGTTGTAATTGGAGCTCATGGTGTAGCCGTAAGCGCCCGCGGAGCGCACCGCCAGCAGGTCACCCTCGGCCAGAACCAGGTCGCGTTCCTTGCCGAGGAAGTCGCCGGTCTCGCAGACGGGGCCCACCACGTCGTAGCGCCGGGACTCGCCCGGGCGCGGCGACACCGCCACGATCTCCTGCCAGGCACCGTAGAGGGCCGGACGGATCAGATCGTTCATCGCGGCATCGACCACGGCAAAATCCTTGTGCGGGGTGTGCTTCAGATACTCCACCCGGGTGAGCAGGACACCGGCGTTGCCCGCGATGGCACGCCCCGGTTCCAGCAGGATCTCGTAGCGCGTATCCGACAGCCCTTCAAACAGGGCCCGGGCATAGGCGTCGGGCAGGGGCGGTGTTTCGTCCCGGTAGCGCACGCCCAGGCCGCCGCCCAGATCCAGATGATCCAGGCCGATGCCCTGGGCCTCCAGCGAATGCGCCAGCTCCAGAACCCGCTGCAGGGCATCCACGAAGGGGCTCAATTCGGTCAGCTGGGAGCCGATGTGGCAGTCCACGCCCACCACGCGCAGATGCGGCAGATCCGCGGCCTCCCGGTAGAGCCGCGGCGCCTCGCGGATGTCCACGCCGAACTTGTTTTCCTTGAGGCCCGTGGAGATGTAGGGGTGGGTCCGGGCATCCACGTCCGGGTTGACACGAATCGACACGGGCGCGGCTACGCCCGCCTCGCCGGCCACCCGGTTCAGGCGCGCCAGCTCGGATTCGGACTCCACGTTGAAACAGCGGATACCCGCCTCCAGGGCCCGGCGCATCTCGTCGGTGCGCTTGCCCACGCCCGAGAACACGACCCGTGACGGATCGCCGCCGGCGCGCAGCACCCGCTCCAGCTCACCCGCCGAGACGATATCGAAACCGGATCCCAGTCGCGCGAGCACATTGAGGACCGCGAGGCTGGAGTTGGCCTTGACGGCATAGCAGACAAGGTGAGGATGATCCCCGAGCGCGGCATCGAAGGCCCGCCAGTGGCGTTCCAGGGTGGCCCGGGAGTACACGTAACAGGGCGTGCCGTGGGCCTCCGCGATACGCGCCAGGGGCACCTGCTCCGCGTGCAGTTCACCGTCGTTGTAGACAAAGTGGTCCATGGTCGAGCTTGGCTCCGGGGCCGGCCTACCGTGCACGCCCGCGGGCGGGTTGCCCGCGCAAGGCGATCCGGTCTTATCCCGTCAGACTACGGGCGGTCGTTTTCGTTTTGGGTTTCGGCCGGGGGCTCCTCCGGCAGGTACAGGTCGCCCTTCTGGCCGCAGCTGGCCAGCAGCGAGACGCTGCCCAGCACCACGACCACGACGACCAGCGCCCAGTTGGACCAGCAGATACGCATACAAGCCTGCTCATGGGGTGAGGATGACCCATTATAACCGGCGAAGGCCGCGCACAGCATCGCACAACCGCGCTGAATGGCAGGATACTTGCGGGACACGACACCAGACCCATGAGACAATGGCACTGAACCCCACCCCGCCCGAACGGGTCTCTTTCTCGTGCGCCTGAGAACCAACATTTCCCTGTGGGTGTCGCTGGCCACCGTGCTGCCCCTGACGGTGCTGGTGCTGCTGGTCACCGGGTACAGCGAGCGCCAGTACAGCAGCGACCGGGACCGCGAGATCGGCGCGAGCCTCAACACCCTGGTGGCGGAGATCGACCGGCGGCTCATGTTCGAGCGCGAGGTCATCAGCGCGCTGGTGGAATCGGCCCCCATGCAGGCCTTTCAGTCGGTGCTCAGCCAGGCCCGCGACGGCCACAAGCATCCGCAGTTCAACCTGCGCGCCGCGCAGCTGGGGATCTTCCTCGAGGAGTTCACCGCCCTGATTCCGGACGTGGGCACCATCCGCGTGCTGGACGTGCGCGGCAACACGCTGCTGATGATCCGGGACCGCCAGGTGATGCCCACCCACTACGAGGGCATGGATCCCTATCCGTACGCGGAGGAGGAACTGGACGACGAGGCGTTCCTGCAGCGGCTGCGCTCCAGTCCGCTGGGCGAGGTGAGCTACCAATTGCTGCCGGAGTCGCGTAGCGACTATGTGTTTGGCGCGATCCCTCCCATGTACGACGCGGTGGTCCCCATCGAGCGCGAGGGCGAAGGGGTGGTGGGGTACCTGCTGGCCAACTCCACCGGGCTGCAGATCGAGCGCATGCTGGAACTGGCGCCGCGCCTGAGCGAGGGCCGTCTCACGGTGGCGGAACTGAACCCCGACCGCCCTGATCGTGAGGGACTGATCCTTTTCGACGAGGGCTCCGGACTGCTGTTCACCCACGGCAAGCGGCCGGAACTGCGCCTGGACACCCTGTTCGGAACCCGGGTCGCGAACACCATGGCGACGCGCCCCTTCGGCGCCACGGACCTCACCACGCGGCCTTCGCGCGTCTATCACGCCGAGTACACGCCGTATCCCAACCAGCTGGCGAGCTGGCTGGTGATTTCGGAGGTGCGTCATGACGCGGTCACCGCCCCGTTCAAGCGCATCCGCCAGGGCATCCTGCTGCTGGCGGCACTGGCGCTCATTGCCAGCCTCCTGCTGGCACAGGTGAGCGCGCGGCGCATCGCGAGGCCCATCACCCGGCTCGCGCACAATCTCAAGGCCTACGCCCGCGGTGAGCCGCTGGAGCGCACCGAGCCCCACGGCACCCAGGAGATCCGTCAGCTGCAGGACTCCTTCAATTACATGGCCGAAACGCTGGAGCGCGCCCGCCGGGACCGGGACGAGGCACAGCACATGCTGGTGCAGTCCGCCAAGCTGGCCTCCATCGGCGAGATGGCAGCGGGCATCGGCCATGAACTCAACAACCCCCTGAACAACATCCTGTCCCTGGGCAAGCTGATCCGGCGCGAGCTGCCCGCAGAACACACGCGCCTGCGCGAGGACGTGCAGTCACTGATGGACGAGGCACAACGCGCCTCTCGCATTGTCAACGGCATCCTCAACTTCGCACGGCAGGTGCCGCCCCGCTACGAGGCCATCGACGTCCGCCCCTGGGCGGAGGAGACGCTCATCCTGGTCAACCAGGCGGCAAAGGCGCAGGAGGTCACCATCCGGCTCGAGGTGGAGGAAGGGCTGATGATGGAGGGCGACGTGCACCAGCTGCGCCAGGTGCTGATCAACCTGCTGCTCAATGCCATCCAGGCCAGCCACCCGGGCGACGAGGTCCTGATCATGGCCCGGCACGAGGCCGACGGGGATATCTATTTCTGCGTCTGCGATCAGGGCACGGGCGTGGACCCGGACATCCTGGACAAGCTTTTCGACCCGTTCTTCACCACCAAGCCGGTGGGGCGCGGCAGCGGCCTCGGCCTGTCTGTGAGCCTGGGCATCGTCGAGCGCCACGGCGGCCACATCGACATCCGACCCAACGAGCACGGCGGCGTGACCGCTACCGTGCGCCTGCCTGCAAGGCAGGTACAAGGGAAAAGGGAAAAGGGAAAAGGGATGGGGGCCGAGGCCTAGCCCGCATATCTCACCGGTCGGACACCGGCTGGTTCGCAACAGGTGGAAAGATAAGCGGAATACGTTGAAATGGCCGCCAACCTCAGCATGACA